>JAPOQV010000480.1 GCA_026710565.1 Spirochaetaceae bacterium | reverse complement strand
TGATCGGACGCGGCGTCGCGGACCGGGACGGCTCGCCGCCCGGCCCCGGCCCCGGCGACCTGCCCCCCACGGGACGGGCGCGCCAGCCGGCCGACCGCCGCGTCTACTTCGGCCCCGGCCACGGCTGGCTGTCCACGCCCGTGGTCGACCGGCCCGTCCTGAGCTCCGGCGCCATCGCCGGCCCGCTGATCGTCGAGGAGTACGACTCGACCACGGTGGTGCCGCCCGGCTGGCGCGCGGCCGCGGCCGGTCACGGCTGCATGACCCTGGAGGTCGAGTAGTGGCAGACCACTCAGCACCCCGCGACCCGGTCACCCGGGAGGTCATCCGCAGCTCGCTGGTGTCCGCCGCCGACAGCATGGCGGTGACCGTGGTGCGCACCGCCCGCTCGGCCGTCGTCAAGGACGGCATGGACTTCTCCACCGCCGTGTTCAACGCGGCCGGCGAGCAGGTCGCCCAGGGCCTGACCCTGCCGTTCCACATGGGCGCCATGCAGCCCGCCCTGGACGGCGTCCTCGCCCAATTCGCCGGGGACGTCGAGCCGGGAGACATCCTGGCCAGCAACGACCCCTACTCCGGCGCCAGCCACCTGCCCGACATCTTCCTGTTCAAGCCCGTGTTCGCCGAGCGGACGCTCATCGCCTGGCTGTGCGTGATCGCCCACCACACCGACATCGGCGGCCGGGTGGCCGGCGGCAACGCCTGCGACAACACCGAGATCTACCAGGAAGGGCTGCGCCTGCCGCCTCTGAAGCTCATTGCCGCCGGCAAGCGCAACGACGCGGTGTGGCGGATCATCGGCAGCAACGTGCGCGTGCCGTCGCTCGTGCACGGCGACCTGCTGGCGCAGGTGGCGGCGCTGGAGCAAGGCGAGCAGGACCTGTTGGCGCTCACCGCCGACCACGGCATCGACCGGCTCGCCGGCTACATGGGCGACATCATCGAGCACACCGAGCGGCGCACGCGAGCGGAGATCGCCGCCCTGCCGGACGGCTCCTGGAGCTTCTCGGACTTCATCGACGGCGACGGCATCCGCCCCGAGCCGATCGAGATCCGGGTGCAAGTGACGATCGCCGGCGACCGGTTCACCGCCGATTTCGCCGGCACCTCGCCGCAGGCGACCGGGTCCATCAACCCCAACCTGCCCTACACCACCTCGGCCGTGTACGCCGTCCTCAAGACCCTCACCGATCCCGCGATCGACGCCAACGCCGGCTTCTTCCGACCGATCACGGTGAGCGCACCGCCGGGCTGCTTCGTCAACCCGCAGCACCCGGCCGGGGTTGCCTCCGGCGGGCTGCGCGGCTTCCGCATCGCGCAGGCCGTGTTCGGGGGGCTGGCCAAGGCCCTGCCCGACCGGGTGCCGGCCGCATGGGGCGGCGGCGAGTTCGGCGTCAGCTTCGGCGGCTACTACCCGGACGGCCGCGCCTTCGTGTTCCTGGAGTTCAACAACGACGGGCCGCGCGGCGGCGGACCTCACGCCGACGGCGCCGACGGCCTGACCGCGCCCGTGCACAACATGGCCAACACCCCGATCGAGACCATCGAAGCCGCGCAGCCGCTGCTCATCCGCCGCTACGGCTTCGTGCCGGACACCGGCGGTCCCGGCCGCTTCCGCGGCGGCCTGGGGCTGGTGCGCGAGTATGAAGTCACGCACGAAGAGGCGACCCTGCAGATCCGCTCCGACCGCGCCAAGTTCCTGCCCTGGGGCACCCGGGGCGGCTCATCCGGCTCGGCCGGCGCCAACCTGCTCAACCCCGATCGGACCGACGGCGGCGAACGGCTGCCCGGCAAGTTCCTGCGCACGCTGAAGCGCGGCGACGTCTACCGGCTGGTCCAGCCGGGCGGTGGCGGCTACGGCGATCCGCTGGAGCGCGACCCCGAGGCGGTGCAAGAGGACGCCGCGCAGGGCAAGATCACCGCCGCCCACGCGCGCGACGCCTATGGAGTGGTCCTGGACGAGATCGGCCGCGTCGACACCGATGCCACCACCGACCTGCGGGAGCGCCGGACCCGGGAACGGGCACCCATTGCCACCGAGCCACGCGTGCAACCGGCGCAAGGCAGCGATTCTGTCGACGCCGCCCACACCACGACAATGATGGACCCCGGCCATCGCGACACCTAAACTAGACCCAACGTCCTGATCCTTGCAGAACAGGTGCTTACGCGTACGCTGGACTTCAGAATTACTTCAATTTCGTGGACACTGCGACACGTACCGCGTGTCCCGGCTCTAACAAGACGATGGCCACAGCGAATTTCCACGGGTCTTGGGACTGCCCCACCGGCAGGCCGTAGCGAAGGAGGATTGAACCGTGCATATCGCATCCATTAGGATAAGGAACTTTCGTGCACTTAAGGACATCGAGATTCCGCTTGCTCGGGCTACCGTTCTGATCGGAGAAAACAACACGGGCAAGTCATCGGTGCTCGATTGTATCTCGTTGACGCTCGGACGCCGATGGGGCCAGCGCGGAACCGGCTTCTCTGAGTACGACCTCACAGTTGACAGTGGCGCCTCACACCATTCGGCCGCCGCACCGACCGCCGAGCCAGCCAGCACCGACGATGCTGTGGCCGATGAGGAAGGGCCAGAGGCGTCGGTCGATTTGGTCTTCGCCGAGCAGACCGCTCGCGAGTGGCCCGAGGAGATCACAACCCGACTATTCGGAATCATCCAGACTGACCCCTTTACGGAGCTCAATTCGATCACCTTGCGAGTCATTTACAGGCGCAATAACTTCGAAAATGCCTACGTTCCTGGTTGGACGTTCCTCGACATCAACGGCGACCCTCTCGCGACTAACGAGGCCAAACGGGCGGTCAACACCCACCAGTTCTTCAAATACGTTCCCGTCTTCTTCTTGTCGGCCTTACGCGATGCCTCCGAGGAATTCTCATCGCGCTCGCAATTCTGGGGCCGCCTTCTCAAAGCCGTCGAAATCTCGCCGGATGAACGCCGAACCCTGGACGAGCAGATCGAAGAACTGAATGCTAGCTTGCTCCGCGCCGATCCGCGTGTCGCCGACACCGTCGAACGCCTAAGAGAGATCCAGTCCGTCGTCGCCCACGGTGCCGCCTCGGACGTGTCAATCCGAGCGCTGCCAATGAAAGTCTGGGAGCTATTGGCCCGGTCTGAGATCGTGATCCAGGGTGAGACGGGCGCTGCGTGGCTGCCTCTCGACCGTCACGGCCAAGGAGTCAAGAGCTTGTCAGTGATCTACCTCTTCAACGCTTTCGTCGAACGCTTGCTCAAAGAGACCTACTCCGAGCACAGCGAACCGATCGTTGCTCTCGAAGAACCCGAGGTCCATCTTCACCCGCAAGCGGTTCGCGCCCTCTGGTCTCAGATCGACGCGATGCCCGGCCAGAAGATCATCGCTTCCCACTCGCCGTACTTCATGCAGTACGTCCCTATCCGGGATATCCGCCTGTTGCGCCGCGGAGCCGACGGCGTCCGAGTCCATTTCGTTCCCGACACCGTGTCCTGCGTTTTAACGGCCAATGACAAGCTCGCCGTCTTAGCCAGAAATCACATTGATCAGTTGTCGCACGATCCGCAGCGCGGGCTCCTTTCCACTACCAAACCGATAGACGAGAATCTCTGCCGCGAAATCCTCAAGTGTTACACCGCTGCCGAAGAGAGCAAGCACCATCCGACCATACGCGATTTTCAGACGCGGTCCTATGCTCTCCTGGAAGAGAAGGACCTGGAGGCCCTTGAAGACTGGGCTCGTCGGATTCGAGGCGAAGTCTTTTTCTCCCGGTTCTGGCTACTCTGCGAGGGCCAGTCCGAAGTCTTCCTACTGACGGCCCTATTCGACGCACTCGCATTCCCCCTGGATGCCCGCGGGGTGTCCCTGATCGACTACCAAAACAACGGCAGTGCCCGCGCGTTTGCGTGCCTTGCCCGAACATTCCGTTTTCCCTGGGCGCTTCTCGCTGACGGCGACGACCAAGGCCGGAAGACGCTATCTAGCCTAAAGCTGGCTGGCTTTAGCGATAAGGATCTCCGGGACCAGACCGTGAAGTTGCCCGATAACGCGGACCTTGAGTCCTATATTGTGAACTCGATCTGGCGACCCTTGGCGTATGATGTAGCGATGGAGTTCGAGACAGGCCTCCCCAGCGAGCCTGACGACGCGGCGCTCGCGAAAGCCCTTCGCCGGCACAAGCCGCTCTGGGCACGGCGCTTCGGAGAGCAGCTCAGACAGAATTCGTTAGCTGTCAGCGATCTGCCGGACGCTCTAACACGACTGCGTACTATCCTCAAAGATCACGAGTCCGACAATGGCACGACCGTCGATCCTTGAAGGTGCGCTTGAGAGCCTGAGCGACATCCAACGCCAAGCGGCTCGTCATGACGACGGAGCGTTAATTGTCCTAGCGGGGCCGGGCTCGGGAAAGACACAGGTTCTGGCTACCCGAGCTGCCCGTCTGCTTCACGAGTCACCCGACCGGGCGTTTCGAGTGCTGGCGTTGACTTTCACCAACCGCGCCGCGGACGAGATGCGCCATCGAATTGAAAAAATGGCTCCTGAGGCAGAACATCGTCTATTTGTAGGGACGTTTCACGCATTCAGCGCAGGTGTCCTGCGGCTGCATGGCCAGCATCTGGGGATCAGGACCGACTTTAGAGTCTTTGCCTCCAGCGAAGACCGCGAGGTGATCGCGCGCCGAGCCATCGCCTCTGACCCCCGTATCGCAGGTCTTGAGGAGCGCGCCGACGATTTTCTCGAGTTGATAGATCGGGCCAAGACTAAACTCATTCCCGGCGCGGGCATCGCACAGTTCTTCAAGGATGCTGCGCGGGGAGCGGCGTTCGAGATCTTCTATGGCGCCTATGACGCCGCTCTGAAGGAAGCCAACGCTCTTGATCTTGCTTCCCTCATTTCCAACGCTCACCTGCTCTTTAGGCGCTTTGATGGCATTGCTCGGCGCTACCGTTCCGCGTACCGCTACTGGTGTGTCGACGAATTCCAGGACACCAACTTCGGGCAGTACGAGTTGCTTAAGGTAATGGCCGGTGTGGAGTTCCGCAACGTGTTCGCGGTGGCCGACGACGACCAGATCATCTATCAGTGGAATGGTGCCGATCACCGCCGCCTTGATCAGTTCCGAGCGGACTTCGGTGCCCTGCTGCAGCAGATCCCGACCAACTATCGCTGCCCGGTAGACGTGGTGACGTGCGCGAACAAACTTATATCTTGTAACATGTTACGCACCGCCGACAAGAAGCCACTGATCTCCGGTCGCGATTCGTCTGGTAGACCGTCTGTCATCGAAGTGCTCTCATGGTCAACCGACAAGGACGAGGCGCTCGGCGTCGCGCAACACATTGCCGGCCGCCCCGCCGGTGTGTTGGAGCAGATTGCGGTGCTCACTCGCTGGCGCCGCCTGCTTGATCCGATCGCCGTCAAACTGACAGAGTTCGGCATTCAGTCCCAAGTGATCGTCCGGCGCGACGAATTCCAAAGCGCAGCGTTTCGTTGGCTACATCGCGCCCTGCGCCTGGGTGTGCACAATACTGACGAGCGTGCGTTGCAAGCGTGCGTCCGATCCTTCAACGAGATGTTCAGTTGCGCAATCTCAGCGGCCGACATAATCGCGCGGTCACACGACGACCGCGTAGACTTGCTGACAGGATGGGACCGAGCCGTACGGCAACAGGTCGACAGTCCCGATGCGCTGGCCATGGCGGACACCGTAGTACAGCATCTTCGCGGCAACGTCGACTATGTGTCGTTTGCCGCCGCCGTGATCACCGTGCTTGACCGATGGTTTTCGGACGAGGCTCACGATGACAGAGAGCGCGAGACGTTGTCCGCCCTCCGTAGCGACCGCGCCGCCTGGGACGGACTCTGCGCCGAAGTGGGGACGACCATCGGTGTACACTCGGATCCGGAGCGGTTCCTTCAGGAACTCGATCTTCGCTCGAAAGAGCCGCCGGTCAGCCCAGATGCCGTGGCCCTCATGACCATTCATAGTGCAAAAGGAAGTGAATTCGACCATGTGTATCTCGCCGGCCTAGTCGAAGACGTGCTGCCGAGCTTCCAGAGCAAGAAAGAGGGTGATCGGTCGCCAGAATTCGAGGAAGAGCGCCGCAACTGTTTTGTAGCAGTTACCCGATGTCGACAGGCCCTGACGCTCAGCTATGCCGCAGTATATTCGGGGTGGTCCAAGGCACCGTCTCGCTTTCTCAAGGAGATGGGACTGCTGCGAAACGGGAGTACATGAGCCTCCTGAGCAGGAACCACTAATTGTCGGCCCACTCCTCGTACAGCCGATCGATCTGGCGGACGACGCGGTGGAGGCGGGCGGTGTGGCGCCGCTCGGCGGCGCGATCGCCGGACTGCAGCGCCTGGGAGACCTGGCGCTCCAACTCCTGTTTCTCGTGTTCCAGGCGTTCGATTCGGGCCTCCATCGGTTGCTGGGTCGGCTGCCGTTCGCGCACGCCGCCGGCCGCCACCACCGGACTCTCACGCCGTTTGCGCCATGCCCAGTACTCGGAGAAACCACCTGGAAAGCGGTGCAGCCTCTT
>JAPOQV010000479.1 GCA_026710565.1 Spirochaetaceae bacterium | reverse complement strand
GCGCGCTGGCCCGGCTGGTGCGACGGGACCCGGCGCCGGCGTTGGTGATGGCCATGGCCTGGCCGGTGTTCGCGGAGGCGGTCGAGAGCCGGCCGCCGCTGCTGGAGGACCTGCTTGCCACGGCCGTCGAGACCGAGGGCGCCGCCGACGCCGAAGCGGACGATCTGCCGGCGCGCCTGCGGTCGGCGCCCGCGGCCGAGCGCGAGGGAGTGCTGGTGGCATTCCTGCAGCGCGAGGTTGAGGCGGTCCTGAGGCTGGCGTCGCCGCCGGCTCCCGCGGTCGGCTTCTTTGAGCTCGGCATGGACTCGCTGATGGCGGTCGAGCTGCGCAACCGGCTCAACCGGGCGTTCGCGGAGACCTACACCGCGCCCAACACGCTGGTGTTCGACTACCCCGACATCGCCGCGCTGGCGCGCCATCTGGCCGGTGAGCTGGGCGGCGGCGAACCCGGCGCGGCTGGCGGGGCGGCACCGTTGGCCGCTCTCGAGGCACCGCCCGTGACGGAGTCCCGGGAGGTCGTGCCGGCCACGGACGAGGGAGTCGCGATCGTCGGCATGGCCTGCCGTTTCCCGGGCGCTGCGGACATCGCGGCATTCGTCCGGCAGCTCGAAGCAGGCCGGGATGCGGTCACCGACGGGCGCCCGGACGCGGGTGCCGGCAACGGGTTGGCCGGCGGCTCTTCCATCGGCGAAGGGCCGTTCGGGCGCGGGGGATTCGTGACGGAGATCGACCGGTTCGACGCGCGCTTCTTCGGGATCCGGCCGATCGAGGCGCGGCTGATGGACCCGCGGCAGCGCATGCTGCTGGAGACGAGCTGGCAGGCGCTGGAGGACGCCGGGATCGATCCGGAGCGGTTGCGCGGCAGCCTGGCCGGCGTCTACGTGGGCATCGCCGCCAGCGAGTACCGCGACCTGATGACCGCCCGCGACGGCATCAGCTCCCTGGGCACCGCCGGCAGCATGACCGTGGGGCGCGTCTCCTTCCAGTTCGGGCTGGCGGGCCCGACCATGCCGGTCGAGCTCAACTGCGCGTCGGCGCTGGTCGCGGTGCATCAGGCCGTGGCCGGCCTGCGTCAGGGCGAGGTGGATCTGGCCCTGGTCGGCGGCGTGCACGCGATCCTGTCACCGGCGGTCACCCGCGAGATGGCGGAGCTGGGGTTGCTGTCGCCCAGGGGGCAGTGCAACGCCTTCGCGGCCGGCGCGGACGGCTTCGTGCGCGGCGAAGGCTGCGGGCTCGTGGTACTCAAGCGGCTCCGCGAGGCGGAGGCGGACGGCGACCGCGTCTGGGGCGTGATCCGCGGGTCGGCGGTCAACCAGAACGGGGCGAGCGCCGGCCCGACGGTTCCCAACGGTCCGGCGCAGGAGCGGGTGATCGAGCAGGCCTTGGCGCGCGCCGGAGTGACGCCGGCGGAAGTGGACTACCTGGAAGCGCACGGCGCCGGATCGGACCTGGGCGACACGATCGAGGTGCAGGCCGCCGCTGCCGTGTACGGCCGTGGACGACCGGCGGAGCGGCCGCTGCTGATCGGCTCGGTCAAGAACAACATCGGCCACCTGGAACCCGCCGGCGGCATCGCCGGCCTGATCAGGGCGGTGCTGGCGATGAACCGGGGGGTGATCCCGCCGCAGATCCACTGCGGTGAACTGAACCCCAATCTCGACTGGGAACGGCTGCCGGTGCGAGTGACCAGGGAGTTGACCGAGTGGCCGCGGTATTCCGATCGGCCGCCGCGGGCGGCGGTGAGCGCGCTCGGCATCTCGGGCGCCAACGCCCACGTGGTGGTGGAGGGGTACGGGGGCCCCGGGGCCGCCTCGGAAGGCACCGCAGGTGAGCGTTGGCCCGCCGGGCCGGCACGGCGCGTGGCCGCCGATCTGCCGCAGTCGCTCGCCGACGGGACGCCGTCGGACGGGACGCCGTCGGACGGGGAGCCGGCGCCGCGCGGCACGCGCCTGCTGCCGCTCTCGGGCCGGTCGCCGGCCGCGCTGCGCGCGCTGGCCGCGCGCTACCTGACATGGCTCGACGAGCGGGAGGAGGAGCCCGGCACCGCCGACGCCGGGCCGCTGCTCGCCGACATGGCATGGACGGCGGGCGTCGGCCGCAGTCACTTCGCGCACCGCGCGGCGATCGTGTTCCGCGACGCCGGTGAGCTGCGTGACAGGCTGCAGGCGCTGGCCGCCGCGGACGCGGGAGCCGAACGGGAGCCGCGGCAGGCGGCGAAGGTGGCGCTCGCGTACGCCGGTCTGGCCGGCGCGTCGCGTGCGTCCGCGCGCGGGCTGTACGAAAGCGAGCCGGTGGCGCGGGCGGTGCTCGACCGGTGCGACGTGGTCCTTCGTGAAGCGCGGGACGCTTCCCTGCTGGACATGCTGTTCCCGGGCACGGACACGGCGGCCGAACCCGACGACCCGTCGTGGGTCCGTCCGGCCGTGTATGCGCTGCAGTGCGCGCTGACCGCGTTGTGGTCGGCCGCCGGGATCCGCCCGCACGCCGTGCTCGGGGACGGGACCGGGAAGCTCGCGGCGGCGTGGGCTGCCGGCGCGTTCGACCTGGAAGCGGGGTTGACGCTGGCGGCAACCGGGAACGCGCCGGAGGCGGCGACGCCGTCGCTCCCGCTGATCGACGGTGCCACGGGCCGCTTGGTGGAGCCGGGAGGCACGATCGGCGAGGCCTGGTGGGATGCGCCGGCGCAGAATGCGTCACGTTCCGGCCTGCATCCGCTCGCACGCCTGGGGATCGAGGCAGTCGTCGAGATCGCCCCGTCCGCGGCGCCGGGCACCGCGGCGGACGGCACCGGAATCCAGGTGGTCGGGGCGAACGGGTTCGTGGAAGCGGTCGCGGCCGCCTACGAGGCGGGACTCCCGGTCGCCTTCGCCGGGCTGTTCGCGGGAGAGACACGCCGCCGGATCTCACTGCCGACGTATCCGTTCCAGCGCCGCCGGCACTGGATCGGCTCGCGCCGCGACCCGGCCGACATCGGGGCTCCCGTCTAGCCGGTCGCCGTTTGTCGATCACGGCATGAGCGCGACGCGCGCGGACGCCCGCTCCGGCGTGCGCTACCAGCCGGACGAGCGGCCTCCGCCGGCGCTCGCGGTTGGGCTCGGGCTGCAACTCGCCGCCCTCAACCTGGCGGCGATCATGCTGATTCCCACCGTCGTGATGCGCGCCGCCGGACAGGGCGAGGCGTACGTCGCCTGGGCGGTGTTCGCCACGGTCGCGGTGTCGGGTCTGACCACCATCCTGCAGGCGTTCCGCCTTGGCCGGTTCGGCGGCGGCCACGTGCTGTTGATGGGCGCCTCCGCCGCCTTCATCTCGGTGAGCATCACGGCGGTGACACAGGGCGGCGCGGCGCTGCTGGCCACGCTGGTGGTCATCACCTCTCTAGTCCCGCTGGTACTGTCCTGGCGGCTGGCGCTGTTCCAGCGAATCCTGACCCCCACGGTTTCGGGCACCGTGATCATGCTGATCCCGCTCACGGTGCTCCCGGCCGTCGGCGACTTGTTGTCCAACGTGCCCGCCGGCAGCCCGGTGCCGGCCGCGCCGGTGAGCGCGCTGGTGACCGTGGTGGTGATCGGCGGGCTCACGCTGAAGGCGCCCGGGGCGTGGCGCCTCTGGGCGCCGGTCATCGGAGTCGCCGCCGGATCGCTGATCGGTGGCTGGTTCGGCCTGTACGACCTCGACCGCGTCGCCGGGGCGGCGTGGCTGGACCTGCCGCGCGGGCGGTGGCCGGGCTTCGATCTCACCTTCGGCCCCAGCTTCTGGGCGCTGCTGCCGGCGTTCCTGCTGGTGGCGGTGATCGCCGCCGTACGCACCATGAGCAGCGCCGTCGCCGTGCAGCGCGTGTCGTGGCGCGGCCGCCGGGCGGTGGACTTCCGCGGCGTGCAGGGTGCGGTGACCGTGGACGGCGTGGGGAACCTGCTCTCCGGGCTCGCCGGAACCCTGCCGAACACGACCTATTCGGTCAGCGCACCCCTGATCGAGCTGACCGGCGTGGCGGCCCGCGGCGTCGGGATCGCCGCCGGCGCCGCCTTCATCGTGCTGGTGTTCCTGCCCAAGGCGCTCGCGGCCGTGCTGGCGGTGCCGGATCCGGTGTTCGCCGGCTACCTGCTCGTGCTGCTGGCGCTGCTGTTCCTGGTGGGCCTCCGGATCGTGGTGCAGGACGGCCTCGACCCCCGCAAGGGCATGATCGTCGGCATCGCCCTGCTGGTCGGCGTGAGCTGCCACTTCGGCGTGGTGTTCCCCGATCTCCTGGAGCAGTTCGCCGGCGGCCTGTTGCGCAACGGCATGAACGCGGGCGGGTACTCGGCGATCCTGATGACGCTGTTCCTGGCGCTCACCGAGTCCCGCCGCAGCCGCTTCAGGGCGGCCCGCTTCGAACGCTCGGTGTTGCCGCAGCTCAGGGCGTTCCTCGGCGAGTTCGCCTCCCGCAACGGTTGGGACTCCGCGATGGCGGACCGTCTCTACGCTGCCGGGGAGGAGACGGTGCTGACGCTGCTCGGGGAAGACGGGGGCCGGGAAGAGGAGGACGCGAAGGGCCGCGGCTCGCGGCGCATGCACCTGGTCGCGCACCGCGACCAGGGAGGCGCAGTCCTGGAGTTCGCCGTCGGTCCGGGCGGCGAGAACGTTCAGGACCGAATCGCGATGCTGAGCGGGCAGACGGGCGAGGCTGCCTTCGAGCAGGAGGTATCGCTGCGGCTGCTGCGGCACCTCGCCTCCTCGGTCCGCCACCAGCAGTTCCATGACACCGATCTCGTCACCGTCCGCGTGCAGGCCGCGGCCGCCGCCGGTCCGTCACGCCAAGCCGACTCGAGCCGGTAGGGGCGCGCTACAGCAGCCCGGTGTACTCCAGGAACTCGCGTACCACCGCGACGCACTCCGCCGGCTTCTCCAGCAGCAGGAAGTGCGTGGTCTCGGGCAGAAAGTCATAGTCGACCGCCGTCATCTCGCCCAGATCCAGGGTCGGCAGGTAGGCGTACGGCAGGGTCGGATCGGCGCCGATCACCTTGGTCGGGCAGGGGAGGGCTCCCAGATCCACCAACCCGGAGTAGCCGCGGATGAAATCGATGATCTGCGCCTCGTAGTCGCGCGGGCAGCGCAGCTCGTACTCCTGTCCGTCGGCGGAGGTGCGCAGGATGGTCTGCGCCATCAGCTCGCGGACGCCGGGGACGAGCCTCGTGAACGCCGGCAGGTAGCCCAGAAAGTCCGCGAACTCCTCCCGTGACCCAAAGCGGTACCCCCGGCGCCGGGTGATGCTGGCGGCGCGCTCCGCCGCCGTGTCGAACTCGATCTGGCTGGCGCCCGGCTTGCACAGGGCCGGATCGAACAGCACCTGAGCCACCACCGGGCTGCGCTGGTCGTACGGGAGAAGCTCGATCGTCGACGACGAGAGCAGCGCGATCAGGGCGGAGAAGGAGTGGAAAACCCCGATCTTCGCCTTGGGTCCGTAGTGGCGGTCGATCGCGACCAGCACGGCTCGGTAGTCGCTGATGAGGGTCGGGACGTTGTGCTGCTCGCGGGGGCCGACGGCATTCCAGCCGTGATTGCGCAGGTCGTACACGATCAGGTCGAAGTCACGGGCGAGCAGTGACCAGAATGGATAGTAGAGATCGATCGCCAGCCCGTTGCCGTGGCTGAGCACGAGCCGCGGGCCGGCCGGATTGCCGTGCCTCCTCAGGGTGGTGACCGTGCCGTCGTCGAAGCGGACCTCGCACACCGACAGCGGTTCGGGGATCTCCCAGACCGGTTGCGACGTCATGCCGATACCGGTTCCAGCTCATGGGCGACGGCGGCGGCGAAGTCGTCGGTACCCAGGTTGTCGACCCGCCAGCCGACGTCGGGGTCGTGGGGAAAGCGGAACTCGCCCGTGGGCGATCCGTGGCGCAGGGACGGAGGGATCTCGAAACCGGCCGTGTCCAGCGACAGCCCCGTGCCGAGCGCCTTGATCAGCGCCTCCTTCATCGTCCAGAGGGTGAAGAACAGGTCGGTCTTGTGCGCCCCGCGCGCGGCCGCGAGCTCCGCCTGCTCGGCGGGGCAGAAGACGGTGCGGATCGGTCCGTCAGGATCCGGCCGGGACCGCCGTTCCTCCACGTCGACGCCGATGCGTCCCCGTTCCGCCAGCGCTATCAGCCCATGGTTGCCGCTGTGGCTGACGTTGAAGGAGACCGGTGCCGGCCGGCCGGCCACCAGGGCGGCCGGCTTGCCATGGGGCGAGGCCTCGAAGGCCAGATCATCGTTGCGGCAGCCGAGCCGGCGGCAGAGCATGGCGCGCAACGCCGCGCGGCAGAGTGCGAACTCGTGCCGCGGGCGGGCGAGCCGATAACGGGACAGCCGCCTCTTCTCGGAACTGTCGAGGGCCGCCTCCGCCTGCTCCACACGGACCGCGTGTGGCGTCAGATCGACGTGGACGATGGTGGCAGCGCCGGTACCGTGGGCCGTCCGCCACCAGTGCTGGCCCATAGGAGAAAGTCAGAGGATCCGGACGCCCGGGATCCTGGCGTGTTACGCGGAACGCGAACCCAGGTAGCTGGCGAGGTCGCCAAGAGTCTGCATGTTCCCGAAGTCCTCCGGGGGCACGGTGACGTCGAACTCCTGGTTGACGACCTTGATGAAGGCGACTGCGTCCACGGAGGACACGCCGGAATCGCTGAACTTGGCGTCGAAATCGGGATCACGGCCCAAGTCCAGGTGTTCGTCGACCAAGCTCTTGAGCCGCTCGGTTGTGGTTGCCATCGGATACTCCCGCAGTGTGATGTCGGTCGGCCCCATGGGACGCAGGGACCCCGGAAATGTAGTGAGGCAGCATGGTTGATACCCGGCAAGCTGTCAATTCGCAGATGGGTCCGTACGCCGTTCAACGTTCAAGGGCCGGCGGTCGCCACGTCGGTCAGAACGGTGCTTCGCGGGCCGGAAAGTGGTGGTGGCGGTCCCGGCCGCTGACCAGCACCGGCTCGTGCAGACCGCCGTAGGAGTCCGGGGTGACCTGCCTGATCGCGGGCGAGATGTAGCGCGCCACCAGGCCGCAGCGCCGCCGCGTGGAGCGGTTGGGGTTGCTGGCGTGCACGAGGCGGCCGTGGTGGACGGACATCTGGCCGGCGCGCAGTTCCAGGTCGACGGCCCCGGTCGTGTCGAGCTGGTCGTCCGGGATCTCCTGGTTGATCGACAGCAGGTTGCCCTGCCGCTCCGCGGTGCCGTGCACCTTGACGCCCTCGCGGTGGGAGCGCGGCAGCACGCGCATGCAGCCGTTGGCGGCGTCGCTGTCGTCGATGGCGATCCAGGCGCTGTGCGCCTCGGCCGGTTCCAGGCCCCAGTAGGTGACGTCCTGGTGCCAGGCGACGAACGAGTCGGCGTCCGGAACGGGCTGCTTGTTGAAGAAGTGGGTGCCGAGCAGCATCACGTCCGGCCCCACCACCTGCTCCATGACGTCCAGCACGCGCGGGTTGGTGGCCAGCCGCCACACGAACTCGTCCTGGAAGTGGCGGCCGTGCAGGCCGATCTGGCGCTGCTCGGCCGGCACCGACCGCTCCAGCTCGTCGAATGCCCGCCGCGCCGCGGCCACCTCGTCGGCGTCCAGCACGTCGATCCCGGTCAGGAAACCGGCGTCCTCGTAGCGCGTCATACGATCCGCCGCAGGCCGTCCGCGAGCCGCTCCAGCGCCTCCGCGAGCGTGGCGTCGTCGGGCGCGGCGTAGGCGATGCGCAGGAAGCAGCCGTCGGTCAGCCCGAACGCCGCTCCAGGTACGGCCGCGACGCCGTGCTCGGTGATCAGCCGCGAGGCGACCTCCACCGAGTCGGCGTCGGTCGCCACGCGCGCCAGCACGTAGAACGCGCCGCGGTTGGCCGGAACCTCGACCAGCGGTGCGAGTCCCCGAAGCGCACCCAGGACCGCGGTTCGCCGCGCGGCGATTCCGGGGAGGTGCCCGCGGCAGTAGTCGACGCCGGCATCGAGCGCCGCGCACGCCGCGAACTGGCTGACGATCGGCGGGCAGATGGCGATGGTGTCCTGGATCTTGGCCGCCGCGTCGGTCAGGTGCGCGGGCAGGCGCAAATAGCCGACCCGCCAGCTCGCAAACCCGTACGCCTTGGACAGGGAGAACAGGGAGATCGTGTGCTCGCCGGCATCCGGCAGCGACCCGGGCGAGAAGTGCTCGGCGCCGTCGTAGAGGAAGTACTCGTACGCCTCGTCGTGGACGTGGTAGACGCCGCGCTCCGCGCACAGGCGGTTCAGTTTGCGCAGGTCCGCCTCCGGATAGACGGCGCCGGACGGGTTGTTCGGCGAGATCGTCACGACCGCGCGCGTGTGGTCCGTGATGGCGTCCGCCACGGCCTCCAGGTCGAGCTGGAAGTCGGCGTCGGTGCCGACCAGCACCGGCCGGCAGCCGGCCATGGTCACCGCCATCTCGTGGTTGAAGTAGTACGGGGACATCAGCACCACCTCGTCCCCCTCGTCGCACACGGCCAGCAGCGCGTTCACGAACGCCATGTTGCCGCCGGCCGACACCATCAGCTCGTGCTCGTCGCCGATGGTGATCCCGTTCTCACGCGCAAGCTTGGCGGCGATGCGCTCGCGAAGCGCGGGGATGCCGTACACGGACGCGTACTTGTGGTTGGCCGGGTCGGCCAGGAAGCGGTCCAGCGCCTCCCGCACGGCGGCCGGCGGCGGGTAACCGACCACGCCCTGCCCGAGCGAGATGGTGCCCGGGTTGTCCGCGATGAGCCGGTGGATGCGCGGGATGATCGGCGGCTGCACCCGCTGCATGCGGGCGGACTGGCCGAATGCGGTCTGGCCCAATGTCGTCTGAAGGTACTGCACCGCCTTAGTATACTGACCGCGAAAGGGGGAACGGAGACCGAATGGCAGCAAAGATCGGATGGATCGGAACCGGCGTGATGGGGCGCTCGATGTGCCTGCACCTGCGCAAGGCCGGATACGAGGTGGCGGTGTACAACCGCTCGAAGGACAAGGCGCGGGACCTGCTCGATGCGGGCGCCGTGTGGTGCGACACGCCGGCCGGCGTGGCCGACGGCAGCGAGGCGGTGTTCAGCATCGTCGGCTACCCGCGCGACGTGGAAGAGGTGTTCCTGGGCCCGGGCGGGGTGCTTGCCGCGACGGCGAGCGGCAGCATGGTGATCGACATGACCACCTCGGAGCCGGCGCTGGCCAAGCGGCTGCACGAGCAGGCGGCAGAGCGCGGGGTGGCATCCCTGGACGCGCCGGTGTCCGGCGGGGACCTGGGCGCGCGCGCCGGCACGCTGGCGATCATGGTCGGCGGCGACCGCGCCGACTACGACCGCGCCATGCCGTACTTCGAGATCATGGGCGAGAACATCGCCTACATGGGATCGGCCGGCGCCGGACAGCACACCAAGATGAGCAACCAGATCCTGATCGCCTCCACCATGGTGGGCGTGGTCGAGTCGCTGCTGTACGGGCACAAGGCGGGGCTGGACCGCGACGAGATCATCGCCGTGATCGGCAAGGGCGCGGCGAGCTGCTTTGCCATCAACAACCTGGCCCCGCGCATCGTCAAGGGCGACTTCGAGCCCGGCTTTTACATCAAGCACTTCGTCAAGGACATGGGCATCGCCCTGGCCGAGGCGCAGGCCATGCGACTGGCGCTGCCCGGCCTTTCGCTCGCCAACCAGTTCTACACGGCGGCGATGGCGGAAGGCCTGGAGGACCGCGGCACCCAGGCGCTGTACAAGGTGCTGGAGCGCCTGAGCAGTTGATCGGGATCGAGGGCCTTCGGCATCGGGTTGCCTGCCCGGCAACCCGATGCCTGAAGCCACACTACGTGACCATTTGGACTGCGACTACTTGAGGTACAGCCGGGTGGCGTGTTCCTCCCATGCGCGGCCGCCGTTGGCGTAGTAGTACTCCAGCCACTCGTCGTAGTACTCCAGCGGGCGCTCACCGGTGAGTATCTGCACCGTCATCACGAAGTAATCGAGCTTGGCGTCACCGGCCATCATGGCGCCGATGTCCTCGCCGCTCTCATCGCGCACCGGGCCGCCCACGACCGGGAACCACAGGTCGAGGTTGTTGGCGCCGTAGATCCCGTTCGGATCGATCGCATGCTCCTCGACGAGGGCCTGGACGGCGCTGGACTGGAACCCGTAGGTGCTGAACGTGCCGTCCCAGTAGAAGCCGAACCCGAACTGTTCGGTCCGGTCGGCGGTGCTCAGGGCGTTGATCGCCGGCAGCAACTGCGGCGCGGTCTCGCCTTCCGGAATCGTGTAGTGCTCGCCTTCGATCCCGTAGCCGGCCAGCAGCTTGGTCTCCAGGTCCTGGGAGATGACGTCGGCCACCTGCATGATCTTGTGGATGTGCTCGTGGTCATCGTCCAGGTGCTTGCCGAACACGATGAGCTGGGTCAGGAACGGGTTCCACACCCGCTGGATCGGCTTGCTGGCCTCGTCCCTGGCGATGTGGGTGGCCGGCACCACCACCGCGTCGGGCACGTTGTGGAACAGGGGCCCGATGAAGCGCGCGTTCTCGTCGGCCGTCCAGTTGCCGCGTCCCATCCACTCGGTGGTCAGGTAGTTGCCCTGCGAGAAGACCTGGAACTTGTCGAGGTTGCTGTGCGTGATGAACTCCGGGTCGATGTAGCCCTTGGCGAACCAGTCACGGAGCGTGGCCAGCGCTTCCTTGTACTCCGGGAAGGTGAAGTACTGCTTGATCATGCCGTCGCGGACGCCCTGGCCGCCGTTGACGATGCCGTACGCGTTGAGCACTTGGTCGAACGCCTGCCATGTCGGGGACTTGCCGGACGCGCCCATCGCGAACTTGTCCGGGTACGCGGCCTTGTAGGCGGCGAACACCTCGTCGGCCTCGGCGATGGTGGAGGGAACCTCGTATCCCAGCTCGTCCAGGATGTCCTTGCGCCACATCTGGCCGGACGGAATCCAGCCGGTGTCCCAGATGCGCGGGGTGCCCCACATGCGGCCGTCGCTGGCGTCCTGGTACCGGGCCCAGGTCTCCTCTTCGTTCAGCCCGAGCTGGCCCATGAGGCCGCGCAGCCACTTGGACGACTCCGGCATGTGCTCTTCCATCTCCGCCAGCTCGAACTTCGCCGACGCCTGGCGCAGGAAGTCCTCGTTGATGTTGAACACGTGGAAGAGGTCGGGCAGATCGTTGGCGGCCAAGTTGAGCTGGATGATCTCCATGTGGTTGTCCACGGCGCCGTAGATCTCGAACTGGACGTCGAAGCCGACCTTCTGGCTCACCAGATCCTCGAGCATCGGCGGGATCGGCGCGTCGGGACCGGGCACGCCGCGGGTGCCGAACCACTTGATCACCGTCGGGCCCTCGGCTGAGCCCCCTTCGGCTTCGCCGGTCGCGCCGGCCATGCCGGCTGACAGGACCAGAATCAGCAGTGCCGTTCCGGTCAGTGAAAAGAACCGTTTCATCGTGCCTCCCAATAGGAACGATAGTGGAATGATGCCTCGATACCCGAGGCGTTGGCTCGGCTAGCCCTTCAGCGAGCCGATCATGATGCCCTTGACGAAGTAGCGCTGGAAGAACGGATAGGTCAGCACGATAGGAATGGTCACCACCATCAGGATGGCCGCGCGCAGCGACTCCGGCGTGTACTCCTGGAACTCGATGGCCAGCATCTGCTCGTCGATGCTGGTCGCCGTGAACGACGCGTCGATCAGCACGCGGCGCAGGATGGCCTGCAGGATCTGGATCGGGGGCCGCTGGATGTAGATCAGCGCGTCGAACCAGGAGTTCCAGTGCTGGACCATCGACCACAGCGAAAGGGTGGCGATGATCGGCATCGACACCGGCACGTAGATCCGGAACAGGATGGTGACGTCGTTGGCGCCGTCGATGCGCGCGCTCTCGGCCAGCTCCTCGGACACCGACATCATGAAGTTGCGGGCGATGATCAGCGAGAACGCGTTGGCCACAAACGGCAACACCAGGGCCCAGATCGTGTTCATCATCCCCAGCGACCGGATCAGCAGGAAACTCGGCACCAGGCCGCCGGAAAAGAACATCGTGAACACCACCAGGAAGGTCCAGAAGTTCCGGTAGGGCAGGTACTTCTTGGACAGCGAGTACGCCATCATGATGAGCACGGTCACGGTGATCGAGGTGCCCAGGACGGTGCGCAGGACGGTCCAGAAGAACGCCGGCACGATCGACCCGCCGAGCAGCACGCGCTGGTACGAATCGATGGTCATGCGGCCCAGGTGCGGGAACAGGTGAAGCCCCTTTGCCTGCACGTCGACGCGATTGCTCACCGACAACGTGATCTGGTTCATGAACGGGTAGACGATGGTGGCGCAGAGCACCACGATCAGGCCGACGTTGACGATGTCGAATACCCAGTCCCCGGCGCTGCGGCGGCGAAGCAGCGACTTCCGCAGGGCTACCATAGGGTCGCGTCCGAAAACGACCGGCTGATGCGGTTGGCCATCAGCAGCAGGATGCAGCCGATCACGTTCTTGGCCAGTCCGACGGCGGTGGCGAAGCTGTACTGAATGCCCTCCAGCCCCATCCGGTAGACGTAGGTGTCGATGATGTCGGCCACCTCGTAGACGGCCGGGTTGTAGAGGTTGAAGATCTGGTCGAACCCCGCTTCCAGCAGGTGCCCGACGCGCAGGATGAACAGGATGACGATGGCGGGGGCGATCGAGGGGAGGGTGATGTGCCACATCAGGCGGAAGCGGCCGGCGCCGTCGATGGTGGCCACCTCGTACAGCTCCGGATTGACGCCGGCGATCGCGGCCAGGTAGATGATGGTGCCCCAGCCGATCGACTGCCACACGTCCGAGATGATCAGGATGGCGATGAACCACTGCTGGTCCGCCAGCAGCACCGGGGCCTGGGCACCGAGCAGGGAGAAGACATAGCCGAGCAGGCCGGTGGAGGGCGACAACACTTGGCGTACCAGCCCGGCGATCACCACCCAGGACAGGAAGTGGGGCAGATACGAGATGGTCTGCACCGTGCGCTTGAACACGCCCACGCGCAGCTCGTTGAGCATCAGGGCCAGGATGATCGGCGCCGGGAACCCGATTATCAGGCGCAGCAGGCTGATCTCGACGGTGTTCATGAACACCCGGCCCACGCCCGGGTAGGTGAACAGCCGGTTGAAGTACTTCAGTCCCGCCCAGGGGCTGCCCAGGATGCCGTCGGCGGCGACGAATTCCTTGAACGCAAGGGTGACGCCGTAGATGGGGACGTAGCGGAAGATGACGAAGAAGACGAGCCCCGGCACCATGAGCAGGAAGAGGTACTTGGCCCGATCCAGCTCGGCGAGGCGTCTCTGCCAGCGGGTTCGTCCGACGGCGGCTGACGGTGCCGCAGTGCTGCTCAAGGGCTTGCAGGCTACCCGCTGGCCGGCTGGCTGGCAAGGCAGAGCACCACGAGGAGTCGGCGAGCCGGCCTCCGGTTGACCGCGTCGAGGGGCGGCGAGGATACTCCCGGCAGGAACGCTGCGAGCAAGCGGGGGGGAAGGTGCGGGTCGAGACGGACGCTCCGCTGACCGCCTGCAACACGCTGCGCGTGGCGGCCACGGCGCGCTACCTGGTACGGGTCGGGGGCGGCCCGCCCGCTCGCGTGGCGCGCGAGCTGGCCGAATTGCTCGCCGCCCCGCGCTTCGACCGACTGCCGCGCATGGTGCTCGGCGGCGGCAGCAACGTCCTGTTCGCCGGCGACTACCCGGGCGTCGTGATCATGCCGCGCTCGGGCGGCATCGCGGTGCAGGAGGCCTCGGAGTCGGTGATCGTGACGGCCGCCGCCGGTCACGACTGGCACCGGCTGGTGGGCCATGCGGTGGCGCACGGCTGGGGCGGCATCGAGAACCTGAGCCTGATTCCGGGCTCGGTCGGCGCGGCGCCGATCCAGAACATCGGCGCCTACGGCGCGCAGCTCTCCGACGTGTTCGTCGACCTTCAGGCGGTGCCGCTGGACGGCGGCGAGCCGCGCACCTTGGACGGCGCCGCCTGCGCGTTCGGTTACCGGGACAGCGTCTTCAAGCACGGCCTGCGCGACCGGATGCTGATCACGCAGGTGCGCCTGCGCCTGCGCACGCGGCCGGAGCTGAACCTGGAGTATGCCGGCGTGCGCGAGGAGCTGGCGCAGATGGGGGTTGCGGATCCCACGGTCGCCGAGGTGAGCCGGGCGGTCGTCCGGCTGCGGCGGCGCAAGCTGCCCGATCCGGAAACGGAGCCCAACGCCGGCTCGTTCTTCAAGAATCCGGTGCTCCCGGCAGATCGGTACGAGCGGGTCCGGGAGCGCTGCCCGCAGCTCGCCGGAGTGGCAGCCGGCGGCGGTTACAAGGTGCCGGCCGCGCAGTTGATCGAGGCATGCGGTCTGCGCGGCCGCCGCTTCGGGCGCGCCGGCGTGGCCGAACGGCACGCCCTGGTGCTGGTCAACCACGGCGGCGCCAGCGGCAGCGAGCTCCTGGCGGCGGCGGTGGCGGTCGAGGACGTGGTGATGGAGCGGTTCGAGGTACGCCTGGAACGCGAGGTGCGAGTGATCGGCGGCGAGGGAGGGCGTGCATGAGCTCCACGGCCAGGCACGCCGGTGATCCGGCGCAGGCCGTGAGGCTGGGCCGGAGTGACTGCGGCCGCTTCGAGAACGCCGTTCGCAAGGAGTGGCTGGTAACCAACGGCCTGGGCGGATTCGCCTCCGGGACCGTGGCCGGACTCAACACGCGCCGCTACCACGGCCTGCTCGTGGCCGCGCTCAGGCCGCCGCAACAGCGCATCCTCACGGTGGCCAAGATCGATACCCTGGCCTGCTACGACGAAACCTCGTATCCGCTCTTCACCAACGAGTTCGGCGCCGGCACCGTCGACCCGCACGGCTACCGCTGGATCGAATCGTTCCATCTCGACCACCTGATACCGGTCTGGACCTGGGCGTTGGCCGACGCGCGTCTGCAGCAGTGCATCTGGATGGACCACGGGCACAACACCGTTCGGCTGAGCTTCACGCTGGCGCGTGCCACCGGCCCCGTCTCCCTGACCGCCACCCCGCTGGTCACCTGGCGCGACTTTCACGGCCATACGCGTGGCCCAGCGCGTGATGGTGGCCCAGCGCGTGATGGTGGAGAAGTGGCGACCGATCCGATCGCCGGCGGGGTCGCGGTGCAGGCAGGCGCCGGGGCTCAGCCCTGCCGGATGGTCGCCGACCGGGGGGCGTTCCGCGCGCATCCGGACTGGTACTGGGGATTCAGACACCGCATGGAGGCGGAGCGCGGCCTGGACGCGGCCGAGGACCTGTTTTCGCCGGGATCGTTCGCCTGCACGCTCGGGCCGGGAGAGACGGTGACGTTGTCCTGCTCACTGGAGGATGTCGCCGCAGACGGCGGCCGGGAGTCGCTGGCGCGGGAGCGCGCGCGGCAGGACGGCCTGCTGCAGGCGCTCCCGGCCGAGGAACCGGCGTGGATCCGGCACCTGGCGCTGGCCGCCGACCAATTCGTCGTTCAGCGCTCGCTCCCGGACGGGATCGACCCGCCCGGAACGGCGGCGGGACGAACGATCGTCGCCGGCTATCCCTGGTTCGGCGACTGGGGGCGCGACACCATGATCGCCCTGCCGGGGCTGACCCTGACCACCGGCCGTGCCGCGGTTGCCGCCGACATTCTGCGCACCTTCCGGCGCTACCTCGACCGGGGCATGCTTCCCAACCGGTTTCCCGACGAAGTCGATCCCGGCGCGGGGGCGGAGTACAACACGGTGGACGCGACCCTCTGGTATTTCCATGCCGTCCATCAGTACCTGCTGCACACCGGTGATCTTGCGCTCGTCGAAGAGCTGTTTCCCGCGTTGGCGGAGATCGTCGACTGGCACCGGCGCGGGACGCGCCACGCCATTCGCGTCGACGCGGACGACGGCCTGCTGTACGCCGGCGAGCCGGGGGTGCAGCTCACCTGGATGGACGCCAGGGTGGGCGACTGGGTGGTCACGCCGCGCATCGGCAAGCCGGTCGAAATCAACGCCCTGTGGCACAACGCCCTGCGCGTGCTGGCCGACCTGGCCCATCGCCTCGGCGCGGCGGAAGCCTGCGCCGGCTACCGCGCCGCGGCCGAACAGGCCGCCGGCAGCTTCCGCCGGCGATTCTGGCACGCTGCCGGCGGCTACCTCCACGACGTGATCGACGGCCCCGAGGGCGAGCCCGACCACCGACTCAGGCCCAATCAGATCTTCGCGGTGTCGCTGCCGTTCCCGCTGTTGACAGACGCCCAGGCCAGGGCCGTGGTCGACGCCTGCGCCCGCCGGCTCTGGACGTCGTACGGTCTGCGCAGCCTGGCGCCGGCCGATCCGGCCTACGTCGGCCGCTACGGCGGCGGTCCGGCCGAGCGCGACGCGGGCTACCATCAGGGCACCGTGTGGGGCTGGTTGCTCGGGCCGTTCGCCACCGCCCACTACCGCGTGTACCGGGATCCGGCGGCGACCCGCAGGATACTCGCCCCGATGAAAGATCACCTGGCCGACGCCGGCCTGGGATCCATCAGCGAAGTTTTCGACGGCGATCCGCCCCACCTCCCGGGCGGCTGTGTCGCGCAGGCCTGGAGCGTGGCCGAGGTGCTGCGCGCCTGGAGTCAACTCCCGCCGGCCGGACCGGCTCCCGCAGTGCGGGCAATGCAGTGACGCGCCGCCTCGTCGCCGGCTTGCTGATCGGCCTCGTCGTTGCCGTGCTGGAAGTGATGGTACTGACGCTCGGCTCGACCGCGGCGGCGTCTGGCGGGATTGTCATGAACGCCGGAGGAGCGATGCGGCTGCTCCTGGCCGGTGCATCGCTCGGCACCGTCTACGCGCTGCTGTTCCGTCCCACACCCGGGAGTCACCCGGAGAACGTCATGGGCGGTCTCGTGATCGGGGTGGTGACGTGGGTGGTCCTTGCCCTCAGCCTCTTCCCCATCCTCAACGCGGGCGCCCCGGCGTGGCACGGGGACACGGCGGCCCGCATGGTCCCGGAACTGATCGCCTACGTTCTGCACGGCAGTCTGACCGGGTTCCTCTACGGCCTGGCGTGCGAGCGCCTGCGTCTGGCGCCGGCGGCAACGCACCCGGCGGAGCCGGCTGCGAAGACGAACGTCGTCATCGTCGGAGGTGGCTACGCGGGTGTGAGCGCAGCCGAGTCGCTCGACACGGCGTTCGCCGACGATCCCGGCGTGGACGTGTGGCTGGTCAGTAAGACCAACTATCTCGTGCACACGCCCATGCTGTCGGAGGTGTCGTCGAGCGCCGTCAATCCGCAGCACATCAGTCCGCCTCTGCGCACCTTCTTTCGACGGGTGAACGTGGTACAGGGCGAAGTCGCGAGCGTCGATTGGGCACGAGGTCGTGTCGAGCTGAGTCCCGGCGTACGTTCGCCGCACCGCAGCCTGGCATTCGACCACCTGTTGATCACGACGGGATGCGTCCCCGGCTTCTTCGGAAACCGGGACATCGAGGCCCACACGCTCACCTTCAAGTCGCTGCAGGACAGCATACGGCTCCGCAATCGAATCATCGACAGGTTCGAGCGGGCCGACTTCGAACGGGACGCGGCGAAGAAGCGTCAACTGCTGACGTTCGTGGTCGTCGGGGGTGGCTTTGCCGGCGTCGAGCTGATCGGCGGCATCAACGACTTCGGCCGGGGCATGCTGCCCTACTATCCCAACGTTGCGCCGGGCGATGTGCGGTTCGTCCTGGTTCATCCCGGCGAGGTCATCTTGCCCGAATTGACCGATTCCCTGGGGAGGTTCGCGCAGGAGAAGATGGCCGCGCGAGGCGTCGAGTTCATCCCCAACAAGAGGGTCACCGGAGCCGAGCCGGGGATGATCGTCATCGGCGACGAGAGTCTTGCCGCCGACACCGTGGTGTGGACGGCGGGCAATCAGCCGAATCCGATCGTGCATGCACTCGGCGTCGAGCTGACGCGGCGGGGTCAGATTCCCGTCTCGTCCGACTTGCGATCAGTCGAAAACCCGGCCCTGTGGGCGGCGGGCGACTGCGCCCGGATCCCCATCCCCAACGACGCGGGCTCCTTCTACCCGCCGACGGCACAGCACGCCTATCGCGAGGGGAAGCTGTTGGGCCGCAACGTCGTGGCCGCGATCCGCGGCACGCCGCTGCAACCGTTCGACTTCAGGACGCTGGGCAGCCTGGCCGCGCTGGGGCACCAGTTGGCGGTGGCTGAGGTGCTTGGCTATCGCTTCTCCGGATTCCTGGCATGGATCATGTGGCGCGCCATCTACCTGTCGAAGCTCCCCAACCTGGAGAAGCGGCTGCGCGTCCTGCTGGACTGGGTTCTGGACGTGTTCTTCCCGCCTGACATCGTGCAGACCATGAGCTTCGACGCCGAGCCTGAACGGGACGTGCGGTCGTGACGCGCAATCGTCTGCTGGCCGGGGCGATCGCCGGGGTGCTGGGCGGTACCGTCTCGGGTCTGTTGGCGGCGCCTGCCACCGGCTGGCCGGTCCACGTGCCGATGAGTGGCGTCCTGGGCCTGCTCTTCGGTCTCGGGTTCGGCGTGCGGGTGCGAACCGCCGGGTCGGCCCTCATGTGGGGACAGGCCTACGGCATCCTGTGGTGGCTGGCCGGTCCGCTGACGCTGTTGCCGCTCGCGGATGGACGCGGTCTGCAGTGGACGGTGCCGGCGATACAGGGCAGCTTTGCGGAGCTCCTGGCGCACATGGTCGGCTTCGGGGCGGTGATGGGCCTGGCGATGTACGGCCTCGGCCGCCTGCTCCCGTTCATCCCCGCCGCCGCCAAGCCGTCGCCGGCAGAGCCGTCGCCGACAGAGCCGAGGGTTCCGGAGCTGGTGCCGCCGCTCGTGCAGGCGCTCGTCGTCGGCGGAGTGAGTGGACTGCTCGGTGCATGGGTGTTCCTGTGGGGCATCGAGACCGCCGGTTTCTTTCCCGTCGTCGCGGGTATGGTGGGAATGAGCTCGCCCGCGGCGGGCGGCCTGCTGCACTATTTCATCGGCCTGGTCATCGCCATGACCTTCGCCCTCCTGTTCTACCGCAACATGGGCGGCG
Source organism: Spirochaetaceae bacterium (assembly GCA_026710565.1). The sequence continues at coordinate 2,455 of JAPOQV010000479.1, read as the reverse complement.
CCGGCTCCGCTCTCATCTGGGGCATGGGTTACGGCGTGCTCTGGTGGATTCTCGGCCCGCTGACGCTGCTTCCGCTGTTCATCGGCAATCCCGTTCACTGGACCGTGGAAGCGGCGCGGGCGAACTTCCCGTCGCTGGTGGCGCATCTGCTCTACGGGGCCGTCGTCGGCTGGGTCTATGCCGTCGTCAATCGGCTGTGGGTGATCCTGTTCGTGGACTCGGATCCGCTCAGCCGCACGCGTGAGGGTGCCGGTACACGCAGCGTCCGCGGCCTCCTGATCGGGCAGGCCGGCGGCGTTCTGGGCGGCACGCTCTTCACCTTCGTCATGTACGGCGTCGGCGCACTGCCCAGCGTCGCCAGCCTGGTCGGTTCCCGCTCGCCCTTCGTCGGCGTTCTGGTGCACTTCGCCATATCGATCCTCATCGGCAGCAGCTTCGGGTTGCTGTTTCAGCGCCAGGCGTACAGCCCCGGAGCAGGGATGAGTTGGGGAATATCATATGGCGTGCTGTGGTGGCTGCTCGGCGCGCTGACGCTGTTCCCGGCACTGTTGCGCCAGCCGGTCGACTGGTCGCTGGCGGCGGTTTCGGCCAATTACGGCTCGCTGATCGGGCACCTGTTCTACGGCCTCGGCCTGGGGCTGTTGCTGCAACACCTGATCTCCCGGTACGGCTCGGCACGGCAGCCGGACCGGCAACGCGATGATGGTACGCCGGAAGCGCTGTGGGCCAGCACCGTGCTGGTGACGGTCATCCTGCCGCTCGTTCTGGCCGGCTAGCGCCCCGCAACCGTCGCCTGCGGCTCCGCTTTCGGCCCATCCCCCCCTTCCGCTTCGGAGTCTGTCGGCCTTCCCGCTGGTGCGGCAAATCCGACAGACTCCTTGCAGGACAGGAGACGGCAACCGGCACATGTCCGGTTGCCGTCGCTTGGATCAGGCGAGGTCGTAGCGGTCGAGGTTCATCACCTTGTTCCAGGCGGCAACGAAGTCGCACACGAACGCCGAGTGCCCATCGTCGCAGCCGTAGACTTCCGCGAGGGCGCGCAGCTCGGAGTTCGAGCCGAACACCAGGTCGGCCTCGGTGGCCGTCCACTTGACGTCGCCGCCGGCCGCGTCACGGCCCTCGAACACGCCGTCGGAGGACGGCTGCCACTGCGTGCTCATGTCGAGCAGGTTCACGAAGAAGTCGTTGCTCAGCGCTCCCGGCCGGTCCGTGAATACGCCGTGCGCGGACTGCGCGGTGTTGGCGTTCAGGACGCGCATGCCGCCGACCAGCGCCGTCATCTCGGGCGCGGTCAGCGTCAGCAGGCACGCCCGCTCGACCAGCGCTTCCGCCGCCGAAGTTCCGTTGCCGGCCTTGACGTAGTTGCGGAACCCGTCCGCGGTGGGCTCCAGCACGGCAAACGACTCCTCGTCCGTCCACTCCTGCGACGCATCCGTGCGTCCGGGCGCAAAGGGGACCTGCACGTCGTGCCCGGCGTCGCGTGCGGCCTGCTCGACGGCCGCGCAGCCGGCCAGGACGATCAGGTCGGCGAGGGAGACCCGCTTGCCGCCCGACTGGGCGTTGTTGAACTCCGCCTGGATCCCCTCCAGCACCGGCAGCACCTTCGCCAGCACGGCCGGGTCGTTCACTTCCCAGTCCTTCTGAGGTGCGAGGCGCAGGCGCGCCCCGTTGGCGCCGCCGCGCTTGTCGGTGCCGCGGAACGATGCCGCCGCCGCCCAGGCGGTCGCGACCAGCCGGGAACCGGACACGCCCGAGGCGAGCACCTCGGCCTTGAGGTGCGCGATGTCCTGCTCGCCGATCAACTCGTGGTCGACCTCGGGCACGGGGTCTTGCCACAACTGCGGCTCTTCCGGGACCAGCGATCCGAGGTAGCGGCTGCGCGGGCCCATGTCGCGGTGCAGCAACTTGAACCACGCCTTGGCGAAGGCGTCTTCGAGATCGGCCGGATTCTCCAGGAAGCGCTTCGAGATCGGCGCGTAGACCGGGTCCTCGCGCAGCGAGAGGTCGGTGGTGAGCATCATCGGCGCGTGCTTCCTGGCCGGATCGTGGGCGTCCGGCACGGTCGCTGCCTCGGACGCGTTCACGGGCGCGTACTGCGACTTGCCGGCGGGGCTCTTCGTGAGCTCCCACTCGTGGCCGTGCAGGTTCTCCATGAAGTTGTTGTCCCACTTGGTGGGCTCGTTGGTCCACGCGCCTTCCAGGCCGCTGGTGATCGTGTCGCCGGCCTTGCCAGAGCCGCGGCCGTTGCGCCACCCGAAGCCCTGCTCCTCAACGCCTGCGCCCTCGGGCTCGGCGCCGACCTGGTCGTCGGGGGCGGCGCCGGGCGCCTGGCCGAAGGTGTGCCCGCCGGCGATGAGCGCTACCGTCTCCTCGTCGTTCATCGCCATGCGGGCGAACGTGTTGCGGATGTACTGCGCGGCCGCCGCGGGGTCGGGGTTGCCGCCCGGCCCCTCCG
>JAPOQV010000478.1 GCA_026710565.1 Spirochaetaceae bacterium | reverse complement strand
GGGCAGGAGACAGAGAATGGGCATCGCCCGCGGCCGGGCTCCCGGAGCGCGCCTCGGGGTCGGGGAGGAGCCGGTGTCGGCCCTGGACGTGTCCGTGCAGGCGCAGATCCTGAACCTGCTGATCGATCTTCAGGTCCGGTTCGGGCTGAGCTACCTGTTCATCGCGCACGACCTGAGCGTGGTGCGGTACCTCAGCGACCGCGTCGCCGTCATGTATCTGGGCAAGATCGTGGAGACCGGCGAAGCGGAAGACGTGTTCCGCCACCCCCGCCATCCGTACACGGAGGCGCTGCTGTCGGCGCTCCCTGAGACCGATCCCACGGCTGCGGAGGACCGCATCGTCCTGCACGGCGACGTGCCGAGCCCGGCCGATCCGCCGCCGGGATGTCCGTTTCACCCGCGCTGCCGGTACGCCGAGGATCGCTGCAAGGCCGATCCGCCGGAGCTGGTTGAGATCAGCCCCGGTCACGCCACCGCGTGCCTGCGGTCACGGGAGCTGGAACTGCAGGGAAAGCCGTTCGCCGCCGGGCCATGAGCCGCCTCCGATACGGAGCCTGAGCCGGTGAAGCGAACCCGTAGCACTCGCTCTTCGACATGAGCGCGTGCCGTGCCACCGATGAGGGGGTTGGACGATGAATGGCGAACGCCGTCATATCGGCGGCAGGCATCGGTCGAGGATCGGGGCCCGCCGGCGGGCGGCGAACGACACGGCGGAGGGTCCCGACGCGCTCAACATGCACATTCTCGGCCCCGGGGATCTGGCTGTCGGCGAGTGGGAAAAGGCCGGGCTCGATCTGCCGGACCGGGCTGCTGTTCGCCGCTATCGTCTGGAGCGCGTGCGGGAGCAACTCCGTCGATTCGACTACGCCGGCATCGTTCTCTTTGACCCGCTGAATGTTCGCTATGCCACCGACAGTACCAATATGCAGCTATGGATCACTCACAACGCTGCCCGCTATGCCTTCGTGCCCACCCAGGGACCGGTCGTGCTGTTCGACCTTCAGGGCACCCGATTCCTCAGTGCTCACAGCGAGGTGATCGACGAAGTGCGACCGGCGGTGAGCTGGTTCTTCATGGCGGCCGGAGATCGCAATAGGGAGCTGGCTTGCAGGTGGGGTTCGGAAATAGCTGACCTGGTGAAGCGGTGCGGTGGTGGCAACAGTCGCTTGGCCCTCGATCGATGCAATGCGGAGGGGGTGGCAGCGCTGAACGCCCACGGTGTCGACGTCTTCAACGGAGAAGAGGTGATGGAGCTGGCGCGCCGTATCAAGTGTGACGAGGAGATCAGGATGATGCGCTGCGCCATTCACGCCTGCGAGCAGTCGATAGAAGCGATGCGCCGGAATCTGCAGCCTGGGATCTCGGAGCAGAGGCTATGGAGCTATCTTCATGCCGAGAACATCGCGCGAGGCGGCGAGTGGATCGAGACGCGGCTGATGGCGTCAGGTCCTCGCTGCAATCCCTGGTATCAGGAGTGCAGCAGCCGCCTTGTCAACGCCGGGGAGTTCGTCGCCTTCGATACGGACCTGATCGGCACCTACGGCGTCTGTGTAGACATTTCGCGGACGTGGCTGTGCGGGAGTGGGAGTCCGACGCGTGCCCAGAAAGAGATCTACGACCTGGCACTTGAACAGGTTCAAGCCAACATGGACTTGCTGAAGCCTGGCACCACATTTCGCGAGATGACCTTTGACTCGCTCGTGTACGATCCGAACGAGTTTCACCAGTACTCCTGTCTCTATCATGGTGTGGGGCTCGCGGATGAGTATCCGTGCATCCACTTTCCGTGGTCGTGGGATGCCACTGGGTATGACGGGCAGCTCGATCCGGGAATGGTGCTTTGTGTGGAGAGTTTCCTGGGGAGAACGTCGGGTGGTCCGGGGGTAAAACTGGAGGAACAAGTCCTCATTACGAAAACCGGACACGAGATTCTGTCCAGTTATCCTCTCGATTACCTTGTGACTGATCGCTGAACTCCGCCTTCAGCCTCGGCGCCCGCTCGACGGTCATCGAGGACCTCGGGGACTTCCGCTCCAGCGTCTGCATCACGGCGGGTGGACCAGGCGCGACGCGGCGGCGGACGACGAAGGAGATGGAGTCGATCCGGATCCCGCGGCGCTCGATGACCACTGAGGTAGAGCGACCGTCGACACCTCGTGGGAGGCGTTGACCCGGTTCAGTACCGCAACCCATACTTGAGCGGATAGACATTAGGAGGCGTACATACATGCCAGGACGACTACTTCTTGTGATGGGCGTGGTCTTGCTCATCGCTTTTCCGGGCTTCGCGCAGGACGCGATGGTCGGCGGCGACGAGGACGGGGGCGTCATCGCCTACGCATCCGTCTCCGAGTACGAGCGGGCAACCGGCAGGACCATGCCCGCGTACTCCGAGTCACCGATGCTGACCGCACTGGTCGACGCCGGTACGCTGCCTCCGGTGGAGGAGCGGCTTCCCGACGACCCCGCGGTCGCGGTACCACTCGAGTCGGTGGGCGTGTATGGCGGCACCGCCAAGTTCGACGGGACGTTCTTCCGCAGCCTGCTCAAGCGCGGCCTCTTTACGCGCGACGTCAACGGCGCCGAGATCAGGACCGACCTGGGCATGGGTTACGAGGTAAACGAGGATTACACCCAATACCGGATCTTTCTCCGTCCGGGTGCCAAGTGGTCCGATGGGGAGGACTTCACGGCGGCCGACATCATGTTCTGGTGGAATGACCAGATGAACAACGACGAGCTCACGCCGCACGGCCCGACCTGGATATGGGCCAACGCGGAGCTGAGCGCCGTCGACGACTACACCATCCAGGTCGACCTTTCCGTGCCGCAGCCCACGCTGATGGCGTCGCTGAGCCATCCGTTCGCGGCCTCACGCAGTCACTTCTTCGTGGCCGAGCACTTTCAGCGGCAATACCACATCGACTACAACGAGGACGCGAACAAGCTCGCCTCCGAGCAGGGCTTCGAGAGCTGGACCCAGCTCTACAACCACTGGAAGGCATCCTGGGTCTTCCAGCAGCGCCCCGGCATCCCGACGCTGAACACGTGGATCGTCACCGAGTTCACGGAGACCGAGTACCTGGCCGAGCGCAATCCCTACTTCTGGCAGGTCGACACGGCGGGGAACCAGCTCCCCTACATCGACACGCTGATCGCGCCATACTCCGGCGACGCGCAGACCAAGCTGCTGCGGGCGCTCGGCGGCGACCTCGATTACCTCTCCGGGTTCAGCATCCTCGCGGTGAGCGACTTCCCGCTGATGAAGGAGAACGAGGCGGCCGGCAACTACCGCGTGCAGACGCTCAAGGGCGACTACCAGAGCGCGTTCACCGTCGGCTTCAACCCGGTGGTGAAGGACCCGGTGCTGCACGACATCTTCTGGGACATCAGGTTCCGCCAGGCGCTGTCGCTCGCCATCGACCGGGACGCGCTGAACGAGTCGGTCTTCTTCGGCCTGGCGACGCCGCGGCAGGTCGCTCCCCTGCCCAACGTCAGCTTCTACGACGAGGCGTGGGGCGATTACTTCATCGAGTACGACGTCGACCGCGCCAACCAGCTCCTCGACGAGATGGGCCTGGGCTGGGACGCCGATCGCAAGCTGCGGCTGCGCCCCGACGGAAAGCCGATGAACATCCTGATGGAGTCCGGGCACGGTTCGGCACCGGAGGCGACGGTCGCCGAGGTGATCAAGAACATGTGGGAGGACGTCGGGGTGACCCTGACCATCAAGCCCGAGAAGATCACCCACCAGCGCCTCCAGGAGGGCGAGCTGTACGAGATGCTGATCGTCGACGGAGGCGGCGCATCCACCGAGATGGACCTGCAGGGCTGGGTTCAGCTCTTCTGGGAGGTGGGCGGCGGCGGCCATAGCTGGAACCGCTGGGTCGCCACCAACGGCGAGGGCGAGAACGTCACCGAGCCGCCGCAGGAGTGGCTGGACCTCTGGGCCAGGGTCCAGGAAGCCGGCACGCTGGTGCCCGGAACGCCGGAGTGGATCGAGCGCACGCGCGAGACCTGGGACTGGCGCATCAAGCAGCTCTGGCACATCGGCACCGTGTACGCGGCGCCGGTGTTCCAGACCGTCAGCAACGACCTGCACAACGTGCCGAGCGGCTTCTGGTTCGGGTGGTCGATCGGCTTCCACCCGCTGCTGCAGTCGTCGCAGTGGTACCTCGACCGATAGGAGTTAGGAGTCAGCCCGACGACGGAAGCGAGTCCTGCCCCCGCCGGGGCGGGACTCGTCGTCTCTGACCCTCCGGCCGCCCGGGTGCAACCGTGACCCGCTACATCGCACGCCGGTTCCTCTACATGATCGTCCTGCTGGCCATGATCTCGGTCGCGGCGTTCGCGATCATGCAGCTCCCGCCGGGCGACTTCGTCGAGGCCCTCGTCACCAGGATGGAGCTCTTCACCGGCGTGCAGATGACCGAGGAGGCGGTGCAGGCGCTGCGCCGCCAGTACGGCGTCGACCGGCCCATGGTCGCCCAGTACCTCCGGTGGGCCGGCAACCTGGTCCAGGGCGACCTGGGCCGCTCCTATCTCTACGAGAAGCCGGTCGCCGAGATCATCGCGGCGCGGCTGCCGCTGACCATGCTGGTGGCGTTCTTCACGATGATGTTCACGTACGCCGTCGCGGTGCCCATCGGCATCTACTCGGCCACCCACCAGTACTCGATCGTCGACTACACCGTGACCGCGGTCGGCTTCGTCGGCCTGGCAACGCCCAACTTCCTGCTGGCGATCATCCTCATGTTCCTGCTCTTCAAGTACTTCGACTTCACGGCGGTGGGGCTGTTCTCCACCGACTTCGCGGATCAGCCGTGGTCGTGGGCCAAGTTCGTGGACATGCTCAAGCACCTTCCCATTCCCGTCGTGGTCGTCGGCACCGCGGGTACTGCGGGCCTGATCCGCGTGCTGCGCGCGACCGTCCTGGACGAGCTCGGCAAGCAGTACGTGATCACCGCGCGCGCGAAGGGCGTGGCGGAGAAGCGGCTGCTGTTCAAGTACCCGGTGCGCATCGCCATCAATCCGCTGGTGAGCACCATCGGCTGGACGCTGCCGTGGATCTTCTCCGGGTCCGCGATCACCTCCATCGTCCTCAATCTGCCGACCATGGGGCCGATCCTCTTCGAGGGACTGCTCAGACAGGACATGCAGCTCGGCGGCAGCATCATCATGATCCTGGCCGGCCTGACCGTGATCGGGACGTTCATCTCCGACCTGCTGCTGGTGTGGGTCGACCCGCGCATCCGGCTCCTGGACTCCCGATGACCGGTGCGGACCGCCGAGCCACGCAGGCGGACGACCGGCCGGAGGACGCCAGGAACGAGCGGTACTACACCGCCTCGCAGTGGCAGCTCGCGTGGCGGAAGTTCCGCAGGCACAAGCTGGCGATCATCGGCGGCAGCATCCTCGGTCTGTTCTACCTGTTCGCCATCTTCGCGGGCTTCTTCTCCACGAACGACATTCACGAGCAGTACCTCGACCGCATCAACGCCCCGCCGCAGCGGGTGCGGATCTTCGCCCCCGGCAACGGCCTGGTGGGCCCGTTCGTCCATGCGTACGAGTCGGCCAGGGACCCGGTGACCTTGCGCAAGACCTACGTCGAGGACACCTCGGTGCGGTTTCCCCTGCGGGTGTTCGCCAGGGGGCACGACTACCGGCTCCTGGGGCTGATCCGCACCGACATCCATCTGCTGGGGGTCGGCGATGACGGCTACCTGCACCTGTTCGGCACCGACAAGCTGGGGCGCGACATGTGGTCCCGCAACATCCACGCGGCGCGCATCTCGCTCACGATCGGCCTGGTCGGCGTCACGCTGAGCTTCGTGCTGGGCTGTCTGCTCGGCGGGCTCTCCGGGTTCCTGGGCGGCCGCGTCGACGTCGTCATTCAGCGGCTCATCGAGCTCATCATCTCCATTCCGCAGATCCCGCTGTGGATGGGCCTGAGCGCGGCGCTCCCCAAGAAGTGGCCGACGACGGCGATCTACTTCGGGCTCACCATCGTCCTGTCGGTGGTCGGATGGGTGGAGGTCGCGCGGGTCGTGCGCGGCCGAGTCCTGGCGTCCCGCGAAGAGGACTACACGATGGCCGCCAGGATCGCGGGCGCCACGGATCTCCAGACGATTCGGCGGCACATGCTGCCGTCCATGTTCAGCTACCTGATCGTCCGCGTCACGCTCGCGGTCCCGTTCATGATCCTGGGCGAGACCGCCCTCAGCTTCCTGGGGCTGGGCATGCAGGCGCCGGCGGTGAGCTGGGGCGTGCTGCTGCAGAACGCGCAGAACTTCCGCACCATCGCGCTGCACCCCTGGCTGCTGATCCCGGCGCTGTTCGTCATTGTCACCGTGCTGGCCTTCAACTTCGTCGGCGACGGCCTGCGCGACGCGGCCGATCCGTACCGGAAGTAAGTCCGCCGACGCGCTGAGCGCGGGGATGGATGCTCGGCACGCCGGCACCGTAGCCGGTCAGGGCACGCTCCGTGAGGCCCGGCGCGATCGCGAGACACGTGTAGTACTCGCTGCCCCCGTAGTAGAGCCACCACTCCCCGCCGTGCCGCGTCATCCCGTTGAAGAAGATGCAGTCACGATACGGTGACACCTTGCGCTCCGGATCGGACGCGCTGCATCCGCTTTCATGCGGGTAGCGGGCCTCGGCGTGCAGGACGGGCCGCGGCAGCCACGCCGACGGCGACTCCGGATCGCTCTTGGAGAACCGCACCTCGCCGATCGCGTAGAAGTGGCCGCTGTGATGGCCGCCGGTGAACAGCAGAATGTCGTCGGGATCGAAGGAGTAGTCGGCCAGCGCGAAGCATCCCTCGCCGCCCGGCCACCGCGCTTCGAGCTGTTTCGACTCCCAGTGCACCAAGTCCTTCGACCGGCCGATGATGTGACCGTTGACGTACATGAGATAGTGGCCGTCGACCCGAACCGGCTCGTTGTCCGGGTTGCACAGCACGACGCCGTTGCGATGGATGCGCTCCGCATCCGGGTACACCAGACCGTGCTCGGTCCAGTGGCGAAGATCGGTGGAGGTGGCCAGCCAGCACCCGCTCACGGACGGATCGTCGATCCGCTCCCAGTCCCAGCGATTGCAGAACAGGTGGAAGGTCTCGCCCAGCCGGACCAGGCTCACGTCCTCGTAGCTGAACGGGTCATCGGCGCCGAACAGAGGCGCGTCGCTCGTGACCTTCGTGAACCGCTGCCCGTCGGCGCTCTCGGCGAGCCCGATCTTGCAGAGGTAGTCGATGCCGTTGACCGGTTTGCACGGCCGTTCTCCCCGGTAGACGTAGTGGAACCTGCGGCCGGCACGGATGATCGCCCCGTTGTGCACGCCTCCGCCGAACCGGCCCGGATCCCAGGAGCCGGCAGACGGAGCGAGCACGGGGTTGCCCGGGTGTTTCCGGAAGGGTCCGACCGCCCACCCCGGCAGCCCCGCGGCATCGGTGTCGGCGCCACCCTTCGGCGGGAACCCGCCCCAGTAGCACTTCTCGTCGTAGACCCAGGCGCTCGTGTGCCAGCCCGACTCGGCGTCGGCCGAGTACTGCCAGGCAAAGATCTCCTGATCCGCCATCGTGCTGTCAGACCTCCATCGTCCACTGGAAAGGGCCCTGTCCGATCCCGTGCTGCCGGGCCCACTCGATCAGTCCCTCCGCCGGACCGCCCAGCAACTGCTGCCGGATCGCGTCGACCTGCCGCAGCACGTGCTCACCGGGCTGGACGAGGCGCATGTTGTCCCGCGTCCCTCCCATCCAACGGTAGCTGTAGCCCAGGATCACGACCTTCGAGACTCGCCTGCTCAGGTTCGGCGCCGTGCTGTGGAAGACGCGGTTCTCGAAGAGGAACGCGTCTCCGGCACTCAGGCAGAGATCGACCACCCCGTCGGGATCGACCGCCCCCTTGGAAATCGGCAAAGGAGTGGGGAGCCGGTGCGATCCCGGCGCGAACAGCGTGAAGCCCGACCGTGGCTTGGGAAAATCGGTCAGGCAGTAGCCGACCTTGATGCCGGCGCGGAACACCCCCGCGTGCCCGACGTCCTCGGTCATGCCGATGTCCCGGTGCCACGTCCGCGCGTCGCCGGCGGCTTCGTCCTCCGGCCACTTGTAGATGATCGCGGCGGTGTGCAGGTGCAGGTTGGGCGACAGGAGCTGCACCACCAGGGGCAGGGTGGAGGAGTGGGCGAGCAACGGGTGGAACGCCGGCTCCTCGACGACGCCCGGCCGGCGCTGCACGTACGCTTGTCCCGGCGGCCGCTCGAAGCAGTCGATCATCCTGTCGGCCGCGGCCGTCAACTCGCCAAGCTCTTCGGGGCAGAGCGCCCCGGGAACGACGAGATAGCCGTTCTCGTCGAAGAACCGGCGCCGTTCGTCGTCGAGCAGGATCGGCTCCATCGCTATGGGTCAGGCTTCTATGCGGGCAGCCGTTCGTCAAGCCGAACCGCCGCCATGGTGTATCGTATGTATATGGCCCGCACGAACATCAATGTCGATGAGGGGTCGTGCACAGAAGTCATGCGCCGTGACTCGCTCACCACGGACCGCGCGGCGGTCAACTTCGTACCCCGAACGCTGGCGGCGGAGCCCTTGAGCGTCGAAGAAGCGCGGCGGATGCGCGGGTCCGGCTGGGATGGCGACCTCGATGAGCTGCGTTCTCCGCGCAGTTCCTGATCCTGGCTCTAACCGGATGGGCATGGATCGATCCACAGATGGGCGGCGGCCCCGGATCATCCACCGCGAGCCGGTGGCCGAGGGGTTCAGCGTCGAGACCGGTGTCCTCAGCTCGACGCAGAACGTCCAGGTCAACTTCCGTCCCTCCGGCTGGTACCGCCAGAGTGAATGGTTCGGCCGCAACCGCGACAGCGCGCTGGGCATGTGGTCGCTGTCGGTCCCGGAGATGATCGGGACCAGCGACGGCTTCGTCTTCGGCTTCGACGTGCCGGAGCAATGGCAGCCGGCCGGCGGCGACGCCGCCGAGTACGCCGCTGAGAGCCGCCCGCTGGGGCCGGACTTCGACCGGGCGTGCTTCGCAGGCCCCGACCACCTGATCGACCGCGACGGGCTGGTGCGCTACCGGGCGGAGATCGTGGTGGGCGTCGACCTGGTCGAGATCGCGCTGCACATCACCCCTCGCCGCGTTCGAGCTGCCGCTCGACGAAGCGCTGGCCGAGCTCGACTCCCGTATCGCGCACGGGACCGCCACGGCCTGAGAGCGCCCCGGCGCGTGGTACCATCGCCGGACCATGCGCCCGAAGCCCGCCGGCGGCGCTGCCGACGTCGGACTGCTGCGAGTGGAGGAGCTCAGCACCCACTTCAAGACGCGGGACGGGGTGATCCGGGCCGTGGACGGGGTCAGCTTCTCCCTGGACGAGGGCGAGGTGCTCGGCGTCGTCGGCGAGAGCGGGTGCGGCAAGAGCGTCATGGCGCAGTCGGTGCTGCGCATCCTTCCGGAGCCGCTCGGCAGGATCACAGGCGGAGCCATCCACTACCGCCGTGCGGCCGGCGACACGGTCGATCTGGCGCGCTACCGGGCTGACGACGAGGAGCTTCGCGCGCTGCGCGGCAGCGAGATCTCCATGGTCTTTCAGGAGCCGATGAACTCCCTGCACCCCATCAAGACCGTCGGCGCCCAGATCATCGAAGCCATCATGCTGCACCGGGACACGGACAAAAAAGCCGCCCGCGAGCGGGCCGTCGAGCTCATCGAGCGGGTCGGCATCGCCGCGCCCGCCCGGCGGGTGGACGACTATCCCGGTCAGATGAGCGGCGGCATGCGCCAGCGGGTGATGATCGCAATGGCGCTGAGCTGCAACCCGCGCCTGCTGTTCGCCGACGAGCCGACCACCGCCCTGGACGTCACCATCCAGGCACAGATCGTCGACCTGATGCTGGAGCTGCACGAGGCGTACGCCATGTCGCTGGTGGTCATCACCCACAACATGGGGCTGGTCGCCCGCATGGCGCAGCGCGTGGCGGTCATGTACCTGGGCCGGATCGTCGAGCTCACCGATGTCCACTCGGTGTTCAAGCGGCCCCTGCACCCCTACACGCAGGGGCTGCTGCGCTCGATGCCGCTGCGCGGGGTGACCAAGAGCACCGCCCTGGAAGCGATCGAAGGCACGGTGCCCTCGCCGTACGGACAGCGGCGCGGGTGCAGCTTCGCGCCCCGCTGCCCGCACGCGCAGCCTCGCTGCTTCACCGACGAGCCGCCGGTGACGGCGACGGAGGAGGGCCACCGGGTGGCCTGCTGGCTCTACGAATGAACCTTCTGGAGGTCGACGGGCTCAGCAAGCTCTTCCCCATCCACCGCGGCCTGCTGCGGCGCCGGGTGGGCGACATCCGCGCCGTGGACGACGTGAGCTTCTCGGTGGCCGCGCGCGAGACGCTCGGCATCGTCGGCGAGAGCGGCTCCGGCAAGACCACCGTCGCCCGCTGCATCATGCGCCTGGTCGAGCCGACCTCCGGCAGCATCCGCCTGACGGTCGACGGCGCGAGCTGGGACGTCATGGCGCTGCGGCGGAACGGGCTCAAGGCCATCAAGCGCCACATGCAGATCGTCTTCCAGGACCCGGTGTCCTCGCTGGACCCGCGCATGTCCGTGGGCGACGTCATCGCCGAGGGGCTGGTGCTGCACGGCATGAAGCGCCGCAGGGAGCGCGAGGCGCGCGTCGCCGAGCTGCTCGACCTGGTCGGCATGGACCAGGCAGTGATGCGCCGCTACCCGCACGAGTTCTCGGGCGGCCAGCGGCAACGGATCGGGATCGCGCGCGCGTTGGCACTCGGCCCGCGGGTCCTGCTCTGCGACGAGCCGGTGTCGGCCCTGGACGTCTCCATCCAGGCGCAGGTGCTGAACCTGTTCAACCGGCTGCAGCGGGAGCTCGGCCTCAGCTACCTCTTCATCGCCCACGATCTGACCGTCGTGCAGTACGTCAGCGACCGCATCGCGGTGATGTACCTGGGCCGGGTGGTCGAGGTGGCGCCGGCCGGCGTGCTCGGCGAGCAACCGCTGCACCCCTACACGGAGGCGCTGCTCGCCGCTATCCCGCTCCCGGACCCGGACCAGGAGGCGCAGCCGGCGGGCAAGGGCGACATCCCCGACCCGTCGTCGCCGCCCGCCGGCTGCCACTTCCCCACCCGC
>JAPOQV010000477.1 GCA_026710565.1 Spirochaetaceae bacterium | reverse complement strand
TATACGTGACGGAGCGTGGGCGGGAGCTGCGGGCAGCGCTCCTGGAGGGCCTGCAACGGCAGCGGCCGGCGGTCCTGCTCACCCGGCTGAACGGCGGGGGCGCGTCACAGGCGCTGATCGACCTCGCCGAGCGGCGCGTGCGTACATCCGGCCGCGGCCACGCCTTCGGGGCGGACACCGTTGCCGCCGCCTGCGAGTTCGCTGCCGCCGAGCGGGAGAGCGCGCTGCTCGAAATGGACGGGGCGGATACTTTTGTGCACCTGCTTCCACGGCCCGAAGAGCTGCTGATCGTCGGCGCGGGCCACATCGCCGTGCACCTGGTCGCCTTCGCGCGCGAGCTTGGCTTCCGCACCGTGGTGATCGACCCGCGGCGGGTGTTCGCCACGAGCGAGCGCTTCGCCGTGGAGCCGGACGAGCTGTTGGCCGAGTGGCCGGACCACGTGCTCGCTGATCGGCCCGCCACGGACGGCACCTACGCGGTGCTCCTCACCCACGACCCCAAGATCGACGACGCGGCTCTGCGCCACCTGCTGCCGAGCCCCGCCGTCTACATCGGCGCGCTGGGCAGCTCACGCACGCACGCACGCCGGCGCGCGCGCCTCCGGGAGGCCGGCTTCGACGAACGGACGATCGACCGCGTCAGAGGCCCCGCGGGACTCGCGATCGGCGCCGTGTCGCCGGATGAGATCGCGCTTGCCATCATGGCGCAGGTGATCGAAACCAAGCGCATGGCGCGCGGGCCGCGATGACTGCCGAACGGGCCCGAAGCCGCACGCAGGAGCGCATCTACCGCATCATCTTCGAGTCGGACACGGCGGCCGGCAGGGGCTTCGACATCCTGCTCATCCTGGCCATCGTCGGCAGCGTCGTGGCGGTCATGCTGGACAGCGTGCCCACGATCCGCGCCGCGGCCGGCCGAGCGCTGTCGGCCGCCGAATGGGTGTTCACCATCCTGTTCACGATCGAGTACGTGCTGCGCCTCTACTCGACTCCCCGCCGGCTGCGCTACGCCCGCAGCTTCTTCGGGGTCATCGACCTGCTGGCTCTGGCGCCGACCTACCTGAGCATCCTGCTGCCCGGCGGGCAGTTCCTGCTGGTGGTCCGCGTGCTGCGGGTGCTGCGCGTGTTCCGCGTGCTCAAGCTGGTCAAGTACGTGGCGGAGGCCGAGATGATCGTGGCCGCCCTGAAGGCCAGCGGGCGCAAGATCGCGGTGTTCCTGTTCGCGGTGCTGTCGATCGTGATCGTGGTCGGGTCGCTGATCTACCTGATCGAAGGCGAGGCCAGCGGGTTCACGAGCATCCCGCAGTCCGTGTACTGGGCCATCGTCACGCTGACCACGGTCGGCTACGGCGACCTGTCGCCCATGACCCCGCTGGGCCAGGCGCTGGCCGCGGCCATCATGATCCTGGGCTACGGGCTGATCGCCGTCCCCACCGGGCTGGTAAGCATGGAGATCTCGCTGGCGCTGAGCCGCCACCAGAAGCGGGCCTGCCCCGAGTGCGGCACCTCCGAGAGCGATCCCGACGCCCGGTTCTGCCGGCGCTGCTCCGCCGGCCTGGTCTGAGCGCTCGATCGCCCATGGATTCGCCCGACCGCAAGCCTCTGGCCGGCATCGTCGTCGTCGACATGACGAGGGTGCTCGCCGGACCGTTCGCGAACATGGTCCTGCGCGACCTGGGCGCCGACATCATCAAGGTCGAGCCGCCGCACGGGGACGACGCGCGCGGGTTCGGGCCGTTCCTGCCCGGCGGCGCCTCCAGTTACTTCGTCAGTCTCAACTGCGGCAAGCGCTCGATCGCGCTGGACCTCAAGAACCCGGCCGGGCGCGAGGTGCTCGCCGACCTGCTGCGCGCCGCCGACGTGCTGATCGAGAGCTTCCGCCCCGGGGTCCTGGCGCGGCTGGGCTTCGACGACGAGCGAGTCCGCACGCTCAATGAGCGGCTGGTGTACGTGACCTGTTCCGGGTTCGGCTATAGCGGTCCCGACGCCGGCAAGCCGGCCTACGACATGATCATCCAGGGCCGTTCCGGCCTGCTTTCGATCACCGGCACCGAGTCGGGTGAGACCGTGCGCGTCGGCACGTCGATCGCGGACATCGTCAGCGGCCTGTACGCCGTGATCGGCGTCCTGGCCGGGCTGTTGCGGCGCGAACGAGGCGCGGCAGGCGGCGGCGCACGTGTCGACATCGCCATGCTCGACAGCGTCGTGTCCGTGCTGGAGAACGCCGTGGCGCGCTACCAGGCGACCGGCGCCGAGCCCGCACCGCTGGGGTCGCGGCACCCCTCCATCACGCCGTTCGAGACCTTCCGTACCGGCGACGGCCAGATCGTGATCGCGGCCGGCAACGACCGGCTGTTCGCGCGGCTGTGCGAGGTACTGGAGGTGCCGGAGCTGGCTGTCGATCCGCGGTTCGCCGCAAACGCCCCCCGCACCGACAACCGGGACGCCCTCAAGGCGGCGCTGGAGGCGGCCCTGGCGCGGCGCGGCACCGCGGACTGGACCGCGGCGCTGGAGGCAGCCGGCGTGCCGGTGTCGCCGGTCGCGGGCATTGCCGACGTGTTCGCCGATCCGCAGATATCGGCCCGGAACATGCTGGTGGAGGCGGCCGGCGCGGACGGATTCCGCGTGACCGGCACGCCGGTCAAGATGGCCGGCGTCGACGACCCTCCGGGAAGGCCGTGCGCGCCGGCCCTCGGCGAGCACCGTGAAGCCGTGCTGCGGGAGTTGCTCGCCTACTCGCCCGAGCGCATTGCGGACCTGGAGACGGCCGGCGCCTTCGGCCCGCCACGCGCCGAGCCGTAACCGGCCTGCGCGCTACCCTCGTCCCAGGCGCCGGTCCTCGTGCGCCAGCCACTCCGCGTACGGGCGGGGAGCGGCCGGCGGCGGCCCCAGCCCGTGCTCGGCTCGCCAGCGCAGCAACGGGTGGTCCCGCCGCTGTTGCGGCAACTCGACCGGACGGCCATAGGCGGCCGACTCGAAGGCGGCCATGATCACCTCCAGCGAGTGGGTGCCCACGGCGCCGCTGGACTCGTGCTCGTCACCCGCGTCCAGGGCGCGCACGTATTCGTCCACGAACGCCAGCTCCATGCCGTTGCGGAGCTCGGGGGTGTCGCCCCGGCCGCCGAGAGGGTTGTCGATCTCCCTCCAGTCGTCCGGCCCCCGGCCCGGTCGCGGAAACGGAGTGCCGAGGTGCCACGCGGATCCGTGCTGGAGCAGGACTCTTCCCTCGGTGCCGAGCAGTTCCACGCGCATGGACCCGCCGCTCACCGCCGGCATGCGGTCATGGATGAGCGTCAGGTTGACCCCGCCGCCGAACTCCAGCTCGGCGGACAGGCGCTCGCCGGCGATCGTGCCCATGCCGTTCGGTGACGGCACCACGTCGTCCGGCGTGATCGGCCGACCGTCGGTGCGCAGGCTGGCCGTGACGCGGCGGCAGGGTCCGACGAACGCCTGCGCGCCGGTCAAGAGGTGGCAGCCGATGTTCATGATGCCGTAGCCGCCGTAGTAGCCCTTGCCGCGGGCGAGGACGTGCACGACCTGGCCGATGAGCCCGGCCGCGACCGCGGTGACCGCTGCCCGTGCCGCCGGGCTGACGCGCCCCTGGTGGTGGACGGCGACCTGCACGCCGCGCTCACGCGCCCGGCGCAGGACGGCGTCGGCCTGCTCCAGGTCCAAGCAGATCGGCTTCTCCACGTCCAGGTGATACGCTCCGTGCTCGAGCACGCGCGTCGCAAGCTCGTGGTGGAACTCGGTGCCGGTGGGAATCACCACGATCTGCGGCCGCACGGCTTCGAGCATCGCCTCCACGTCCGTGAAGCGGGTGGTCACGCCGAGAGCGTCGCCCAGGGTGCGCAGCCGTTCCGTGTCGAGGTCGCACAGCCCCACCAGCTCGGTGCGGGGATGTTCCGCGTAGCCCCGCCCGATGGCGGTGCCGCGGGGGCCGCAGCCGATCAGCGCGGCGCGGTACACGGCCGCCATCAGACCTGCAGCCGTTGCAGCGGGTGGCTGCGGTCGGCCAGCGGCACCGCCACGCGCGCCCCGGTGATCTGCGACGCGTAGATCCCGTGGATCATCTCCAGCGCCGCGCGGGCCGCGCGGGCGCTGGACAGCGGTTCGGTGTCCGCGTCGATGGCGGCGATCAGATCCTCGATCGCCAGTCGGTTGCCGTCCTTGTGGAGCTCGCCGGTCCCCAGGTCCAGGGGGTCCCAGCCGTCGAATCCGTCCCACGGCGCCCAGTGGTCGTGGCGGGCGATCACGATGTCGCTGCCGGCGCCGCGCATCGCCACGCTGCCGCGATCGCCGATCAACTGCAGGCTGAACCCGCGCCCGTTGCCGGGCTGGTTCGCGCGCGAGGTGAAGCTGCCGGCCGCGCCGCCGGCGAAGCTGTAGTAGCCGGTGACCGCGTCGCCGGCGATCAGGCCGATCGGCTCGGTGGCCTCGCGGGCGTCGCCGGGACCGATCTCGCGGCCGCCGACGGTGACGTGGCCGGTGATCCAGGCGACGTCGCCGGCGAAGTAGCGCATCGTGTTGAACAGGTGGGTGCCCAGCACCAGCATGTCCTCCCCGCCCCCGCGCCGGTCCTGCTTGCCCGTGCCCCTCAGTTCCAGCAGCGTGCCGATCAGGCCGTCGTCCACCCGTCGGCGCAGCTCCTGGAGTTGCGGCAGGTAGACGTTCTGGTGGGCGACCGCGATCTTCAGTCCCTTGGCGTCCGCCGCGGCGATCACGCGGTCGGCGGCCGCCAGGTCCGCGGTCATCGGCTTCTCGCAGTAGATGTGGCACCCCGCGTCGATCGCGGCCATGAGCAGCTCCTCGTGGCGGTCGACGTAGCGCGGGCAGACCGCGACGATGTCCAGCGACTCGGCGGCCAGCATCTCGCGGTAGTCGGCGTAGCCGTTCGCGGCGCCGATCTCCTGCTGGGCGGCGGCCCGGCCCGCCGGATCCGGGTCCGCCACCGCCACCGGCTGCACGCCGTCGACGCCCACGAAGCCGAGGTGCAGGCCGTGACCGAAGTTGCCGCGCCCGGTGTGTCCGATCGCGCCAACGCGGAAGCGCACTTGGGTACTCATGGCGTCGAGTATACCCTCGCCTGACGAGTGGTGAGATCCATGAAGAACGAGGTGGCCGGCGGCGGTTCCTTCGGCGTTGCGGTCAAGGCGGCGATCATGCACGGTCGTCGCCTGCTGGTGCTGTACAAGACCCGCGAGGAGGCCCGTGGCGATCCCGATCCCGCCGTCGGCGTGGATCTGCCGGGCGAGCCCACCGTATGAGCACCCCGTACCGCTACCTGGGCCGTCCACGGCCGTTGATCGACGGCCGCGCGAAGGCGGTCGGAGCAACCCGCTACGCCGCCGACGTGGAACTCGCCGGCATGCTGCACGCCTACCCGGTCTTGAGCACCGAGGCACATGCCCGGCTGCGCGCCGTGCACGCCGACCCGGCGCGCGCCGTCCCCGGCGTGGTTACCGTGCTCACGGCCGCAGATCTGCCGGTGACGGCCGAACCGCCCGCGATGCGGCAGGAGATGGTGCTGGCGCGCGACGTGGTCACCTTCGTGGGGCAGCCCGTGGCGCTGGTGGTCGCCGAGTCGGCGGCGGCTGCCGCGGACGGCGCCGCGCTCGTCGAGGTCGACTACGAGCCGCGTCCGCCGGTGGTCGGCGTGTCGGTGGCGACACGCCAGGCTCCGGCCGCAGACGGCGAGTATGTCCGTGGCGAGGCCCAGGCGGCGCTGGAGGCCTCGGCTCGCGTTGTGAAGCGCACGTGCCGCACGCCGTTCGTGCACCAGGGCTACCTGGAGCCGACCGCGGCGGTGGCGGCCCCGGATCCGGCCGGTGACGGAGTGAGCGGAGCGAACCTCACTCGAAGAGTGACCGTCTATTCCGGCTGTCAGGGCCAGTTCGACGTGCGCGCCCGGCTCGCCTCGATCCTGGAGCTGCCGCCTGCCGCGGTCCGCATCGTGCCCATGGCCGTGGGCGGCGGCTTCGGCGGCAAGGGAGGCGTGATCGATCCGCTGGCCGCGGCCGCGGCCCTGCACCTGAACCGGCCGGTGAAGCTGGTGCTCGATCGATCGACCGATCTGCAGACCACCACGCCGACCCCGGCGATGGCGATCGAGCTGGAGCTGGGCGCCGACCGCGATGGCCGGCTCACCGCACTGCGCGTGGACATCACCCTGGACAACGGCGCGTTTGCGAACGGCATGGGAGGCGGCATCGCCAAGCGTCTGGCCGGGTGTTACCGGATACCGCATCTGGCCATCCGCTGGCGAGACGTGTGCACGAACGTGCACGCTACCGGCGCCTATCGCGCGCCCGGCGCGCCGCAGACCACCTTTGCGCTCGAGACTGCGGTCGACGCCCTGGCCGCCGCGCTGGAGCTGGACCCGCTGGAGTTCCGCAAGCGCAACGTGGTGCGGGCCGGCGACCCGCAGCCCGACGGCACGCCATGGCCGGCCGGCGGCCAGCTCGCCTGCCTGGAAGCGGTCGAGTCACACCCGCTCTGGAAGTCCCGCCGAACGGACGCCGGCGGCGGTACGGGTGTGGCCATCGCCGGGTGGATCCCCCTGGTCGATCCGTGCGCTGCCGCCTGCCGCGTGGACGCGGACGGCACCGTGGTGGTCACCCTGGGCGCGGTCGACATCTCCGGCGTGTACTCGTCGCTCGTCCTGGTGGCGGCCGAAGAGATCGGCGTCGACCCGCATCACGTCCGCGTGCAGATCGCCGACTCGGCCAGCGCTCCGCACGGGCCGAGCGCCGGTGGCAGCAACATCGCCTGCTCGGCGGCCGATGCCGTCCGCACGGCTGCCGCCGAGGCCAGGCGGCAGATCCTGGCACTGGCGGCCGACCACTTCGAGGCCGCGGTGGAGGACCTGGAGATCGCCGACGGCGTCGTGCGGGTCGCGGGCGTGCCGGACCGGACGATTTCCGTCGGTGCGCTCGCCCGCGCCGCGCAGAGCGCCGACTCGGCCCTGTCTCATCGGCACGGGCCGATCGAGGCACACGGCCGGGCGGCCGGCCCCGGCGGCGCGGCGGCGTTCGTCGCTCACGTCGTGCGCGTGTCCGTGGACCGCGAGACCGGTCGGGTTCGCGCGACCGACTACCTGTCCGTGCAGGACGTCGGCTTCGCGATGAATCCGCTGCTGGTGGAGGGGCAGCTCCACGGCGGCGCAGCGCAGGGGCTGGGCATCGGTCTGCACGAGGCGCTGCGTCACGACGACGCCGGCCAGCTCCTGACCGGCACGCTGATGGACTACGGCCTTCCCAAGGCGACCTCGGTGCCGCCGGTGACCGCCCATCTCGTGGAATCGCCGTCGCACGGGCCGTACGGAGCCCTCGGCGTCGGCGAGCCTCCCATCGTCGCCGGCGCCGCGGCCACCGCCAACGCCGTCCGGGCGGCCACCGGAGCGCATCCGGCGTCGCTCCCGCTCGACCCGGAATCGGTCTGGTCGGGGTCTACCAGATCGACAGGATGACGCCCACGATCGGATAGGCGGCCAGCCGGTAGCCCAAGTTGATAAGCACCAGCGGCCGCGGCCGTCCCTCGAAGGCGCCGTTGGAGATGATCGAGATCCCCGAGAAGGCGATCGCCAGGCCGAGCGCCGCGACGATGCCGGCGCCGACTCCGGAGATACCCGCAGCCTGGAAGACGATCGCCAGCACCAGGGAGGTGAGGATCGCGTCCGCGAGCGCGGCGACCAGTGCCGGGCTGGGGCCCGCGGCGCGCATCTCCTCCTCGCTCTTGCCGAGCGCCGCCATCCACGCCTTGCCGAACAGAAACGGCGCGTACCAGGCGAATCCCAGCGCCATCAGCGCGACCGCCGACACGGCGGTCGCCACGTAGTTGATCGCACCGAAGTCTATCGCGGTCATCGAGTCCTCCCTTTCCGCGCGCCTGTCACGGGCGGGCCGGAGCCGCGGACGCCTGGGAAAGCCGGATGGTGCCCCACAGCACGATCAGGCCGATCCCGACCGTCGCCGCCACCGAGCCGG
>JAPOQV010000476.1 GCA_026710565.1 Spirochaetaceae bacterium | reverse complement strand
GCGCAGTGGTGGCCGCGCGCTCGGCGGACGGCGGGCGAGCCTGGGATGACCCCACACCGCTGCTGGCCGAGCCGGGCTGGGACTGGTTCGGCGCCCAGCGCCTGCTGCAGCTCGACGACGGCACGCTGCTGATGCTTGCCGGCAAGGCGCGCTGGAACAGCGACCGGTTCCACACCTATGCCATCCGATCCAGCGACGGCGGCCGCACCTGGGACCCGCCCGGCCCGGAGATCCGCGTGTTCGCCGCCTTCAGCGAGCCGTACGGCCAGGGCGTCATGCGCGGGCTGCCGGACGGCCGCCTGCTGCTGGGCTTCCAGGGCACCGACACGCCGGGAGAGCCCAACCTGGCCGCCATCGCATTCTCTCGCGACCGCGGCGATTCCTGGTCGGAGCGGGTCCTGCTGAGCCACGACGCCACGCTGGAACTGCGCGAGCCCGACACGCTGCCGCTGAGGGACGGACGGCTGCTCACCGTGCTGCGCAGCGACGCACGGCCGTACGCCTCCTACCAGAGCTACTCCGAGGATGGCGGCCGGAGCTGGACGCCGCTGGCCACGACCGGTTTCCTCGGCCACTGCCCGCGCCTGGCGGCGCTGGGCCACGCCATCATCTGCGTGTATCGCGACATGCACGAGCAGCGGCCGGGCATCGGCTTCAGCGCGAGCTGGGACCGCGGCGAGTCGTGGCACTACCAGGGGATGCTGTACCGCTCGCCGGGACCCTACCGGGGCTGGGCCACCGCCTGCGGCTATCCGAGCGTGCTGCGGCTGCCGGACGGCGACCTGCTGTGCGTGTTCCATACCGCCTTCGTGGACGACGACTGCCAGATCCGCGCCGTGCGCCTGCGGGAGGTGAACGGATGACCCCACGCAGCAGCGACGCTCTGCACGATTCGTTCCGCGATTGGAACACGGTATCCGCGCACCGCAACGTCGAGCTGGTGCGCCGCTTCGCACGCGTGCCGCGCCGGCCCGACGTCCGGGTCAGTCCCGCGGACCTGAACTACGACGTACCGCCGGACGCCGACCTGAGGCAGCTCGCGTCAGCGCACGGAATCGACGTCGACGCCCCCTGGTTCCGCCTCCCCGAGCAGCGCCGCCTGCGTTGCGGCTTCTTTCCCCTGGTCACGCGGCTGCACAGCGGTGCGCTGCTGGCGGTGTGGCGCGAGGCGAGCGGCCACTCCTACTGCTCCTTCGGGCGCACCGTGGCGGCGCGCTCGCTGGACGGCGGGCGCAGTTGGAGCGCGCCCTGGGTGGTCGACTTCCGGCGGCCGGGAGCGTGGGATACCGGCGGTCCCGAGAACCTGGTGCAGACCGGCGACGGCACCCTCTGGCTGGGCGCCTGGGCGCGTATCCCGGAACCCGAGCCGCGCACCGTGGGCACGCAGCGCCCCGAGATGTACGTGCTGCGCTCGCATGACGAGGGGCAGAGCTGGGAACAGCTTCCCAAGCTCGGCGACGGCTTCCAGTTTCTCTGCACGCCGATGCTGGAGCTCTCCAACGGCGAGTTCCTGTGGCTCGGCAGCGTCCCGGATTTCGCCGACGAAGGGGTCACCTCGTACACCTCGCTGCGGCGGGCGGTGTTCATCCTGCGCCGGCCCGGCGAGCCGCTCTCCCCCGGAGCCGACCTCGTGGAGCTGGGCGGGCTGCGCTTCGAGCGCTACGGCGCCATGGAGCTGGGGGGCACCAACGAGTGTCACGTCACCGAGACCACCACGCCCGGCCACCTGGTCATGCTGACCCGCTCAGCGGTCAGCGAGCACTACGAGCAGTCCACCTCGACCGACTACGGGCGCACCTGGTCGCCGCCGCGCCGCTGTGACCTGTGGCACACGCCGATCGCCAGCCAGCCGCTGCTGATCACGCTCGGCGACGGCACCCTGGTCGCCGTGCACGACGAGCGCGGCAACGGCCGCAGCCTTGCGGTGCCGTCGTTCGACGGCGGCGCCACCTGGGACTTCGCCCACCACCAGGTGGTGCTGGACGATCCCGAGTTCTTCCTCAGGGACTTCTCCTATCCGGAGGTGGTGGACGTGGGCGCCGGCCGCCTGCTGGTGGTGTTCTACAACGCCAGCCATCCCGAGGCGGAGAACAACGGCATCTTCGCCACCTTCCTCGACCGCAGCCTGTTCCGAACCACCTTCGGCGGCGTCCGGCTGGCGGACGTCGGGTCGGTGCGCCGCGCCGACACCGTTGCCTGGTGGCGCTTCGACGAGGGTACGGGAGACACCGCGCACGACGACACCGGCCGCCACTACGGCGTGTTGCACGGACCGGCCTGGACGAACGGCCGCTTCGGCGCGGCGCTGGCCTTCGACGGGGTGGACGATCATCTGCGCGTGACCAACTGCCCGAGTCTCTGGCTGGGGCAGGAGCTCACCATCGAGGCCTGGGTCCGCACCCCGCACCCGGAGCGCGAGCCGACCGTCGTCAGCCGGCTTCCCCACTACTGGTTCGGACTGAACCGCCGGCGAGTATGCCTGCGGCGCGGGGGCGAGGACGGCATGGCGGAGGCGAGCTGCCACGGCACGGCGGAGCTGGCAGCCGACCGCTGGCAGCACGTCGCCGTGGTGGTGCGGGAGACCGCCGACTCGATGCGGCGGGTGCTGATCTACGTCGACGGCGTTCTGGACGCGGCGACGGACCTGGAGCGGCCGGCGGCGGCGACCCAGGCGCAGGCGCTCAGCGACTGGCGTCAGACGCACGGCTTTACCTGGCAGAGCTGCTACACGGTGCCCGGTACCGGGCCCGGCCGCTGGGCCGCCCGCGAGCACCTGTTCATCGGCAGCCGCCACGACCGCACGGCACCCTTCTGCGGCCGGATCGACGAGTTGGCGCTGCAACCGGCGGCCGCGCGATCGTAGGAGGCCTACCCCGTTGCGGGGTGCAACGACCAGGAGCGCAGCACCGCGGTGCGGCCGGGATCGGAGCTGGTCAGGCGCGCGGCCAGCCGCAGCGCGGGGGCGTCCAGGTCGGCCAGTGAGTCGCCGGGGCTGACGCCGCTACGCAGGACGGTGCCGTCCGGCGCGGTTACCGAGAACTCCACGGCGGTGCCCTCGGGAGTGTGCGCTGCGGCACCGAAGCGGCCCCAGCCGGAGACGGGGCGCGGAATCACGCCCGAGGAGAGCTCGCCGTCGGCACGGCGGTGGACGGCGATGCTGGCCCGTACCTCGCCCGGCAGCAGGCCGCTGCCGTGCAGCGCCAGCTCGTCGATCAGGCCGGCGAAGGGAGCCGTCTTCCTGTCGTGCTGCAAGCCGATGTAGAGGTGGTCCTCGGCGGCGCGGATGGCGTCCGCCTGCTCGCCGATATCCTCGTGGCCGCTGCGGCGCTGGTGGTGCGCCTGCCAGCGCGGGCCGGCCGACTCGTGCCAGTCGCTGATGGCGGCGGCGTGCTCGGCGCTGCCGGGGAGCGCGAGGTTGTCGTTGGCGTCCACCTCCCCGTCCAGGTAGAACAGCGCCCGCTCGTACGAGTCCAGGGTGATGCGCACGGCCACCGCGACGTGGTACCAGCGGCCGCCCTCCAGGATGGTCGCCGCCAGGTTCTCCAGCAGCGGGATGCCCGCCGCCCCACCGCGGCGCAGGCACAGCCGGCCGCGGTGCAGCCCGACCCAGTAGTGCGGCAGCTTGGAGACGATGGTCTGGGTGCGCTCCGGTTCCTCGGTGGAGACCCACGCTTCCACGGTGAACTCGCGCGCGACGCGCAACTCCGGGCACTCCAGCACGTAGCCGTAGTCGTCGCGGCCGTCGAACCGCAGCGCCGTGCCGCGCTTGCCGGGAACCCAGGTTGGCCCCGAAAGCTTGGCGTAGTGGGGCCCGCCGTCGTCGGCCGCCACGCTGCCTGAGCCCTCGTCGAAGCGCCAGTGCGCCACCGTGGAGTCGCGCCGCACCGCGCCCACCTCGGCCAGCTCCACGCCGCGGTAGGTGGGGCGGAAGAAGCGCGTCTCCAGGAAGGTCCCGAAGATCCCGCTGCGCTCGCCGGTTTCATCCTTGTGATCGTGGCTGTAGTAGATCGACAGCAGGCGCCCGCCGGCGACCTCGGTGAGCTGCGGGTAGGCGAAGTCGGCGCCCAGGAAGCGCTGGTCGTCCAGGACCACCTGCTGGTGGGCGACGTCCCAGGTCGCGCCGTTGTCGAACGAGGCGGTGGCGACGATGCGGCAGTTCTGGCGCTGCCCGTTGACCGCTACCAGGGTGCCGTCGGTGAGCGTGATCAGGTAGGGCTGGCTCGGCACCGGCGAGTGCCACAGCGACGGCACCGCGGCGCTCCAGATGCGGCCGTAGTCGGTGGAGGTGGTCTGGTAGTAGTGCTCGCCGTACCCCTGCGAGCGCATCAGCATCACCAGGGTGCCGGGAATCAGGGTCTCGGTGACCTGCTCCTCGTCGGGGCCGCCGAGATGGGGGTGGGCGAAGCGCTCGAAGCGCAGCCTTCCCAGCTCCACCACGTCGGCGTCGCGCGGCAGCTCGGCATCCGCGTCGCGCTGCACCAGCGTGGCCCGCACCGACGCGGGGTAGGAGGTCAGCCCCGCCTCGGCCGGTACCGGCACGCTGCCGCGCCACAGCAGCTCGCCGTTGGACATGGCCAGCTCCGGCGACGCCGGGTAGAAGTGGTCGCCCAGCGGCGGTTGAGTGACCCAGGTGCGGCCGTCGTCCTTCGAGTACAGCGCGTAAGCGGTGGCGATCTGTTGGCCCTGGGTGCCCGCCTGCCGCCCCGGGACGCGGCTCCATGCGCCCATCCACAGGGTACCGTCGGCGGCCTGCACCAGGTCCTCGGGACCGCCGGCGTCGACCGCGCCCGGCAGCGCGAAGATCACCCACGGATCGCTCCAGCTCTGCCCGCCGTCGGTCGACCGGGCCGCTACCGTACGGCCGAAGGAGCAGAAGGTATGGGCGCTGGCCTCGCGCCACACCGCCAGCAGGCTGCCGTCCTGAAGCGCGCGCAACACCGGGAAGAAGCCGCAGCGGATGTTGCGCGTCGCCGGTTCCTGGAAGTGCGGGCTGGCCACGTCGATCCCCTCGGTGCGTGCGTGCTCGCGCAGGCTCACCCCGTCCGGCACCCCGTAGCTCAGGTCGGCGGGGCTCACCCGCACGTGGGGTGCGGCCGGCACCGGTGGCGCCTCGCGCAGCAGCGCCACCCCGCGGCGCCCGTAGACGTGGTCCCAGTCCCGGAACCGGTCGCTCCAGATCGCTCCTGTGTCCGCCATGGGTAGCCTCCCTGTCAGCGGTGGCTGAACGGGTCGGCGGCGTCGCGCACGCCGTCCGCCGACGAAGTTGTAGCAGAGCGCGGCCACGATCACGAACCGTCCGCACCCGCAACGGCCCGACATCGGCTACAGTGCGAGTTGCGATGGCGGCCCACGACATCGACCTGACCGGCTACGGCCTGCCCTTCTGGCTGGACATCGAACGGCCCCGATACCCGGCGCTGGCCGGCGACGTGCGCGCCGACGTGGCGATCGTGGGCGCCGGGATAGCCGGGTTGAAGGTGGCCGACGCCGCCGCGGAACACGGTCTGGACTGTGTCGTGCTGGAGGCGAAGCAGGTCGGCGAAGGCGCGTCCTCGCGCAACCAGGGTTGCATCGTCACCGGGCTGCCGCGCTCCTACGGTGAGATGGCGGCGCGGGTCTCCCGCGACGTGGCGCGCTCCCTGGTCAACCTCAGCCACTACAACCAGGAGCTGCTGGAGGAGCAGATGGCCCGCCACGGCATCGCCTGTGACTACGAGGTGTGGGGCGAGACCGTGCTGGTGCGCGGCGACCGCCCCGACGTGGACGAAGCTCTCGCGCCGCTGCGGCGCGACGTGGCCCTGATGACCGAGGACGGCTTCGCCGCCGAGTTCCTCGACGCGGCCGCGGCGCAGGCCGTCACCGGCAGCCCGCTGTACGCCGGCGGCATCCACCTCCGCCGCGACGCGCAGTTCCACTCCGGAAGGTTCGTGGTGGGGTTGGGCGCCGCCGTCGCGCGCTCGCCGCGGATATGCATCTTCGAAGGGTCGCCGGTCGTGGCGATCGAGTCCCCCGGGGCCGGCGCCGCTCACCTGATCCGCACCCCGCACGGGAGCGTGAGCGCCGCCCACCTGTGCGTGGCCACCAACGCGCTGGTGCCGCAGCTCCTGCCGGCCCTCACCGGCACGCTGCGCGCCGAGCGCGGGCAGGTGCTGGTGACCGCGCCGCTGGCGGAGCGTCCCTGCCGCGGCTGCTTCGCGGCCGGCACCGCGTGGTGGCGGGAGGTCAACGAGGCCGACGGACGCTTCCGGCTGCTGTTCGGTGGAGGCCGCGACCGCGACGAGCCGTACAGCCTGTTCCCGCAGTACGCGGCCGACGGCCGCCGCAACACTCGCATCGGCAGCGCCGGGTTCCGGCCGACGCTGGCCCACCAGCGCCGCCTGCAGGTGCTGCTGGCCGAGCTGTTCCCGCACCTGGCCGACGCGCCGATCACGCACCGCTGGGGCGGGCTGCAGTCGTTCACCTTCGACGGGCTGCCGGTGATCGGCGTGTTCGACGCCGAGCGGCGCATCCACGGCTTGGCCGGCTTCTGCGGACTGGGCAACTCCTACTCCAACGTGGGCGCGGCCTACCTGGCGGCGCGCATCGCCGGCGCCGGCGACGGGCTCCCGCCGGACCAGGCGGAGACGCTGAAGCTGCTGCTGGGACCGGCGCGCGACGGCGCCGGCTGGCCGGGACCCGAACCGACGCGGGCGCGCTCCGGCTCCTACGGACTGGTGCGCCGCGCCGCCAAGACCCGTCCACGGAGGTAATCGAGATGGCAACGAACGCATCGGCACCGAAGCCGCGCAGCGTCGACAGCGGACGGGTAGTCGACGGGGTGGTCGCGCTCCTGTTCACGCCGTTCACGGCCGACGGGAGCCGCTTCGACGCGGCCGGCATGCGCCGCCAGCTCGACTTCGTGCTGGAGTCCGGCGTGTCGGCCGTAGTCGCCTGCGGCAAGGCGGGGGAGTTCGAGGGACAGAGCCTGGAGGAGATCGAGGAGGTGCTGAGCACGGTCCTGGCGCACGTCCGCGGCCGCATCCCCGTGGGCATGGGCATCATCAGCGTGGAGGAGGACCGCGGCGTCCCCGCCGCGGAGCTGGCCGCCCGCTGCGGCGCCAACTTCGCCATGACCAAGAAGTACGGCAAGCGCGACCTGCACGGCTTCTTCAGCCAGATCGCGGAGCGGATCCCGGTCATGCTCTACGACCAGACCAACGAGGGCAACCTCGACATGGCCGGCGAAGTCCTGCCGCTGGTCGCGGCCATCGAGCGGATCATGACGGTGAAGGTGAGCGGCAACGTGTACGCCTTCGACCAGCTCAAGAAGGCCGCACCGCAGGCCGCCTACATCTGTGGCTGGGATACGTTCTCCCTGCCGGCCTACGTCTCAGGCAGCGACGGCGTCGTAGCCGGCAGCGCGGCGTTCATGCCGGAGCGCGAGGTCGAGCTGCACCGCCTGGTGCAGGCGCAGGCGTGGGACGACGCGCGGCGGCTGTTCTACCACCGCATGCTGCCGATGATCGCCTACTGCACCCCGGATCCCTATGCCTTCTCGGTGTGCAAGCACATCCTGCACTGGAAGGGGTTGTTTGACTCCCCGGTCGTGCGGCCGCCCTACCTCAACGCACCGCGGTGGCTGCAGCGGGAGCTCCGCGAACTGGCGCAACAACTCGGCTTGGTCGACGGCTCCTGAGAGGCCGGGCTACACCCGATGGAGACGCCGCCACTACTCGCCGTTCTTTCGCTCACCGCTCTTTCAGGTCAGTCGCTTGCCTCGTCGTCTGCGCCCGCGAGTCGCTGCTTGAGAGCCCGCAGTGCGTCCTGATCGATGCCGGTGGCCGATTCGATGACCGACCACGAAACTCCCGCTCGCAAGAGCTCCTCGATGGTCTCGAGTCGCCCTTCCTGGCGCCCCTGCTGCCGTCCTTCCCTGATCAACTCCTCGGCATAGGTCATCAGTTCACCTCCCGGTCCCGACACCGCCTCTCGCAACTCCTCCCCGAAGCTCCGCGCCGTGCCTCGGTCCTGCGTGGCCAGCAGGTACAGCACGAACATACGAACCGTAGTCTCACCGCCTTCCGGCGGCAACGTCGCCAGCAGCCGCGCAGCGCTTCGTAGTGCCTCCCGCCGATGCCGATACGCCGCCATCATCATGAGCTGCGTGATGCGCCCCCGCAACGCGCCGCGCACCGCCCGCGGCTTCACCTGCGACTGGTAGAGAGCGCAACGACTGGAACTGGCGCTTTCGAGACCGGCAACGGAGTCCCGTGTCACACCGGACGTCGAACTCGCTCTGGGTCAGATGAGCAGCGCCGCTCGTTCGGTCAGCTCGGCTTCCGCGCCTCGGGGCGGTCCCAGAGGCGGCGCTTCGGCGCGAGCACGGCAAGCGCGTAGGCGACGATGATGCCGCCGGCCGCGAGCAGCGCCACCGGCAGGCCGGCCACCTGGGCCACCGCGCCGGCCAGCGTCGAGCCGACCGGATTGAGCCCGAAGCTCTGCGCCAGCAGCCCCGTCGACTGGTCGCGCCGCGACGACGGCACCGTGACCTGCACCAGCGTGAAGAGCATCACGTCGTAGACGGTCATCCCCACGCCCAGCGCCACCGCGATCCCCACCGACAGCAGGAACGAGCGCGACAGCGCGTAGCCGATCAGCGCCACGCCGCACAGCGTGCACGCCAGCATCGCGACAGTTCCCTTGCTGCGCAGCTCGCCCGTCGCCGTCATCACCATCCCGAACACGATCGCGCCCAGCGACCCGGCCGCGGTCAGCACGCCCAGGGCGCCGGCCCCCACGCCGAGCACGTCGCGCGCCAGCACCGGCATCATGGAGCTGACGGAGAACACGCACATCTCCATGAGCATGCTCATCATGAATACCGCCCGCACGCGCGGCACCCGCAGCGGGGAGCGGCGCGGGCGCACCAGGCCCAGGAACATCGGCCGCCCCCCCGTGACCGGCGCGGGCCGGCCCAGCTCCGGAGAGAGCCGCGCCAGCACCGCCGCGGAGCCGGCCCGGATCACCGCCAGGAGCAGGAACGCCACCGCGAACCCGAGGGCGGCGATGGTCACCCCGACGAGAGCCGAGCCGGCCATCCGGCCGATGTTGAACGTCAGTTGCCGCGCACCCATCGCCCGCATCAACTGCCCCTGGCCTGCCGCCCGCTGCAGCAGGCCGGTCGACAGCGGGAGGTGCAGGCAGCGCGCCATGCCGGTCAGCACCGCGGCGGCGACCAGGTGCCAGAGACGCAACACCTCGAGCGCGCTCAGCGCGGCGATCGCGACCAGCACCAGCGCCAGCGCCACCTGCACGACCGCCAGCGTGCGCCGACGCTCCACGCGCGCGGCCGCCACTCCGCCCAGGCCGCCGCACGCAAGCATTACCAGCCCCTCGATACCGAAGACGGCGCCCACCCAGAACGGCGCGTCGGTCACCTCCAGCACCAGCCAGCCGGTGGCGATGACGCGCGGCAGCATCGCGCCGGAATCGAGAAGCTGGTGGGCGAACAGGCGCCACAGGTCCGGGGTCAGGAACGACCCCCTGCCCCCGGGCACGCCCCGCTCAGCGCCGGTCAGGCGTCGGAACCGCTCGAAACGGAATAGATGAGCGCGGCCTGGAAGTAGAAGCGCAGGCGCAGCGGCCGGCGTTCCAGCTCCGCCCCCGTCGCCTGACCCCAGCGCAGCGGAAAGGCCTGTGCGTCCAGCGGCCCCTGCACGATGCAGCGCTCCTTCTCGTACCGCGGCACCACCCGGTCCTCACCGTCGACCAGTTCCGCCATCAGGTAGGCGCGGTTGTCGCCGTTGTCGACGCCCGGCGCCGGCACCGTCGCGTTCAGGCGCAGCGGGCCGCCGTCGTGGGTGAAGGTGCGCGTCTCGAACACGCCGTTGGAGCCGGTCTGCACGAACGTCAGCCGATCCTCGCCGATCCCCCAGATCTCGTCCCCCTGGTGGAAGCGCAGCATCCCGCCGGCCGCCATCGGGTTGTGCGAGATCACCACCGAGCCCGCGTGCATGCCGCGGAAGGGCCGGTCCCAGCGCAGGCCGTCGCGGCTGATCCACCACTCGGTGTCCAGCATGCCCGGCCCGTGGCCGTCCGGCCGCATCGGCGCGATGCCCGGCGGCATGAAGCTGCCCACGTAGTTGAGCACCTGCAGGAAGCAGGTCTCCCGGTACAGGAACGGCCGGGCGACGTAGAACTCCAGGTCGGGCGGATCCAGCTCGTCGCGCGTGATCTGGTGCTCGCGCGCCAGCAGCGGTCCCCCCAGCCGCTTCATCGCCGGGACGCCTGCGAAGTCGAACCCCGGCTGCATGCCGTTGGCGAAGTCGTTGGGGTCGTCCGGCGTCCAGCGCAGCCCGTCCGGGCTGGTCCGCACCGAGACCGTACGCATCCCGTCGCGGATCAGCTCGTTGAGCGGCTTGTCCTTTTCGCGGACGACTCCCTTGTTGTAGCAGATGAACCGGCTCGCGGCCGGGCTCCACATCGCCCCCCAGTTGTCGCCCTCGCGGTACACGGGGTTGTGCGGGCTGGGCTCCCAGCGCTCGCCGTCGGCGGACACGAATGCGTGCGTGTCGAAGCTGCCGCCGTAGTCGCGGCTGTTCTTGAGCACCAGGTAGCGCTCCTGCTCCGGGCTGTAGCTGACCGTCGCGGTGTGCGCCCACTCCGAGATGGGCGGCTTGGGCAGGTCCGCCCCTTCCAGCACCACGCGCACGTCGCGAAAGGCCGTGCCGTCGTCGGTGTCGGCGCGCAGCACCTGCCACGGAATGCCCTTGGCGCCGCTCACGCCGAACACGTCGAAGCCGCCTCCCGGATGCGGCCGGCAGAACGACACCCGGAACGGCGGCGGCTCGCATTCGGCGAGCTTGCGCAGCCGGGATGCGCCGATGGTGGTGTGGCCCCAGACGTTCTGCAGGTCGTCGGCGTGGCAGAAGCGCAGGGTCATGCGCCGCCCTCGCCCTCGCCCTCGCGGAAGTCGACGGCCACCTTCAGTGACCGGTCGCCGCGCGTGCGCGCCAGCTCGTAGGCGTCGGCCACGCGCGCCAGCGGCAGCCGGTGTGAGATGAGCCCCTCGACGTCGACGTCGCCGCGGGCGATCAGGTTGAGCGCCAGCTCGTACGGCGCGGAGCCGGTGCCGTCCCTGATCGAGGAGCTCTGCGTGTGCGGCCGCTTGCGGAACCACGTCAGGTACGAGAACTCGAAGGCCGGCTGCTTGGGCACGCCGAACAGCAGCAGTTGCCCGTACGGACGGACCAGCTCCAGGGCCAGGTTGATCGAGGCGGGCTCCCCGGCGGCTTCCACGACGATCTGCGGCTCGACCCCGCCGGTCGCCTCCGCCACCGCAGCCGGCACGTCGTCGCCGGCCGCGTCGATCACGTGGTCGGCGCCGAAGCGCAGGCCGGCGGCGCGCCGCGCCTCTACCAGGTCCAGGCCGATCACGGTGCCCGCTCCCATGCGGCGCAGCATCCGGTCGAACAGCAGGCCGATGCCGCCCTGCCCCACCACGGCCACCGTCGCGCCGGCCACGTCGCGCAGCTTGTTGCAGCCGCAGATCACCGTGCCGAGCGGTTGCGCGATCGCCAGACGCTCGGCCGGCACCCCCTCGGGCACCCGCACCAGCGCGTCGAGGCCGATCGCGAAGCGCTCGGCCATGCCCACGTGCGGCGACGGCGTCGCCAGCACGCGCTCGCCCGGCTCGAACGGAAAGACCGTCTTGCCGCGATACTCGACCGCCTCCACCACGCCGATTACCTCGTGGCCGCTCTGTCCGGGGTTCAGCGGGTAGGCGTCGTCCGGCTGACCGTAGACCGCGAGCAGGTCGCTGCCGCAGATCGAGATCAACTCCGGCCGGACGACGGCGTGACCTGCCGCCGGCTCGGGATCGGCGAAGCTGTCGACCCGGACCGTGCCGGGGGCGGTGACGTGTGCCGCTTGCATCATGGACTCCTTTACTTGTGCGTGCTCACGCGGTGACCGCGAAGATCCGCGCGCCGCGGAAACAGACCCGCAGCCGCGCCCGCCGGCCGGCCAGCGGCTCGGAGGTGGCGCCCTGCCAGCGCAGCTCCAGCCGGGTGGCGTCGATCGGCCCCTGCAGCAGGCAGGCGTTGCGGTCGTAGCCGGCGATCACGCGGTCGCGGTCGTCGACCAGCTCGGCCATCAGGTATGACTCGTTGTTGTCGTTGCCGAATCCGTCGCCCGGGAGCTGCAGGTTGAGCCGCAGCGGCCGGTCCGGCACCGTGAAGGTGCGCGTCTCGAACAGGCCGTTGGAGCGTGCGCTGACGTTGGTCAGCCGGTCCTCCGGCACGCCCCAGACCTGGTCGCGCAGGTAGAACAGCAGCTTGCCGGCCGCCTGGATGGGTCCGGCCAGGATGCTGGTGCCCACGTCCTGACCCCGGAACGGGCGCTCCCAGGTGAGCCCGTCGTCGCTCACCCACAG
The DNA here is from genome assembly GCA_026710565.1 of Spirochaetaceae bacterium. The sequence goes on along the minus strand of JAPOQV010000476.1, from coordinate 5,205 downwards.
CTCGTGGCCCAGGGTGCCGGGCCCGTGGCCGTCCGGACGCATGGGCGGCAGCCCGTTGGGCAGGAAGCTGCCGCAGTAGGTCAGCACGTTGAGGAAGTAGCGTCCCGCGTACGTGAACGGCCACGACGCGTAGAACTCCAGGTCGGGCGGGTCGTCGGCATCCGGGGCCACGTGGAACTCGCGCGGCACCAGCGGCCCGCCGACCTTGCGCATGCCCCGCGCCCAGCGCATGCCCAGCTTGTAGGCGTTCGGGGCGGACGGGCTCCAGGTCAGCCCGTCGGGGCTCGAGCGGATGCAGACCGTGCGGTGCGCGTCCAGGAACAGCTCGTTGACGCGCTTGTGCTCGAACCGCAGCCAGCCCTTGTTGTACGTGATGTAGCGGCCGGCCGGGCTGCTCCAGATCGCCCCCCAGCGGTCGCCCTCGGTGTAGACCGGGCGCTTGGGCGCTTCTTCCCACGACTCGCCGTCGCGGCTGAAGAACGCGTAGGTGGCGAAGCCCTCCGGCACCTCCGCGTTCTTCAGGCAGAGGAATTGCTCCCGCTCCGGGCTGTAGCTGACCGTCGCGACGTGCTGCCAGTGCGTGCCGTCGGGCAGCGTGTAGTCGTTCGAGTCCAGGACGACCCGCGCGTCCTCGAAGGTGCTGCCGTCGGCGGTGCCGGCGCGCCAGAGCTGCCACGGCGTGCGCTTGCCGCAACGGTAGCCAAGCACGTCCCAGCGGCCGCCGGCGCCCTCGGTGGCCAGCGCCATCTGGAAGGGCGGCGCGCCCAGGTCGGTCATGTGCCGCAGCGGCGTCGCCTCGATACGCGTGTGGCCCCACGCCACCGGCAGGTCACGCCGGTCGATGAACAGCAGCCTCACCATCCCCCTCCTTCGCCGGCCGCGGCGTGCTCCAGCTCCGGTGCCAGCAGATCGAGCTGCGCGTCGCCGTAGCGCGCGGCCTCCGCTGCCAGGAGCTCGAAGTAGCGGCGCCGTGCCTCGTCCACGCGGAGGTCGCCGGCCTCGTAGAAGCGGTTGTGGAGCTCGTCCGGATCGCCGCGCAGGTCGTACAGCTCACAGCGGTCGGTCAGGTTCCACACCAGCTTCCAGTCTCCGTCGGTCACCATGCGCGACGAGTAGTGACCGTACCAGTCGCCGTGATACTGCGCGAAGTGCACGGGGCGAGGCCACGGGGCGTGTCCGCACGCGAAGTCCACCAGCGACTCGCCGTGCAGGGGCCCGGACCCGAAGGTGGCGATCGGCCGGCCGGCGACCAGGTGCGCGGCGGTGGCGGTCACGTCGGTCAGGTTCACCGGCTCGCGCTCGGCGCGGCGCGCCTCGGCGCCCGGCACGCGCAGGATCATCGGTACGCGGTAGATCTCGTCGTACAGGTAGGCGCCCTTGCTGGCGAAGCCGTGCGAGCCGGCCATGTCGCCGTGGTCCGCCGTAAAGACGATGGCCGTGGAGTCGTAGAGGCCGAGCTCCCGCAGCCGGTCGAGCAGCCGGCCGACCAGGTGGTCGATCAGCTCGATGTAGGAGAAGTTGCAGGCGAGCGCGCGGCGCAGCTCGTCGTCGGAGCGCGGGTTGCCTGCACCCTCCGGCCTCGCCTCCAGCGCGGCCAGCTTGCGCTGGTAGATCGGCTTGCCGGTAAAGTCGTCGAAGCGGTTGGGCCACAGCGGGATGTCGGCCGGGTCGTAGCGCAGCCCCCACTCCTCCGGCACCAGCCAGGGGCCGTGCGGGCCGGGGAAGGCGCAGAACAGCAGGAACGGCCGGTCCGGGTCGCGGCTGCCCAGGAAGTCGCTCGCGTAGCGGGCGGCGAGTCCGTCCGGAAACTCGTCGATCGGCACGTCCACGGTGCCGGCGTGGTTCGCCTCGACCGCTTGGACCATCGGCCAATAGTCGGTCGACGGGTGCCACTGGGTGTTGTCCAGGAACGGCGGATCCCCGCCCGCCTGCGTGCCCGGGCGCTGCGTGTGCTCGAAGGCGCTGGCGAACAGGTCCTCCGCCGGCCCGATGTGCCACTTGCCGAAGTAGGCGGTCTGGCAGTCGGTCTCCGTGGCGGCCCAGTCCTGGATGGCGCGCACCGACGGCGGAAGGTGGCGGCAGTAGGAGTACTCCGGCGTCGAGTTGTTGAACAGGTGGTGGCCGTGCGGGTAGAGGCCGGTCATCAGGCAGGCGCGGGCCGGCGAGCAGATCGCGATCGGCGTGTAGCCCCGGTCGAAGACCACGGACTCGGCCGCCAGCGCGTCCAGGTTGGGCGTCCGCACCAGCGGGTTTCCGTAGCAGCCCAGCAGGTCGCGCCGGAGCTGGTCGCAGAACATCACCAGCACGTTGGTCGCGCTCATCGGGATGATCTTAGCCGCCTGACGCCGGGGCCGTCCGAGGGGTAGCCTCCGCGCAGGAGAGGGAAGCGGAATGAGACGTGATCACGAAGGCCGGGTTGCGCTGGTCACCGGCGCGGCGCAGGGCATGGGGGCGGCGTGCGCGCGGCGGCTCGCGGCCGGCGGCGCCGCGGTGGCGGTGTTCGACCGGCAGGCCGAGCCCCTGCAGGAGCTGGCGGCGGAGCTGGACGGGCTGGCGTGCGCCGGCGACGTGACCCGCGCGGCCGACGTGGAGCGGGCGGTGGCGGCGGCGCTGGAGCGCCACGGGCGGCTGGACATCCTGGTCAACGCCGCCGGCATCATGCTGCGCACCCGCTTCTTCGAGCTGGAGGAGGACGAGTTCGACCGGGTGATAGCCGTCAGCCTCAAGGGCTCGTTCCTGGTCAGCAAGGCGGTTGCGGGGCCGATGCGCGACAACGGCTTCGGCCGCATCGTCCACTTCTCCTCCACCGCCGGCCGCACCGTCAGCACCCTGGGCGGCTGCCACTACACGGCCGCCAAGCACGGCGTGCTCGGCCTGACCCGCGCGCTGGCCAAGGAGCTGGCCCCGCACGGCATCACCGTCAACGCGGTCTGTCCGGGACTCATCGACACGGAGATGGTGCGCGGGACCGTCACGCCGGAACGGATCGCCGCGTACGAGGAGAGCTTTCCGGTCTCGCGCCTGGGCACGCCGGAGGAGGTCGCCGAGACGGTGGCGTTCCTGACCAGCGAGCACGCCGGCTACATCACCGGCGCCCCCATCGACATCAACGGGGGCGGCTTCATGGGCTGAGCCGCCCCCGCGTATACTGCGGCGTCATGCTGAGCGAGGCACAAGTCCAGGAGTTCCGTGACCAGGGATTCGTCCTGGGCGACCGCGTGCTCGACGATGCCGAGGTCGACGAGCTGCGCGGCGAGCTGGAACGCGTGCTGACCGCCACCGACTTGCCCGACGGCCGCCGGCCGGTGCGCTGCAGCGACCTCTCCAGGAACGAGGGCAGGCCCGTGTGGCAGATCGTCAACATCTGGCAGGCCAGCGACGCGTTCGCCCGCCTGACCCGCAACCCGTCGATCGTCACCGACGTGGCCCGCATGACCGGCGCCCGGGAGCTGCGCATCTGGCACGACCAGGTGCAGTACAAGCCGAAGGACGTCGGCGGCACCACCTCCTGGCACCAGGACTCGCCGTCGTGGCCTGTGCTCACCCCGCACGTGCAGATGTCGGCATGGGTCGCCCTGGACGACGTGGACGAAGGCAACGGGTGCATGTGGATGGTCCCGGGCTCCCACCGCTGGGGATCGGCCCGGGAGCTCCTGCAGGACATCCACTTCGACTCGGAGTTGCCGGCCGAGTACGGCGGCCACGCGATCCGGCCGGTGCCGCGCCCGGTGCCCAAGGGCCACGTCCACTTCCACCACGGCCTGACTTGGCACGCCTCGTTTCCGAACCGGTCCGGCCGCCCGCGGCGCGCCATCGCCGTCCACTACATGCCGGAGACCACGCGCTTCGTGGCGGCCAACGACCACACGATGAAGCCGTACATCCCGGTCGCCGACGGTGAGCGGATTTCCGGCCCGGTCTTTCCGCGGGTCTACCCGCTCGACACTGCCGAACCGGCCGCCGCCGCGGCGGCCTCGCATACCTGACGACGGAGCAAATGATGAAACGACGCATGAATGGCGGCCAGGCTCTGGTGCGCTCGCTGGCCGCGCAGGGGGTGGCCGTCACCTTCGGCGTGCCGGGCGCCGGCCAGTACGAGGCGGTCGACGCCTACTTCGACACCGAAGGCATCCGCTACGTCTCCTGCCGCAACGAGCAGCCCACCACGCACATGGCCGACGGCTACGCGCGCGCCAGCAACCGGCCTGCCAGCGCGCTGGTGGTGCCGGGTGCCGGCCTGTTCAACGCCTCCGGCGGCGTCTCCACGGCGCTGCGCTCCTCCTCGCCCATCATCGTCATCTCAGGCTCGCCCGAGGACCGCCTCAAGGGCGCGTCATCGAGCCACTGGCTGGAGCCGATCACCAAGTGGGCGGCGAAAGCGACCAGCCCCGCCGACGTGGCGGCCAAGGTGCCGGAGGCGGTACGGGCGGCCTGCTCCGGCCGCCCGCGGCCGGTCTACCTGGAAATCTCCGCGACGGTGTTCACACAGGAGGAGGAGGTCGAGATCGCCCCGCCCGCCACGATCGAGCCGCCCGCGGGCGACCCTGCCGCGCTGGAACGCGCTGCCGCCATGCTCTCCGACGCCGAGCGGCCGCTGATCCTGGCCGGCACCGGCGTGCACCGCTCGGGTGCCTCCGCGGCGCTCGCCGCGCTGGCCGAGCGGCTGCCGGCATCCGTGGCGACCACCACCGCCGGCAAGGGCGCCCTCTCCGACCGCAGCCCGCTGGCGCTCGGACACTCCCTGCGCGCCTACGCACCGCTGGTGGAGTTCGCGCAGTCGCGCGACGTCGTCCTGGCGGTCGGCACCCAGGCCGGTCCGGCCGGACTGCTCGGCGTCGACCCCGACCGGGTGATCCGCATCGACCTCGACGCCGATGCGCTGGCCGCCGGCCAGGCGCTGGCCATCGAGGCGGACGCCCGCCCGGCCCTGGAGGCCCTTACCGGACTGGTCAGCCCCGGCCGCGCCGAAGATCCGACCGCTGCCATCGCGGCGCTCAACGGCGTGCGCTTCGGCGAGGGCGAGCAGCTCGAGCCGCAGCGCTCCTACATCGAGGCGCTGCGCTCAGCCATTCCCGACGACGGCATGCTGGCCTACGGCATGAACCAGATGGGCTACTACAGCCGCAACTACTACCGGGTCTACGCGCCGGACACCTACTTCGACCCGCGCGGCTACCTGGGCGCGTCGCTTCCGATCGCCATGGG
>JAPOQV010000475.1 GCA_026710565.1 Spirochaetaceae bacterium | reverse complement strand
GACTGCTCCGCAATCGCCGGGATCAGGAAATCGACTATTCCGAAGCCGCGGTCGCCGCCGCGCTGGGGCGGAGCTTCAGCGACGTCAGTCACGAGACGCTGGCCTCGGGCACCCGCACTCTGTACCACTGTCGGCCCTGACGCGCATGAACGGCTCGAACCGCTCGGAACCTCGGTTGCCGGCCTGGGCGCGCATCGCCGACGGCCTCTCGCTGATGCTCGCCGTCGCCGTGCTCGTCTCCGGTGTTTTCGGAGCGGTCCGCATCGGCACGCTGTTCTCCATGTCCACGCCCTGGCGGGCGTTGGTCGCGCTGCTCGTCGTCGTTGGCCTGCGGCACGGTCTGGTACGCACGCGTCCCTTGCATCACCGGGTCCGGGAATGGCTGCGTCACGCGTGGTGGCGACCACGGTCGCCATCGCAAGAGTCGGCTGCCGACACCCGGTGGGCCACGTTGCACATTGCCGGCCTGTGGAGCCTCGCCGTCGCGCAGCCTGTCTTCGATGTGGTGGGGCGCAGCCCCGAGTTCCTGGTGGCCCACGACATGTGGCCGGGCGGCCTTCTGCTGCTGGTGGCGGTGGTCTGCCTCGGCGGTCCGGCCTGCTGCCTGCTCGCCATCCGGGCGGCCGGCCTCGCGGGTGGTCCCGTGTGGCGGCGACGTGTCGCAACCGTGGCCGTCGGGGGGCTCGCCGGCGTCGTGGCGCTTGCCGCCCTCAAGTCGCTGGGCGGTTCGCCCGGCCACTTCCTGGTCGCTCTCGCGGCAGCCACGGGTGCCGGTGCGGCACACGCGTACCGCCGTTTCCCTCCCGTCCGGTTGTTCGCCGCGTTTCTGACGCCGGCCGTCGTCGTCGTGCCGCTGATGTTCCTGCTCAACCCCGGCGTCGGCCGCCTGCTCGTGCCGGCCGAGGACGTCGGTGCGCTCGAAGGCGTGAGGTTCGGCGCCACGCCGCCGGTGGTGGTGGTCGTCTTCGACCAGTTCCAGCTTGCGGCGCTGCTGGACCGGGAGGGGACCGTCGACCGCGCCAACTTCCCGCACTTCGCGGCGCTGGCCGACGACGCCACGTGGTTTCGCAACGCGACCGCGGTGGGCGAGATGACCCAGTATGCGCTGCCCGCGATTCTGACCGGCACGTATCCGTCGCCCGACCGCCTGCCGGTGTCCGCCGACCATCCGGGAAACCTGTTCACGCTGCTGGGCAGCCGGTATCGGCTGCACGTCGAAGAGCCGCTGTCCGAGCTCTGCCCGGAATCGTTGTGTCCGGCCGAACGCGCGCTGGGCGCCTGGCTCGCGGGCGTCGTGAGCGACCTCGCGGTCGTGTTTCTGACCGTCGTGCTGCCGGACGAGCTGACCGTCCGGTTGCCCCCCGTGGATCAGAACTGGAACGACTTCCTGGCGAACGACACGTTCCAGAACCGCTGGCGGGCGGCGCGGGTCGACGACCGGCGGCAGACGGTCACGCGCTTCATCGAGTCGATCGCCGGCGCCGGTCCGACGCTGCACTTCATGCACGTGCTGCTCCCGCACGAGCCGTGGCTGTACCTGCCCACGGGGCAGCAGTACACGGTCCTGCGGCAGAACGTCGGCCTTCAGGGCGGCAGGTGGGTCGACGACCGGTTGGCCTCCGCGGTCAACCACCAGCGGTACCTGCTTCAGCTGGGATACGTCGACACGCTGCTCGGCCGCCTGGTGGCGCGCCTGCGGGAGGTGGACGTCTACGACGACGCGCTGATCGTCGTCACCGCGGACCATGGCGCCAGCCTGCAGCCCGGCACGTCGTTCCGGCGACCGACGCGAACTTCATTCGCGGACATCGGGGCGGTGCCGCTCTTCGTGAAGCGGCCGGGGCAGCGAGAGGGCGACGTGGTGGAAGCCAACGTCGAGGTGATCGACATAGTGCCGACGTTGGCGGCCGAGCTCGGCGTCGAGTTGCCGTGGGCCGCCGACGGCGCGAAGATCCTCGATCCGTCGCATCGGCCGCGACCCTCCAAGATGATGTTCTTCGACGGCGCGAGAAACCGCGTCGAGGGGCCGCGCGACATCTTCGCCGAGGTGGCGGAGAGCGCGGCCCGCAAGTTCGACTGGTTCGCGACCGGCGACCCGCTCGACATGCGCGCCTTTCACGGCCGCTACGGGGAGCTGATCGGCCGTGCGGCCGATCCCCTGCGGGCGGCGCGACCCTCCGACCTCGAGGTGGTTGTCGACACGTTGCCGCTGCTGCAGGACGTCGAGCCGGAAGCGGAGTTCGTTCCTGTCCACATTACGGGCGCCGTGGCGGGCCTGCCGGACGGTGCGCCGGCCCCGATGCTGGCCGTCGCCCTCAACGGGGTGGTCGCGGCGATCACCCGGCCCTACGCGTTTCCGATCCTCGGTCGCCGCGCCGCCTGGGAGGCGATCGTCGATCCCGGGCGGCTCGAGCCGGGCGCCAACGCGCTGGAGGTGTTCGAGGTTCGCGGCGACCCCGTCGACGGATCCGTCGCCCTGGCGGCGGCGGGCGGCTCCGGGCCCGGCGGTGCGTGGCCCAACCTCGTCATGGACGCGGAGCTTCAGGTTCTCGGGGCGCAAGCGTCCGGCTTCTACGGCATGGAGTGGGCGGGCGCGCGCCCGTTCCGCTGGACCCGCGGAGACGCGCGGCTGCTGACGCCGCTCGATTCCCCACCTGAGGAGATCGCGATCGACGTGCTGATGACCGGCCCGGCCAAGCAGCTCCGTATAGCGGTCGACGGATGCACGATCTTCGACCAGACCATCCATGGCCGCTGGGCGTCGGCGTTCGATCTCGGAGACTGTCGGCTCTCGCCGCCCGAGCTCGAGATCGTTCTGCAGAGCGATACCCACGTGCCCGGGACCCGCGACACGCGCACGCTCGGCGTGGCCGTCAGCTCGATCGAGCTGCGCGGCGCGGTTCCCGCACCCTGACCGAGGGTCGTGGCCGCTCGCCGCCTGACCGTCCGTCATTCCGCCCCGCCGCTCAGCTCGATCGACGCGATGGCGACTCCGAGCCCGCGGTTGTCCCTGGTCGACGGGACGTGGACGTCGCTGGTCAGCTCGATCTCGATGGTGGGCGGGTCGATTCGGCAGTCGTCGAGCGCCAGCGTCTGCGTCCAACCTCCGCGAATGGTCTCGTCGAGCAGGCGGCACCCGTCGACCGTGATCTGAAGCTGCTTGGGCGGTCCCGTCATGAGCACTTCGACGGTCAGCGCCGACGGCCGAGCCGCCGGATCCAGGGGTACCGACAGGCGCGCCGTGTCGGTCGTCCAGCGGAAGAAGCGGTTTCGGGCCCATTCCCGCGAGTAGAAGCCGGAAGATGCCGCGCCCAGGAGCGCTTCCTCTTCGGGGCTCAGTTGCGCGAGCTCGCCGAGGGTGAGCGGGGGAGGAGCGGTTCGAGAGCGTACCTTCGAGGACGGCTCCGGGGGCCGGTAGCAGTCGCCTGCCCGGCGGCCCATGTGCTGGCGACGTTGCCAATCGGTCTCGTCGACCTGTAGGATGAGCGAGCCATGAACATCGAGGTGATCGCGACGGCCTGATGCACGCACGCTCGGCATCGCCGTCAACCGTATTGGGTTTAGATTCTGAAGGAACTCCGCCTTTGTCGCGGATCTTGAATTCGGAGATTATCGCTTTGCGTAGCGAAGTGTCGCCCGCTCGGCCATCGGTTGCCTCGACCAACAGGCTCCGATCGCTACCGCCCTGGCCTGGCCCAAGACAGGCGGTAGTACTCCTTCTTCTTGCATTCTGCTGCGCGATCACCTTCCACACTCGCGTCTACAAGGAGTTCGACCGCGTTCGGATCACGGTTCTTGATGCCGAGCGAGCCCCGTCAGACGATCTGCTGGACATACCACTGCCGGACTCAACCCGTCTTGCCGGCACATGGGCAGCCGTCGTGCTTCGCCTGGTAAACCATGGTGCTGATACCAGGGTCGTACGAATCACCATCGGCACAACAGCTTTCGACCACGTCGTTCTGCGGCCTGGCGGGCGCACTCGGGTCGACCTTGCCCCTCCGATTCCCTGGGACGCCGATATCAATGACCGTGTGGTACTCAGGGGCGACGGCAGCGATTGGGCGCTCGAGCACGTGGAGCTCGCCAACATTCACGGGTTCAACAGCGGACCGTTGAGCTTCGTGGTCGTTCCTGACCGTGCAGTTCCCGCTCACAAACCAGACGAATACAGCACCGTATTCGTCTTTTTCCTGATGCTGTCGCTCCCATTGGCCCTGCGGCGACTTCGCGGCGAGCGAGCTGGAAACGGGGTAGCCCTGGCCGTCTGCGCGATGGGCCTCTGTTTGCTGGGTGTCACGCTTCTGCTCCCTGTACTGTCGCCGTACAAGATCCTGCTTTCTGTTCAGACGTTTTGGTTGTGCATCGCAACCATATGCGGCTTCCCGCTCGCTCCGAGAGTCCTTGCGCAGCGTGCACGCTGGACGGTTCCCGGATTCGGTCTGTTGTGGCGAAGGATCATGGCTCCTGCCTTCCGGTTTGCAGCCGACCTGGCCCTCTGGCCCATCGTCGTCTTCTGGCGCCTCACGGCGTTTCCCCGACAAACCGTCGTGGGGACGATCGCCGTCGTCTTGGCGTTCATCGCCGTTCTCTCCTGGCTCGTCCCGACACTCCGGTCAAGACCACCGACCTATCACAGCGGCGACATGGCCCTCCTGGAGATCTACACCCTCCAAGCGTCACACGGCGACTTGAGCGTCGGAGCGTACTCGAGGTGGCGGTGGAATCATCCCGGCCCGACGTATTTCTACGCACTGGCTCCCCTGCACGCCCTGACCGGCCATGAATTCAGCCTGCACTGGACTGTGCTGGCGCTGAATCTGGCCTCCGCCATCGCAGCGGTCGTACTCATGGTAAGATTCGGCGGCTGGCCATTCGGCCTGGGCCTCGTCGCCGCAATGTCCATCTATTTCTTCCGGCCGAGTCCGGGTCCGTTTCTGGGGTTTGGCGACCTGTTGTCGAGCGTGTGGAACCCCCATGCGCCGATACTGCCCTTTGCGGTGCTACTCGTGCTGTGTGCGCGCCTCGCAAGCGGAGCCATTGCCGTTCTTCCCTGGATGGCGCTGGTCGCGTCATTCGTGGTGCAAACGCACATCGGCTTGGCTCCGTGTGCCGCTGCCGTCAGCGTCGCGGCAGTTCTCGTGTACACCACCAGGCTCAGGGTCTTTCGCCGGCGTCCAGATGCCGTGGAGGCTGAACCAGAGCAAGCGGTCGCATTCTCGATCCACGCGACGATCTGGATCCTCGCACTGTTGTGGTGGCTTCCTCTTCTCGAGCAGTGGCGTGCGGGTTCGGACGGGAATCTCG
>JAPOQV010000474.1 GCA_026710565.1 Spirochaetaceae bacterium | reverse complement strand
GTTCGCGCGGCCGCGGGCACCCGCGCCCGCCGGCGGGCGGCGGGGCTCCCGGCCCCCGCCGCAGCGGCCTGTGCGGCAGGCGTTGCGGCGGGTGCCGGCTGGGCCCGCGCGCCGGGATCCCCGGAGGTGAGCCCCGCCGCGTCCGGACCCCAGAACGGCGCAGTCGCGGCGAGCCGCCACGCCGCCTCCTGGCGTCCCTTGACGCGGTAGTAGCTGCGGAGCTGCCAGGTCAGGACCGATTTCAGGTACGCCTCGAACGGCCGGCCCTGATCCTGGAAGCGGTCGATCCACTCCTGCAGGCGGGGCCGGCAGTACAGATAGAACTCGCCGCAATCGTCGTCGTCCACCGGTTTGCCCTGCCATAACGGAAAGCGATAGACGTAGGCGCCGATCCGATCGAGCAGTTCGCGCCGCCCGGCGCCGGTCCGCTGGTATCGCAGCACCGCCGGCTTCATTGGGTCATCGAGAGTCCTGGTCGCTGTATTCGTCATGGCGACCAGGAGTAACAGGAAGCGTGCCAGGATCGGGCCGCGCCGGAGGGGCGTAGCTGCGCCGCGCCGACCCCGGTTTACCCGCATTTACTCAGCGGACGGTGGAGCCCTCTTCCAGCGTCCGATCCTGCGGGACACGTCGCTACGGTTGCCCCTGGAGGCGTTCAATCCGGGGAGCCAGCACCGCCAGCGCGGCATGCCTTGCCTGCTCGACGGTGCCGCGGAAGGAGCATCCGGCCGCCTGCGGATGACCGCCGCCGCCCAGCTCGTGCGCGCACGAGCCGACGTCGACGGCGGTGGTCGACCGCATGCTCACCGAGCACTCGCCCGGACTCTCCTCGCGCACGACCAGCAGCGCCTCGGCGCCGTCGACCGTCTGCAGCAGCGAATACAGATCGTCGTCGCCGCGCCCGGCCTCGCCGATCTCCGCCCGGTCGCTCGCGTACTTCGCCGTGTACAGAAGCAGCCCGCCGTAGAGCCGCTCCGTGCGCGCCAGCATGCGGCCGAGCATCACGCGCCGCTCGAACGGGCGTGCGCCGAACATGCTGGAGTAGGCCGCCTCGGTGCTGGCGCCGGCATCGACCAGTCGCGCGACGGCGCGGAACACGTAGCCGGTGTCCTTGCGCAGGTGACGGAAGAACCCGGTGTCCGTGCAGATCGCGAACAGCAGCAGGTCGGCCTCCTCCCTGGTCGGCGGACCGCCCAGCAGCTCGATCAGGCCCTGCACGAGCAGCGCGGTGGCGGGTACCGTCGGCACGATCAGGCGCTCGTCCCCGAACGGGTCGCCGGCCGCGTGGTGGTCGATCACCAGAGTCGGCAGTCCCTCGATGCCCTCTCCGGGCTCGCCGGTGCGGTCGGCGGTCGAGCAGTCCAGGACGATTGCCGCCGTGTCGCCGGAGCGGTCCTGCGGGGTTACCGTGGCGGCGAAGCGCGGCGCGAACGAGGCGATCTCCGGCCGGGTGAACGGGCCTTCGCAGAAGGTGCGTGCCCGCTTGCCGCGGCGGCGCAGGAAGCTGGCGAGCGCCAGCGGCGAGGCCAGGCAGTCGCCGTCGGGATCCTGGTGGCCGAGGAGGAGGTAGGTATCGTGGTCTGAGAGGAAGCGTTCGACGGCCGTCGAGACCTCGAACGGATAGCGGTCGGTCACGGGCGCAAGGAGTACGCCGGCAGCGGGGCGCAGCGCAACCGCCTGGCTCGCGCCGCCGGGGGCGGCGGGGTTCGCGTCCCGGCAGGCGCGCACGCTACGGCAGCGATAGCAGGGCCTCCTGAGCCGGTCCACCGGATGCCACGGGACGGCCGTTCCGTATGGATACGTCGATCTCGGTGCGCATGCCGAAATCTCCGGGGAAGTAGAGGCCGGGCTCGACCGAGAAGCAGGCGCCCTCGGTGACCGGGCGTTCGTCAGGGAACTCGTACGAATCGAGGTTCACCCCGGAGCCGTGCAGGTCGGTGTCGATGCTGTGGCCGGTGCGGTGCCGCGCTGCTGACAGCAGATCCCGGTCGGCGAGCTCCCGGCGGCAGGCGCGGTCGACGTCGCTGCCGGACACCGTGCGGCCCGCCGCCGCGGCCTCGGCCAGGAAGGCCACCGCGCGTTCGCGGGCGGCGCGGACCGCGGCGAAGATCTCCCGTTGTCGTGCGGTCGGCCGGGTCGCGGCCACGCCGACCCAGGAGATATCGGCATAGATCGCTTCCGGAGCGGGCTCCCTGCACCACAGGTCGAGCTGCACGACCTGGCCCGCAGCGAGCGCCGCTCCGGTGCCGGACGCGCTGTAGTGGGGATCGGCCGAGTGGGCGCCGAAGGCGGCGATCGGCTCGTGATCGGTGACCATGCCACGTTCCTCGAACGCGCCCAGAATGCCGTCGCGCACGTCCCCTTCGGTGACGGCCCGCCCAGCGGCGCAGGCCCGCGTGATGTGCTGCCAGGAATCGGCGACGATGTCGTGCAGTGCCTGGGCGGCGCGGTCGTGGCTGGCGAGCTGGGCGCTGCTCAGGCCGCCTATCGTCCACTGCACCAGGTCCTCGGCCGGCTTCAGCGTGAAGCCGGCCCGCTCCAGCAGGCGCGCGGTGCCGTGGTCGAGCGTGGACAGGCGCGGAAGGGTGGGCGAGCACTGCGCGGCCAGGACGCTGCCCGGCGGAGCGATGCTGCCGAGCAGCTCCGCGAAGCGGGAGCGGGACGCGTAGCGGTGCGTGGTGCCGTCCACGTGGTCCAGGATGCCGGCTTCGATCTCGTGGACGAGCTTGACCACCGGCCCGTCGGCCGACACCACCGCCAGCCACGGCCGGGTGTTGCTGGCATCGGCGCCGATCCCGAGCACGGCGTCGGCGATCTGGTCGCGGTGGTAGACGCCGTAAAACAGCCAGCCGGCGCATCCGGACCGGCGCACCGCGTCCCGCGCCTCAGCCAGCCGCCCTCCGCCGGTCGCTCTGCGAGTGAGGTTCGCTTTGCTCACTCTTCGCCGACCAGCGTCGCCAGCATCAGCGCCTTGGCGGTGTGCTTGCGGTTCTCGGCCTGCTCCCAGACCATCGACCGGGACGACTCGAAGACGCCGTGGGTCACCTCGTTGCCCTTCACCGCCGGCAGGTCGTGCATGAAGATCGCGGTGTCGGCCGCCCGCCCCATCAGCGCGTCGTTGACCTGGTAGCCGGCCAGGAGCCGCAGGCGCTCCGCCTCGCGGTCCTCCTCGCCCATGGATGCCCACACGTCGGTGTAGACGACATCGGCCCCGCCCACGGCATCGAGGTCGGCGCTTACCGTGAGGGACGCGCCCGCGCCGTTGCGGCAGGCCGCGACCAGCTCCGGCGCCGGCTGCAGCTCGCTCGGCGCCACCAGCGTGCAGCCCACGCCGGCCATGGCGCAGCCGACCATGAGGGAGGTGGCGACGTTGTTGCGGGCGTCGCCCACGTAGGCCAGCGACACGCCGTCGAGAGCGCCGTAATGCTCGCGGATGGTGAGCAGGTCGGCCAGCACCTGGGTGGGGTGCCGGGTGTCGGTGAGCCCGTTGTACACCGGGATGCCGGCGTAGCGGGCCAGGGTCTCGACCGTCTCCTGGGCGTAGCCGCGGTACTGGATGGCGTCGTACATGCGGCCGAACACGCGCGCGGTGTCCTCGATCGACTCCTTGGCGCCGAGCTGCAACTCGTCCCTGTTCATGACGACCGGGAAGCCGCCTTCCTCCCCGAACGCGGTCGCGAACGCGGAGCGGGTGCGGGTGGACGGCTTCTCGTAGAGCATGGCGAGCGCCAGTCCGGCGAAGCGCCGGTGCCGCTCGCCCGAGCGGCGCTGGCGCTTGACGACGGCGGCAAGGTCCAGGAGCCCCGTGAGCTCGTCGGGTGAAAGGTCGTGCAAGGTGAGCAAAGAGCGTCCGAGCAGGTTCATGTCTGCCTCCAAGTCCCGGTGGAGTCCGGAGAAGCGCGTAAACTACCGAATGTCGCATCCCCCGGCAACCCCGGACGCGTGGCAGAAGATTGACGCCGGGAAACCCCGTTTCCTATAGTGCGGGCCCACCCGATGCGGAACGCTGCGGTGGTGGAATTGGTAGACACGCTAGCTTGAGGGGCTAGTGGGAGTTAAATCCCGTGAAGGTTCAAGTCCTTTCCGCAGCAATCATTATGCTTGACACTACCCTGAGCTGAGCGCTCGGGGCCGGCGCGCGGTCTACCCGTGCGGCCCGAACCAGACGGCGTACAGCTCGGCTTGCCAGAGCGAGAGGCGCAGACGTACGCGCCTGCCCTGCAGCTCGGTCAGGCTGCCGCGGTCGCGCCAGCGCACGACCTGGTCGGTGCTGTCGACGACCGCGGGGACGCACTCCTCGGCCGCGTAACCGGGGAGCGCCGCGCCGTGCTCGTCGAGGACCGCCGCGAGCACCCGTCCGCGCCACGCGTCGACGTTGAGGTGGAGTTCGGGTCCGGTCACTTCCAGCGGCACCGTGAGCACCGCGCCCCACTCGACGCCGCCCTTCACCGACACGCAGCCGCCCAGCGCCAGGCGGGCCATGCAGATCGCGGCGGAGTCCAGGAAGCCGTGGAACGCCGCCTCCGCGATCGGCACCCCGCGGCGCCGGGCCGCCGTGTAGTAGATCCACAGTTCGCCGTTGCGCCGCAGCACGCCGTTCGTGGAACCGATCTGTCCGGTGTCGTAGCGGCTGCCGTCGCCGGCCGGCGACAGCTCCAGGAACGGAGCCCGATTCGCTACCCGCTCCCACTGACGGAGATCCCGGCTGCAGGCCAGCTCCATCGTCTTGCGGCTGTCCACGTTCTCGAACAGCGGCGGGCGCTTGCCCGCCCAATGGTGCATGACCGGCAGTCCCAGGTAGAGATCCTCGTAGCGGAAGACCGGGAAGTGGTACACGTCGGTGCGCCACTCCTCGGGACGGTTGTGCACGGGGGCCAGCAGCGCCGGATCCTCGAAGAAACGGCGCAGGCGTTGGAAGCCGTTCTCCTGGTCGGTCTGATCGGCATGGAAGATCAGCTCCTGTTCGCTCCAGTTCCGGAAGTCCTCGCTGGTCGTCAGGTAGAAGGAGCGGCCGTACGGTCCGCGGTGCTTGACCGTGGAGACGAACAGGTCGCGCGCCTCGTCCAGGTACAGCTCCGAAACGTCGGCGCTGGGCTGCGGCGGCACGTCCAGCTCCTGCCACTGAATGCAGTCGGCGGAGACCAGCGTGTACAGGTGGCCATCCCGGTAGGTCAGCGCCTTGAAGCGCCGTGCCGGATCCTCTTCCCGCGCGTGGTACAGCGGTCCGCGGATCTGGCCGCGGATCGACGGCAGGATGTTGTTCTCGCCGCCCACCGGCGTGCCCTTCCACGTCAGTCCCGGGTAGTCGTACAGGTGGAGGAACGGCTTCTTCCAGTTGACGCCGTCGCCGGAGGTGGCATAACAGGAGTAGTTGCCACTGGCGCCGGCATCGCCGCCGGCGTCGAGCTTGAGTGCGGCGCCGGTGCCGATGGTTGCGTCGTCGGGTGCCGCGGTGCCCAGGTAGACCATCTTGAAGATCTCCGTCCCCGCGTCCCAGACCGGCGCGCCCCACGTGCGAATGTACATGTTCTCCCAGCGGTGCTCGGGCCGCAGCACGGCGTTGCCCTCGAACCTGCGTGGCTGGTGGAGCTTCCTGGCGAGATTGTCGATGCGCTCGACGTGGTGATCATCGATGAACAGGTATTTCATGGCGCTGTTCCTGGCCGTCCGCACGGCAGCTTAGACCGGGGGTGACTTGCTTGGCAGCCCGCGCGATCGGGGATACGCTGCGAGTTGGTCGAAACGCCGGGGGATGCTCCTGAGGCGTTCCCCCGGTTATCAGGAGGTGCGTGATGAACGCCAAGAGAATGGCGGCGGTGGGAATGCTTGCCGCCGGTTCGCTGCTGCTCTCCGCCACCGGGCTGTACGCCGCGAGCGCCGCAGAGACGGCCGCCGCGGAAAAGGCCACGATCCAGATGCCGGGGCGGTTGGTCTACGAGGTGTGGACGCCCGCACCATGGGCGCATCGCAACGACGGCCACTGGCCGCAGTGGTGGCTGGTCTTCGACCGGCTGCTGGAGAACAACGCTCAGCACATACCGGAGATCCCGAGCCTGGCGACGAGCTGGGACATCTCGGAGGATGGACTGCAGTACACCTTCCACCTGCGCGACGACGTCGTGTTCCACGATGGAACCCCGTTCAGCGCGCACGACGTGAAGGCCACCTTCCTGATCATCCTGGACGGCTACGTCACCAGCCCGACCTGGATCGGCAACCTGCTGAACATCGAGGGCGTGGACGCCTACCGCTCGGGCGGCGCCGACGACATACCGGGGATCGAGGTGGCCGACGACCACACGGTACGGTTCCACCTGACCACGCGCACGCCCGGGTTCCTGCGCAACGTGTCCATCACGTCGATCATGTCCAAGGCGCAGGTGGAACTGGTCGGCGAGGGCAGCAAGGTCGAGGGCCACCCGACCTGGAGCGTGCCCAACGGCACCGGCCCGTTCAAGGTGGTGGAGACCGAGCCGTTCCAGTTCATCCGGCTGGAGAAGCACGATGCCTACCATCGCGGCACGCCGAAGATCGACGAGATCATCATCCACGCCAAGGACCCGGCGCTCGCCGCGGCCAACCATGAAGCGGACTTCGCCTTCTTCCAGATCACGCCCACCAGCGCCAAGGAGATCGCCAAGCTCGACCACATGGAGGTCTTCGCCCAGGTGCTCAACCACCTGACGGCTATGAGCGTCAACATCAACAGGCCCGAGCTGAACGATCCGCGCGTGCGGCGCGCGTTGATGATGGCCATCGACCGTCAGACGATCGCCGACAGCCTGTACGGCGAATACGGCGACCCGATCGTGCCGCAGGGCATCCTGCCGGCGATCGGCTGGCGCAACCCCAACCTCACTCCGGTCGATTTCGATCCTGATGGAGCGATAGCCCTGCTGGAGGAGGCGGGCTGGGACTTCGGGACGACCGTCACCATCCTGCTGCGCGACATCGACGCGGGCGGCATCCGTCTGGAGCTGGCCACGATCGTGCAGGACTACTGGAAGGAGATCGGCATCGCCGCCGAGGTCGAGCTGGTCGAGGTGGCGGTGATCGGCACCAGGTTGAACGAAGCGGATTTCGATTTCTACATGGGCGGGTGGTCCGCGGTGACCCCGGAGGCGTTGCTGCGGTTGCGCTCCGATAGCCCGGCGCAGATCGGCAGGGGCTACTCCAGTCCCGAGGTGGACCGGATCGCCGAGCAGATCACCACCACGTACGACATGGACGAGCTGCGCGCGCTCTACGATCAGCTCCAGGTGCACGCCTGGGAGGATATGGTCTACATGCCGGTGATCAACACGATGGGGTTGATGGCGCGCTCCAGCCGCCTGCGCACGCCGGGGACGATTCCCGACATCCTGAACTTCCCGATCGACATCTCCTGGCACGAGTGGGAGGTGGTCCAGTAGCGGCCCGGGTGGAACGATCGATGACGACGGGTGCGGCGGGGGAGGCTCCGTCGCACCCTTTTTTGATGGTGCCTTCCTGATGCCGGGTCCCGGCAGCTCTCCCGATCGCGTTGCGGGTGAGGTCCGCCGATCCTGATGGGCAGGTACCTGATCCGGCGCACGCTGTCGATGATCCCCACGCTGCTCGGCATCACCATCATCGTATTCGTCTTCATCGAGCTGGCGCCGGGGGACGCCGCCATGGCGATCCTCGCCGGTCGGGTCGAAGAGGAAGAGATCGCCTTCACCGAGGAAGAGCTGGCCAAGCTCCGGCGTGAGATGGGGCTGGACCGGCCGGCGCCGATCCGGTACCTGGAGTGGCTGGGCAATCTGCTGCGCGCCGAGCTCGGCGTCAGCCTGTCCACCAGGCGGCCGGTCGCCGACTTGGTCAGCTTTCGCCTGGGACCGACGATGGAGCTGATGGGGGCGGCGCTTCTGCTATCGTCGGTGCTCGGCCTCAGCCTTGGCGTGGTGTCCGCCCTGAAGCGCTACACCGCCATCGACCATGCGTTGACGGTCGCCGGCATGATGGGGATCTCCACCCCCACCTTCTACGTCGGGTTGCTCGCCCTGTTCCTGTTCAGCGTGCAGATCGGGCTGTTCCCGCTCGGCGGCCGTGTCTCGCCCGGTGCGACCGGCACCACCGCTCGCCTGCATCACCTGGTGCTGCCCGCGTTCATCCTGGGCTTGGACCTGACCGCGGCGCTGATGCGCTACACGCGCTCCAGCGTGCTGGAGGTGCTGCGTCGCGACTACGTGACCACCGCGCGCAGCAAGGGGCTGCCCGCACGGCGCGTCATCCTCGTGCACGCGTTCCGCAACGCGCTGATCCCGATCATCGTCATCTTGGGGCTGCGGCTGCCGATCCTGATCGGCGGCTCGGTGGTAATTGAGACCGTCTTCAACTGGCCCGGCATGGGCGCGTTCTACATCGGGGCGGTGCGGGGCCGCGACTACCCGATCATCATGGCGGTCACGCTGTTCTCCGCGGTCGCGGTGCTGGTGGCCAGCGTATTGGTGGACCTG
Organism: Spirochaetaceae bacterium; assembly: GCA_026710565.1. The sequence goes on along the minus strand of JAPOQV010000474.1, from coordinate 22,293 downwards.
CTCACTGCCGTTGCCGACCCCCGCGTGCGGCTGCAGAGCCGTGGCGAGGCGGGCCGATGAGCGCCGTCACTACTACCCCGGTCCGGCCTCCGGCCGAGGCCGAGCGGCGGCAGAGCAGGGGCGTCATGCGCCGGCTGGTCAAGCATCGGCTGGGGGCTGTCGCATTCGTGGTGTTCGTCCTGCTGGTCCTGGCCGTGATCGCGGCGCCGGTGATCGCCGGCCACGATCCCAACGACGTGGTCCTCCAGGAGCGCAACCAGCCGCCCGGCGCCGCCCATTGGCTGGGCACCGATCACCTCGGCCGCGACGTGTTCGCCCGCGTGCTGTACGGCGGCCGCGTATCGCTGTCGGTGGGGCTGGCCGGGATCAGCATCGCGGTGACCATCGGCGTGGTCTTGGGCACCATCTCCGGGTTCGTCGGCGGCAGGGTCGACGCCGCGCTGCTGAAGTTCTCGGAGATCGTGATCAGCTTTCCCGGCTTCATCATCATCCTGACGCTGGTGAGCCTGCTCGGCCCCAACCTGTTCACGGTCATGGCGGTGCTGGGCTTCATCCAGTGGACGGAGATCTACCGCATCGTGCGCAACCAGCTCCTGGCGCTGCGCGAGCAGGAGTTCGTGCTGGCGGCACGGTCGCTCGGCGCGCACTGGGCCGCCCTGGCGTTCCGGCACCTGCTGCCGAACGCGATGGCGCCGGTGATCGTCGCGGCGACGCTCGGCACCGCCGGAATGATCCTGACCGAGGCGGGGTTGAGCTTTCTGGGCGTGGGCGTGCAGGTTCCCACCCCATCGTGGGGGAACATGCTGACGGCGGCTCAGAACCTGACGGCCCTGGTCAACTACTGGTGGCAGTGGGTGCCGCCCGGCGCCGCCATCACGCTGGCGGTGCTGTGCATCAACTTCATCGGCGACGCCCTGCGGGACGCGCAGGATCCTCGTCAGAAGATATGAGGGTCAGAAGATATGAGGGAAGGAGGGACGCGATGAGTCCGACGAGCACCGACACCACCGCCGGCACCTGGGAGCCGGGCTCCGCGGCCGGCGGCATGGCCGTCGCGGGGGCCATCCGGCCCGAGCCGTTTCTGGATTGGCAGGCCGTGTGGCCGGGAACCAGCGGCTACGAGCCGGACGGACGCGCTTACTTGGTCGGGGCGCCGCGCGGCGTGCGCCTGGCCGTGCAGCAGGCCGTCAAGTCCGCGCGGCTGATCGAGTTCGATCGCCCCTGGGAGGAGCGCCGGCCGAGCTATCCTTGCGCGCTGCGGCACGGCGGGACCTACCATCTCTGGTACGGCATCGGTACGTCGGAGCAGTACCCGCACGGAGCTCTCTGCTACGCGCACAGCGACGACGGGTTCACCTGGCACCGGCCCGAGCTCGACCTCTATCCGTACGGCGAGCACCGGAAGACCAACATCGTCTACCCGAACCGGCTGGAGGGGTCGGTGTTCCACGATCCGCGCGACGGTGACTTCAAGCTGGTTACCATGGAGTCCCGGTGGCTCTACGGCGACAAGGTTCTGTCCGGCGACGCGGAGGCGCTGCCGCTGCGCACCCGGCTGCGCGAGCAAGGCATGCCGGACCGGGAGCTGCGCGAGGTCCTGCGCCTGACCGGCGAGCTGCGCGGCGCCGCGTCCCCGGACGGTATTCACTGGAAGCGGCTGGAGGCGACGCTCATGGACCGCTTCTGCGACACCCAGAACGTGGCCGTGTACGACGAGGAGCGCGGCTGCTACGTCGCCTACGTGCGGATGAGCCGCGGGTTCCGCCGCGCGGTGGGCCGCTCGGAGTCCCCGGAGTTCGCCGTCGAGTGGCCGGAGCCGCAGGTGGTGCTGGAGTCGGACCCGCAGGATCCGCCCACCGACGACCTGTACACCAACGGCTACAGCCGCTACCCGGGGGGCGGACCGTTCCACCTGATGTTTCCCGCCGTCTACTACCGGACCCGCGACGTGCTGGACGTGCACCTGGCGGTGAGCCGCGACGGTGTCCTCTGGCACCGGCCGGAGCGGACGCCGATCATCCCGATGGGACCGGCGGGAGGTCCGGGGGACGCTGGCATGTACGCCAGTCCGGGCGTCGTCCCCCTTTCCAACGGCCTGTGGGGGGTGTTGTGCCGCGGCATCCGCAGCCGCCACAACGAGGGGTATGCCGGGCTGGAGACCGATCGCGACGGCCTGCTGAGCTGGGCGATGTGGCAGCCGGACCGGCTGGTGGCGCTGCAGGCGGACACCGACGGCGAGCTGACGCTGGGCCCGCGGGAGTGCGCCGGCGGGGAGTTGCGGCTGAACTACCGGACGGAGCCCAACGGCTGGATCAAGGCGGAGCTCATACCGCCGACGCTGTGGCCGGCCGAGCACCTTGCACCGCTCGCGGGACACTCGTTCGCGGAATGTGCGCCGCTGCGCGGCGACAACCTGTCCGCGCCGGTGACGTGGAACGGCCGCAGCGACCTCGCGGCGCTCGAGGGCGAACGGATCGCGGTGCGCATCAGCATGTCGCGGGCCAAGCTGTTCTCGGTGGCGTGCTGAGGTGGGGCGGGAAGAGGGCGCGCCTCACGCGCCACTGCTGTCGGTGCGCGAGTTGCGCACGTACTTCCACACCGAGGACGGCGTGGTGCCGGCGGTGGACGGGGTGAGCTTCGACCTGCCAGCCGGAGGGACGCTCGGCATCGTCGGCGAATCCGGCTGCGGCAAGAGCGTCACGGCCCTGTCGGTGCTGCGGCTGGTGGCCTCACCTCCCGGCCGCATCGAAAGCGGGAGTATCCTGTTCGAGGGGCAGGACCTGCTGCGGTTCCCGGAGGCGCGCATGCGCGAGATCCGCGGCAACGAGATCTCGATGATCTTTCAGGAGCCGATGTCGAGCCTGAACCCGGTGTTCAGCGTCGGCTTCCAGATCGCGGAGAACATCATCCAGCACCAGCGGCTGCGCAAGCGCGAGGCGTACGGCCGGGCCGTCGAGATGCTGGAGCTGGTCGGCATTCCCGACCCGGTGAGGCGGGTCCGCGACTACCCGCACGAGATGAGCGGCGGTATGCGGCAGCGCGTGATGATCGCCATGGCGCTGTCGTGCCACCCGAAGATCCTGATCGCCGACGAACCGTCCACCGCGCTGGACACCACCATCCAGGCGCAGATCCTGGACCTGATGCGGCAGCTCCGCGAGGAGCTCGGCATGGCGATCGTCCTGATCACGCACGATCTGGGCGTGGTCGCCGAGATGGTCGAGCAGGTGGTGGTGATGTATGCCGGCAAGATCGTGGAGCGCGCCGACGTGGGCACCCTGTTCCGCGAGGGCCGGCACCCTTACACCGAAGGGCTGCTGGGCTCCCTGCCCAACCCTGCGGAAGAGCGCGACGAGCTGATCGCCATCGAGGGCATGGTGCCGAGCCCGCATGCCATGCCGGCCGGCTGCCGGTTCCATCCTCGCTGTCCGTATGCGCAGGAGATCTGCTGGCATGAGGAGCCGCCGCTGCACGAATTCTGGTCCACGCACGAGGCGGCCTGTTTCCGCTACTCGGACTTTCGGTCGATGCGCGAAGCCCACGCGGGTCGCGCCACGGCGGGGGAGTCGTGGGCACGGAAGCCGAGGCGCCCGGCACCCCGCTGGTGGAAGTGCGCGAGCTGTACAAGCACTTTCCCGTTCGCTCGGGCCTGCTGTCCCGGCGCACCGGCGCCGTGCACGCGGTCGACGGAGTGAGCTTCACCCTGCGCCGCGGGGAGTGCATGGGTCTGGTCGGGGAGAGCGGCTCCGGCAAGACCACCGTCGGGCGCCTGCTGCTGCGTCTCCTGGAGCCAACCGGGGGGCAGGTGCTGTTCGAGGGCAGGGACGTGTCCCACGCCGGTGCCGAGGAGTTGCGCGCGCTGCGCCGCCAGATGCAGATGATCTTCCAGGATCCGTATTCCTCGCTGAACCCGCGCATGACGGTGGAGCAGATGATCCGCGAACCGCTGGCCATCCACCGCCTGGCACAGGGCAGCGAACGGGCCCGGCGCGTCGCCGAGCTGCTGGACGTGGTCGGGCTCGGGGGGGAGCATGCGCGGCGTTTTCCACACGAGTTCTCCGGCGGGCAGCGCCAGCGCATCGGCATAGCCCGCGCCCTGGCGGTCAACCCCAAGCTGCTGGTGTGTGACGAGCCGGTATCGGCGCTCGACGTGTCGATCCGCGCGCAGGTGATCAACCTGCTGCGCAACCTGCAGCGGGAGTTCCGCCTCACCTATCTGTTCATCGCCCACGACCTGGGCGTCGTGCGTCACATCGCCGACCGGGTGGCGGTGATGTACCTGGGCAAGGTGGTGGAGACGGCCAGCAAGCCGGCGCTGTTCGCGCGCCCGCTGCACCCCTATACGCAGGCGCTGTTCTCCTCGATACCGGTTCCGGATCCCGAAGCCAAGCGCGATCGCATCATCCTGCAGGGGGATGTCCCGACGCCGATCGATCCCCCGTCAGGCTGCCGCTTCCACACCCGTTGTCCGTTCGCGGAGGAGGTGTGTCGCCAGCGTGAACCGGCGCTGACCGAGGTCGCGCCCGGCCACCGTGCCGCCTGCCACCTGGTGACCCCGGAACGGCTCGCCGCCGGTGACGTGCCGACCCCGCGCACCGCCGCGCTGCGCTCGGCAGGCGTTCAGCCGGCCCGAAATCCGTAGAGCTTCACCCAGCTCCCGCGGAAGCGAAGCCGGATGCGGCGACCGCGCAACGCGGAGAGATCGGATGTGCCGTTCCAGGTCACCGTGCGGGCCACCTCGTTGGCCATGAGCCGATCGGCCTCGGCGGCGGCGTAGCCCCACAGCGCGTGACCGCTGGTATCGAGCACCTCGACCTGCAGCCAGCCGCGCGAGCTGGCGTCCATGTTCACCTGCAGGCGGTCGCCGGCCAGCTCGAACGGCACCGTGGTGAGGCTGGCGGCTTCGCCCTCGGCGTCCTGCGACACGAAGCCGTCGCGGCGCAGCCGCAGCCTGCCGATCGCCGCAGGCCGGGCGTCGCCTGCGCGCTTGGCGTCGACGTCGATATCGTGGCGGGTGCTGACGCCGCCGTAATAGAGGTACAGCTCGTCGCCGGCGACGATGCCGTCGGCCATGTACAGCCCCTTGGCGTCGAAGGCTCCCGCGGGTCCGAGGCGCACGAACGGCGTCCGCCAGCGCGTGAAGCCGATCCCGTCGCGGCTGGTCGCGAGCTGTACGTCCAGGGTATCGCTGCTGTGGTGGTACGCCGAGGTGAAGATGAAGTAGCTGTTCGCGGCGCACGGGTACTTGATGGCGGCGCTGTTGTAGAGGCCGCCGCCGGCCAGGTCATCGTCGGCGCTCTGGCTGAAATCGGGCTCCAGGACCTTGCTCGGCTCCGGGAACCGCGAGAAGTCGGTCGACTCCGCGCGCGCCACGGCGCGATAGTCGAACGATCCGACTTGCCTTCCGTCCGCATCGAGATGGAGATGCTCGTTCCATCGCACGAAGGCGACGTAGCGTTGCAGGCGCTCGTCCCAGAAGGCGACGTTCTGGGTGTCCGTGTACCATGGCATGATCGGCGCGGGGTACTTCGTCCACGCGATGCCGTCGGGTGAGGCGGCGCCGATCACCGCCGGATAGACCCAAGTGTCCAGCTTTTCCTTGAAGTACCGGAAGCGCGCGCCGCCGCAGTTGACGCTGGTGACACCCCATTTCGTGCCGTCTTCGCCGATGAACTTGAACCGTTCCGCGGCTGGCGCGGCCGGATCGACGAAGACGCTGCCGGTAGCTCGGCTCAACACGATATTGTTGGCCCTGCTGCCGGCATGCTCGACCACTCGCAGATCGGGCCGATGCCACTCGACGCCGTCTTCCGACACGGCAACGCACAGCGAGCGCGAGCCGTCGTCCCCCGTTGCCGAGTAGTACAGCCGGTACCCGTCCGGGACGTCGACGACGCTCGCGTGGTGGACGCCGCGCGCCTCCCAGGGCCGCTCCGGCCGGAGCGCCGGCGCCTCGGCGCGCACGGGAGGATTCAAGGTCAGCGTGAAGCCGCTCTTGTGAGCGACCAGCGCGTCATCGAACAGGAGCTGGTTGTCGGTGCCGATCGTCACGCCGCGGCTGTCTTCCATGTGGGGATGTTATGCCAATCGGGCCAGAAGCACCTCATGCAGATCGACTTTGGGAACCAGTACGCCGTGCGGTGAATCGCTTACCTCCAAGCCGACCCGCGCTAGCGGTAGCCGAGCCGACCGCACGCGATGGTCGTTGAACACGACGGCGATGTCGTGAATGGGAGGAACCTCCTGCAGCGCGAAGAAGGTCGCGACGGCGCTGCTCGCTGCATGCCCCTCCGCCTCGTCGAAGATGCCAGGAGGCAGCATGGGCGTCGGATGGTTGAGGAGGTGGACCATCAGCAGGTCGCCGCCGACCGCCGCTGCGGTGACCTCGATCGGCGGCGTCACGTTGGTGACCAGGTTGGCGATGAAGCGCATGAGTCCCGGGTGGGCGTTGCGGGCGTACCCGCCGCCGATGTCGGCGCTGACGTATATCGCCCGCCCCGCCCCGTACCCATGGAGCGTCACGGCCGGCGCGCCCGAGTCGGTGTCGGTTGCCCACCGATCCGCGGGACGTGACCGTCACCGTGTCCTGGCGACGGCCGATTCCACCTCGTCCGTCCCCTGCACGCCCAGCTCGATCCGGTCCGAGACTTCCAGGATCTACGGGGTCCTGCGATTGGGGCCGCCGCATCACGGACTATCCCACCTCCGACGCGGCGAGCAGCTCCGCCGGCGGCCGCTCCGGTGACGCGAACGGGTCGATCACCCGCACCGCCCCGAACATCTGCCCATGCTGGAGGTCCTCCGTGAGCAAGGCCCGACAGCCGCCGGCCTGCGCGGCGGCGACGATCAAGGCGTCCCAGCAGGACAGCGAGTAGCGTGCCTCCAGTCGCCAGGCGCGCTCGAGCAGGGCGAGATCCGCGGCAACCGGCTGCCACGCGGTGAGGTCGCGGACCAGAACGCGGGCTTCCTGCACGTCGAATCGCGGCACCAGCTTGCGGGTAAGCGTCGCGTACAGCTCCTGCAGCACCTGGAAGCTGATGCGGCCCAGCCGCAGTCGCCAGACGAGCTCGTACCAGGCTTCGGCGCGAGCCTGCTTGACCGAATCCGTGCTGTCATGGCGGTAGACCAGGACGTTGGTATCAACGAAGACCGGCGCGGTCATGCAACTCCTCGCGGGCGGGCTTGCGGCCGTCGATCCACTCCAGCGTGCGTGGCTCGATCGCCAGACACCGCTCCATGGCGGCGTCGTATTCGTCGCTGCGGCGCTTCGTGCCAACCAGAAGGTCGGCCAGCCACGCGGACACGCTGCGATCGGCTTTGGCGGCCTCTACCCGGATCCATCGGGCGGTGTCTTCGGGCAGAGATACCGTTACGTTCTTCACGACACGAAAATAGTGAGGCGCGAAAATCGTGTCAAAAGGGACTCCATGATCGACTCGTACATCTCGTAGCCGATAAGGATCATCATCGGCTTCCCGCGGTTCGTGACGGTCACCGTGTCCTGAGAGTCGACGAGGTCGTTGGCGATCTGCGTGAGCTTGGCTCGCGCTTCGGTTATGGCAGCTCTCTTGCCATGCAGACTCCTCCGCTACCGCTCGGCCTTGCGGAGCGCCACCGTAGCGGCGTGGCCGTTGACGGTGAGGTCCTGCGATTCGGCGTCGCCGTCCGGGAGCGAGCCGACCCGGAGCTCGACGGCCAGGGTCTCGCCGCTCACGTAGCCGCGGTGGCCGGCGACCGCCGCCTCGACCTCGTCCGTCCCTTGCACGCCGAGCTCGATGCGGTCCGAGACCTCCAGGCCGGCGGCCTTGCGCAGGTTCTGGATGCGGTTGACCAGCTCGCGCGCCAGCCCCTCGGCCTGAAGCTCCGCGTCGAGCTGGGTGTCCAGGCCGACGCCCAGGTTGTTCGCAAGCGCCGCGACGATGCCGGGCTTCTCCATGCGCTGCACGTCGAGGTCGTCGATCGTGATGCGGCCGCCGGCCACCTCGATGCCGCCGCCGCCCTTGAGAGCGGCGAGGTCGCCCGGGGTGAGCGACCGCACGCGGGCGGCCACTTCCTTCATGCGGGTGCGGAAGCGGGGGCCAAGGCGGCGGAAGTCGGGCTTGTGGGAGACCTCGCTGAGATCGGTCTCGTCCTCCACCAGCGTGACCTCCTTGACGTTGAGCTCCTCGGCGATCAGGTCCCGCATCGGCTCGAGCTCGGCGCGGCTCTCATCGTCGGCCGGCAGCAGGTACAGGCGGCGCAGCGGCTGGCGGACCTTGAGGTCGTGTTTGCTGCGCAGCGAGCGGCCGAGCACGACGGCCCGCATCGCCAGCTCCATGCGGCGTTCCAGCGCCCGGTCGCGCAGCTCCTCGCGCGCCTGCGGCATGTCGCACAGGTGTATGCTCTCGGGCGCATCCGGGTCGGCGGCGCGCACCAGGTTCCGGTAGATGCGCTCGGTCACGAACGGCAGCACCGGCGCCAGCGCCTTCACGAAGGTGGTCAGCACCTCGTAGAGCGTGGCGTAGGCGGCAGCCTTGTCGTCGTCGTCCTCGGACTTCCAGAAGCGGCGGCGGCTGCGGCGGATGTACCAGTTGGTGAGCCGCTCCACGAACGCCACCATGGCCGGCACGGTGCGGTAGAGGCGGTAGGCCTCCATCTCGCGGTTGACGTCGTCCAGCAGGGTCTGCAGCGAGGAGACGATCCAGCGGTCCAGGCGGTTCGCGGACCGGGTACCGGCCGTGGCGGCCGGCGTCCAGCCGTCGATGCGGGCGTAGGTGACGAAGAAGCTGTAGGCGTTCCAGAGCGGGATGATCACGTCGCGCAGGCTCTGACTCATGCCGGACTCGCTCAGGCGCAGCTCCTCCGCCTTCATGGCGGACGAGTTCAGCAGGTAGAGGCGCAGCGCGTCGGCGCCGTAGGTGGCAAGCATCTTCGCCGGATCGGGGTAGTTGCGCAGGCGCTTGCTGAGCTTGCGGCCGTCCTCTGCGAGCAGCATGCCGCCGACGATGCAGTTGTGGAACGCCGGCCCGTCGAACAGCGCCGCCGCCAGCACCGTGAGGGTATAGAACCAGCCGCGCGTCTGGTCCAGGTTCTCGGAGATGAAGTCGGCGGGAAAGCTCGCCTCGAAGTCCTCGGCGCGCCCGAACGGGTAGTGGCTCTGCGCGTACGGCATCGACCCCGACTCGAACCAGCAGTCCAGCACCTCCGGGATGCGGCGCAGCGTGCCGGCGCCCGACGGCGACGGGATCTCCAGGTCGTCGATGCGGTGCTTGTGCAGGTCGTCTACCGGCCGGCCGGTCAGCTCCTGAAGCTCTCCGATGCTGCCCACGCAGACCGCCTCGCCGGTCTCCTCGTCACGCCAGATCGGCAGGGGCGTGCCCCAGTAGCGGTTGCGGCTGATCGCCCAGTCGCGGGCGCCCTCCAGCCAGCGGCCGAAGCGGCCGTCGCGGATGTGCTCCGGGACCCAGCGGATGCGGCGGTTGGCGGCCAGCATCCGCTCCTTGAGCTCGCCCTCGACGCGGACGAACCAGGTGGAGACGGTGCGGTAGATCAGCGGCGCGTCGCAGCGCCAGCAGAACGGGTAGTTGTGGACGATGGTGCCTTCGGAGAACAGCGTGCCGGCGGCGCGCAGGGCACGGGTGATCGGCGTGTCGGCGTCCTTGACGAACTGCCCGGCGTAGTCGGCCACCTCCTCGGTGAAGCGGCAGTCGGCGTCGATCGGGCAGACCACGGGGATGCCGGCGCGCTGGCCGAGCAGGTGGTCGTCCTCGCCGAAGCCGGGGGCGATGTGGACGATGCCGGTACCGTCCTCGGTGGACACGAAGTCGGCGGCCACGACCCGGAACGCGCCCTCGCCGCGCAGCTCCGCGAAGTCGTCGAACAGCGGCTCGTAGCTCATGGCCAGGAGCTCGGCGACCGGCTGCGCGGCGACCGAGGCGATCTCGTCCGTGCGCTTGCCGAACACGGCGTCCACGCGGGCGCGCGCCAGGATCAGCGATTCGCCGTCCGTGGTGGTGACCCGCACGTAGTCGATGTCGTCGCCCACGGCCAGCGCCATGTTCGACGGCAGCGTCCAGGGCGTCGTGGTCCAGGCCAGTATCGACAGGCCGTGCGCGCCGCGCACGCGGAAGCGGACGGTGATCGACGGGTCCTGCGTGTCCTGGTAGCCCAGGTTGACCTCGAAGTTGGACAGCGGCGTCGCGCAGCGCGGGCAGTAGGCAAGCGACTTGAAGCCCTCGTAGATCAGGCCCTTGTCCCACAGCGACTTGAACACCCACCAGACCGATTCCATGAAGCCGGTGTCCATGGTCCGGTACTGGTGGTCCCAGTCGACCCAGCGGCCCAGGCGCTGGATCAGCGTCTGCCACTCGGCGGTGTAGCGCAGCACCACCTGCCGGCAGTACTCGTTGAAGGGGCCGATGCCGTAGTCGATGATGTCGGCGCGGGTCTTCAGGCCGAGCTGGCTCTCCGCCTCGTTCTCCACCGGCAGGCCGTGGCAGTCCCAGCCCCAGCGGCGCTCCACGCGGTAGCCGCGCATGGTCCAGTAGCGCGGCACCACGTCCTTGGAGATGGAGGCGAGCAGGTGCCCGTAGTGCGGCAGGCCGGTGGCGAACGGCGGCCCGTCGTAAAAGCGGAACGGCCGGCCGGCGGGCCGGTTCTCGACCGACTTCCGGTACAGGTCGCGCTCGTTCCAGAAGGCCAGGATCTCTTCTTCCATGGCCGGGAAGTCGACGTGGCTCTCCACCGGCTGGAAGACGGACGTGCGTACAGGTGCGGTGCTCATCGCTCTATAAAGGTTTATCGGACTATCAGGGGTCGGTCCGCGATTCTATCGAAAATCGCCGGCCGGTGGCTGCGGCGCCGGGCTGGCCACGTGGCCGGCTCGTGAGGCACTGTGCTCGCGACAGACAGGGGCCGTCCCGGCACCGTGCCGGGCGTTCCCCGCTGCGCTGACCATTTCCGAGGAGAAACCTGATGACGAAACGACTGGCGCTGCTCCTGTGCGCATGCCTGCTCGGCGCCGCCTCCGGCTTTGCCGCGGGCCAGGAAGACGCCGACGCGGCCAAGGAGATCTCGTGGCAGGTGTGGGTGACCCCCAACCTGAGCCTGGAGTTCTGGCAGGAGATCGCCGACGCGTTCGTGGCCGAGACCCCCGACGTCACCATCGAGCTGATCGAGGCCAACGCCGCCGTCACGCCGGCCGCCGACGACTTCATCAAGACGCGGATCGCCGCCGGCGACGTGCCCGACCTGATGTCCAACATCACCATCAATGTGTTCGCGGACGCCGGCATCCTGTGGCCGCTGCCCGACGACGACCCGGACCTCGCGCGCATCCGCAACCTGGACTCCGCGCGCTACAAGGGCGTGCTGTACGGCCTGCCCACGGCGGTCCAGCCGCAGGGGCTGCTGTTCTACAACAAGTCGCTGTGGGCGGAGGCCGGACTGGGCGATCCGCCTGCGACCTGGGACGAGTTCGCGGCCGCCTGCGAGACGCTGAAGGCGGCGGGGATCACGCCCATCATCACCGGCGGCGAATGGGTTGCCGGCTACGCATTCTCGATCTTCACCTCTGCCGAGGTGTTCCACCACAACCCGCGGTGGTACGCGGACCGCTGGGCCGGTGAGGTCTCCTTCGAGGAGGGCTTCGCCGAGGCCGCGGAGTACTACAAGCAGCTCGTGGACAGCGAGTGCTTCAACAAGGGCGCCCTGAGCGTCGGTTACGCCGACCTCGAGCAGCAGTTCCTGGCCGGCAAGGCGGCGATCTACCCCATGGGGAGCTGGTTCACGGCCGCCGAGGCCGCCGCCGACAAGGACTTCGAGGTGGGGGTCTTCTACGCCCCGTCGTCGGATGGCGTTCCGCACCTGCTGCAGAGCCTGAGCTACGGCTCGGGCGGCATCTACATCGAGTCCGAGCATCCCGAGGTGGCCTTCGAGCTGCTCAAGTTCACGACCATGGACGACGTGTACGGCGCCAAGCTGCTGCAGGTGGATGGGCTGTTCTCGGCCCTGGATCCGCCGCTGACCTATCCCATGTCGGTACTCCAGCAGGAGATGATGGACATGCTCTCCGTGCCGCCGACCACTTCCGGGCTGTACGGCCTGATCGTGGGCGAGGCGCCGCCCGGCGGCATCAACGCGCTCTATGACCGGGTCGGCCAGGCATTCCTGACCGGCACCGTCAGCGACGTGAGGGAAGCGCTCCGGGAGTTCGACGAGTTCTGGGACAGCGCCACGCAATAGGAGCGCTACCCAACAGGAGCGCCGACTCCCGTCCCATCGGCCCGGCAGCACGCTTCGTGCCGCCGGCGCCGGTTCGGGCGCAACGGACGGGGCCTTCAGGCCTGCAGCCGGTCGAGCACGCCGGGAAGCTCGCGCAGTGAGACGATCTCCGCATCCGGGACCGGGTCGTCCGCCGCGAGTTGCGCACCGGTGCGGTTGATCCAGACCGACGTCATGCCGGCGCCGTTGGCGCCGCCGACGTCCCGGAGGAGCGAGTCGCCGACGTAGACCGATCGCGAAGGCGCGGCGTCCAGGGCCGCCAGGGCGTGGTCGAAGATCGCCCGCAACGGCTTGCCCGCGCCGACGTCGGTGGTGGTCACGGAGCCGAAGTAGCGGCGCAGACCCGAAGCCTCGACCTTGGGGAGATGGGTGGCCGCCGATCCGTTGGTCAGCACGCCCATCCGGAACCGGCCGCGCAGGGCGTCCAGGCATTCGATCACGTCGTCGTAGATCGGAACGTCCGTTCTCCTCAGCGCGGTCCAGGTCGCCGCCGCGAGGGCGGCGGCATCGCCGGACGCGTCAGGCCGCAGGGCCACGCTCCACGCCCGCTCCACGATGCGGCGGTCGTCCATGTTCCCCCACGGCGGCGCCAGGGTGTCCCTGAGCTCGTCCCAGATCCGCTCCGCGGCCGCGAAGTACGCGCCGGCAAGCTCGGCCGGATCGACACGCGGATGGCGCCGGGCCACCGCCTCGGCCGTCGCCGCCACGCAGCGCTTCCAGCTCGCATCGTCGTCCATCAGTGTGCCGTCCCAGTCGAAGACGACGGCGGCGATCATGCGGTCATCCGGATGTCGGGCATGACCTGGTGGGCTGCACCGTTCCGTATTACGGGTGCTCGCCGGCCCCGGTGAGCCGTCGCTGGATCTCGGCATAGGTGTCTTCGCGCACCGTGCCGCGCTCGGCGGCCGCCAGGTTTTCGGCGAGGTGCTGCGGATTGCTCGTTCCCACGATGGTCGTGTGCATCCCGGGGTGGGTGATCGTGAGCCGCAGCAGGAACCCGGATCGTGACTCGCCCTCGGCGAGGAACTCGTCGAGGTTGCAGGTCTCCCACAGCTTCCAGCGATTCACCATCCGGGTGGAGTGCTCGCCCTTGGCGACGCCGCCGCGGATGATCACGCCCGCGCCGGCAGCCGCGACCTCGCGTATCACCAGCTCGTGCTCCCGCTGCAGCGCGGAATAGGGGATCTGGTAGGTGGCGAACGCCCGCCGCAGGACGTAGGTGCGGATGTCCGGAAGCGTGGACGAGATCGACACGTGGCGGGCCTTGCCGGTGGCCTTCACCTCGTGCATGACCTCCAGCAGCCCGGCGCCGTCCACGTCCTCGACCCGCGCGCCATGGAGCTGCCAGATGTCGACGTGGTCGGTGCGCAGCCGCCGCAGCGACTGCTCGATGTTGCGGAGGAGCTGCTCGCGCGTCCAGACGTGGCGGGGTTCGCGGCCGGTGCCGCGGTCGTCCACGTTGCAGCCGCACTTGGTGGCCAGCACGTAGTCGCTGCGCCGGTGGCAGAGGTATTTGCCGATGCGGTCCTCGGACACGCCGTAGTCGGGACTCGTGTCGATGAAGTTGATGCCGCCGTCAAGGACGGCGCCGAGCAGGCGGTCCGCCTCGCGGTCGCTCACTCGCCCGGGATCGCGCAGCTCCATGGCGCCGTAGCCGAGCACCGCGGCGCGCAGCCGCGTTTTTCCGAGGGTCCTCTGTTTCATCGCGGCAGAGCGTACTACGCGGCGGCTATGATTGAAGCAGGGGAATCCATGGGCAGCAATGGCAATCGACGCGTTACTACGGGCATCGGCGGCGGCACGTATCTTCTGGTCGGGATCGGCGTGGGCATCGCCTCGGCGGCGTGGGAGTCCGCCGTCGTGGCCATCATCTCCGGTGCGTTCTGGCCGGCCACGCTCGGCTACTGGGCGATCCGGTCGCTGCGCCACTTCGCTCTGGGCAACTGAGGCATCAGGGACGGGGTGCGACGCCCACCGGTTCGGCGCGCCAGGCGGTGGCCGCTGCCGGAACCCGGACTCAATCGTCCTGCTCAAACGGTGGCCGTGACCGGGCGCTGCCGATACAGTGACGTTCCGAGCGGAGCGACATGGCGGTACGCGAGCGATGGAAGGGGACCAGGCCCGTAGGCCTGTCGACGAGCGAGTGCGTCGACCTGCTGCTGCCGGCGACGGTCAGCGATGCCCGCACCGAGGCCGTGTACTTGTTCGGGTCGCGCGCGGTGGGCGAGGGGGGCGCCCACTCGGACGTGGACCTTGCCATATACACGACGGACGACTTCCGATGGGATGACCTGTTCGCGTTGCGTGGGACACTTACCGGCCTGTTGCACACGGAGCGGTTGGATTTGGTCTGGCTGAACCAGGCGGAAGCGGGAGTGGCGTTCTCGGTGATCCGGGACGGGACGCTCCTTCACTACGCGGACGCCGATCGACTGAACGAATTCGAGCGGCGGGTGATCTGGCGGTATCGGGACCGCATCTTGTACCTGCAGCGGCGCAGGAACCGGCGCAATGGTGTATCGGCCTAAGAGCTTGCTGGAGAGGCTCGAGTTGCTGCGCCAGTACGGTGCGGACCTGTCTCAGTGGCGAGCCTTCTCTCTTGACGACTATCTGCGGAGCCGAACGACACGGTATGCGGTCGAGCGATTGCTCTTCCTCATCGCCGGGAGCGTCCTCGACATTCTGGACCACGTTCTGAGCGCGCGGCACGAGGTGGTCAGCGACACCTACGAAGAGATCCTGACCAACGCGCACCGGCATGCCCTGATCTCTGCGGATCTTTACGAATCGCTGCGCGGGCTCGGTGGGTTCCGCAATGTCCTGGCCCACGAGTACGTCGGCTTGGCCGATGCCACCGTGCACGAGCACTTGGTCAAGATGAACGGCGTGTTCAGCGAGCTCACGCGAGAACTCGAGGGGCTCGTGGAATCCAGCGACGCGACGTAAGGCGGATGCACTGAAGGGGACGCGAATCCTTACGTGTCGGGCTGGCGACCTCGGCGGACCCATGAAAGCGACCGCTCCGCAAGCGAGGCCGCCACGGCGTCGAGCTCTTGGCGGGGCACCTCCAGGTGGCGCGTGCCGAACGCGATGCGCCCCTCTTCGATGCGGATGTGGCGGCCGGAGGTGATGTCGGTAGGCTCGTGCTGGGGCACGACCAGCAGGTGGGCGTGCGGGACGCCGAACCCGTGAACGACCAAGCCGACGCGCTTGGGGCGCAGCGTCCGGCGAATCGTCCGCGAGAGCCGCTGCGCGACCAGCAGGATGTGGGCCGCAAGGTCGTCGGGGAGGTCGCAGAAGTGGTCGATGTGCTGCTTGGGGATGACCATCAGCTCGCCGGGACGCGCGGCGCGGATCCCCATGAAGCCCAGGGAGACGTCGTCCTCGTGTACGCGGCTGCACGGCTCCCCGCCGGCCACGATCCGGCAGAAGACGCAGCCGCCCACTATCCCTTGACCGCGCCCAGCACCAGCCCCTTGGTGAAGTAGCGCTGCAGGAACGGGTACACCAGCAGGATCGGCACCATGCCTATGAAGATCTGCGCCGCCTTCGAGGTCTCGTCGGAGATGAACCGGAAGAACTCCTCGTCGGCGTAGTCCAGGTCCACGGAGGTGAGGTCGATCAGGATGGTGCGCAGATAGGTGGCGAGCGGAAACTTGCGCGGGTCGTTCAGGTAGATCAGTCCGAAGAACCACTCGTTCCAGTGGAACACCAGCACGAACAGGGAGATGGTGGCGATGGCCGCGGTGGAGACCGGCAGGTAGACCCGCCACAGGATCTGCAGGTGGCCGGCGCCGTCGATGAACGCCGCTTCCTCCATCTCCACGGGGACACGGCGGAAGAAGTTGAGCAGCAGGATGATGTTGAACACCTGTGTCGGCAGCAGCGGGATCAAGAGCGACCAGAAACGGTTGATCAGCCCCATCTTCAGCACCACGAAGTAGGTCGGGATCAGACCGCCGCTGAACAGCATGGTGACGAACAGGAACCACAGGTAGACCGGCCGCCACGGGAACAGCTTCTCCCTTTTCGACAGCGCGTAGGCGGTGATGCAGTTGAACACCATGTAGATCGGCAGGGCAGCGCCCAGGCGCAGGAACGACACGCCGACCGAGCGCAGGAACTCGACGCGTGTGGCCACGAACTCGTAGGCCTTGGTGTTGAACCCCACCGGCCACAGCCCGACCAGGTTGGCCACCGCGGCGGCGCCGGTGCTGAACGACACCGCCAGGATGTGCAGCAGCGGGATGAAGCAGACCGCCGCGTACAGCGCCATCAGCGTGTAGTTGCCGGTCTGGAACGCGATCCTGCCCGGCCCGACCCGCTTGCGCAGCCGGCGCGGGGCGTCCGCGCGTGGCTCGACCGTCGCCTCTGCCGCCATCAGAAGATCCGGTAGTCGGCGTAGCGGACCGCCAGCCAGTAGGACAGGCTGATCAGCACCAGCGAGACCACGGACTGGAACAGCCCCACCGCCGCCGCCACGCTGTACTGCGCCTCCAGCAGGCCGACGCGGTACACGAACGTGCTGATGATGTCGCCGGTCTCGTAGACCACCGGGCTGTACAGGTTGAAGATCTGGTCGAAGCCGGCGTGCAGCGCCTGGCCCAGACTGAGGACGCCGAGCAGCACGATGACGTGGCTGATGCCGGGAATGGTCACGTAGCGGGTCTGCTGCATGCGGCTGGCGCCGTCGATGGAGGGGGCCGCGTACAGGGTCTCGTCGATGCCGGGGAGCGCCGCCAGGGAGGTGATCGTGCCCCAGCCGACCTCCTTCCACAGGTGGGTGGTGACGACCGTGAACCGGAACCAGCGGTTGCTGCCCAGGAAGAAGATCGGCTCGATGCCGAGCCATTCCAGCACTCCGTTCACCATGCCGGAGGGCGGCGACAGGATCACCAGGAAGATGCCGCCCAGGATGACCCACGACAGGAAGTGGGGCATGTAGATCACCGACTGGATCGTGCGCTTGGCCGGCATGCTGCCCATCTCGTTGAGCAGCAGCGCCACGCCGACCGGAAGCGCCAGCCCGAGCACGATCTTCCAGGCGGAGATCACGAACGTGTTGTAGATGACGTTGCCGAAGTTCGGCAGGGAGAAGACGTAGCGGAAGTTGTCCCAGCCGACCCAGGGCTGGCGGCCGAACAGGCCGAGCGCGGGGTCGAAGTACTGAAACGCCATGATGGCGCCGTACATCGGCAGGTAGGCGAAGATCGCCACCACCACCACGGCCGGCAGCATCATCAGATGCAGCGGCGCCGCCGGCGGCCGGTCGCGCCGGCGGCGCCAGAAGCGGCGGAGCTCGGGGCGCACGGTGGCGCTCACGCCCTGCTCCGTCGCGTCCGAGAGATTACCGGGGACTCCCTACTGCGTGGTCTGCCACCACTCGTTGACCTCGTCGGTGACGTCCTGGCCGCCGAGCCGGTACCAGTCCTCGACGAAGGTGTCGAACGCCTCCAGCGGCTCCTCGCCGATGATGATCTTGGCGAAGACCTCCTCCTTCATGGAGTTGAGCGTGGCGCCGCGCTGCAGGTAGGCGTTGCCGAGCGGGCCGTAGAACTGGTTGTACACGAAGTGGTCGGAGTCGTAGAGCTCGCCCACCGCGACCATCGGGCCGTCCGGGCCGTTGACACGATAGGAGATCCAGTTGTCGGTGATCCCGGTTTCGCCGTCGGCGTACCCCTTGATCTGGTTGAACGTTCTCATCTCCGGGCCTTCCGAGAGCCGCGAGGTGTCGCCGTCCTCCAGCGCCGCGTTGAGGCGCAGGGCCAGGTCGTGGCCGGCGAACATGCGGATGTTGTGGAACAGCCGCACGTGGTTGATGCCGATCCCTTCGTCGTACACGTTGAGGTCGGCCTCGCGGGTCGAGCCGTGCACGTAGGTGTGGTTGTACAGCTTGATCATCGCCTCCGGGTTGGGATAGTCGGCCCGCACCGCGAAGTAGGTGGGCGGCTTGAGGTTGGACGGCGACAGCGCCACCGAACCGTCCTCGGAAGGCAGGTCGACCCAGTGCCAGTCCTCGTCGGGGTTGTTGTCCCGGAACTGGCGCAGGGGCCACGCCGGGTTCCAGCGCTCGCCGTACAGCAGGCCGTACTTGCCTGCGGCGACGTCGCCGTAGGCGGCGCCGCGATCCTTGACCACGAACTCGGGATCGAGCAGCCCCTCGTCGGACATCTCGCGCAGCTTGCCCAGCGCGGTGCGCACCTCCGGCTGCACGCCGGCGAACTCCAGGCGGCCGTTGCGCTCCAGCCACATGTCGGCGATGAAGTTGGCCGGGTAGGCGCCGTAGCCGGCGAAGAAGCCCTCGCCCAGGAACTTGAAGTCCTTGTCCAGCGGCAGGCCGAAGGTGTCGTCCTTGCCGTTGCCGTCCGGGTCCTGCGTGGCGAACGCGCGCGCCAGCTCGATCACGTCGTCCATGGTCTTGGGATCGGGCAGGCCGACGGCGTCCTGCCAGTCGTTGCGGATCCACAGGTACTTGGCGAACGGCTGCCGGTTGTAGTCCGGGAGCGCGTAGAGCTCGCCGTCCACGGAGCCGGCCTCCAGGGTGATCGGGCTCCAGTCCAGGTGCTCGCGCAACTCGGGCAGGATGTACTCCTCGTAGAGCGCGCCGAGCGGCGCCAGCTTGCCGGCCCGCGCCAGCGACACCAGCTTGTCCTGCTCCAGCAGCATGATGTCGGGCAGCTCTCCGGAGGCGATGGTGACGGCGATCTTCTGGTCGTACTGATCGTCCGTGCGCGCGATCCAGACCGGGTTCACCTGGATGCCGAGCTCGTCCAGCCAGCTTCGCGTCCAGGGGTTGTTCTCGAAGCTGTCGCCGTCGGCGAACTGCTGGTCGACCAGGACCTGGGCGACGATGCTGGCCTCGATCGGCGGGTCGTACGCGCCGATCGGCCCGGGCGCCATGGCGACGGCCATCTCTTCTTCCGCCGGCGCGGCAAACGCGGCGCCAGCGGCCAGACACGCCGCCAAGAGGGCGACGCCAATACGCAATGTCATGTATTCCTCCTCGAACGGCCGTCTTGCGTGATGCGGCCGCGCGGGAGTGTAGTCGATGCCGGCGCGGGCTTCATCACCACCGCGCTCAGGGCAGGCGGTACGGGCGGTAGGGGGCCTGATGGGACGGGCCGGCGGTCGCCCACAGGGTGCGTGCGCGCAGGTCCAGCACCAGCGAGGACAGGGTCTCCAGGGTCGTGATTCGCTCGTCGCCCGGGCGCGGTGTCTGGCAGATGCTGTCGTCGCCTTCCCGGTCGGCGAGCCAGGACTCGAGCGTCCGCGGCGACACGTCGCAGGCACCGACGCCGGCGGTCAGGGCGCTCCAGCGCCGGCCGCGCCTCTTGCTGTTCGCGAACGCGCTGGGCTCGTCGGCCTCGCGGCAGTGGTTGGTGTGCCAGTAGAGCTCGGCGGGCGCCAGATCGCGCACGATCGGACCGGCCGGCGTGTACTCGATCTCGCAGCCGGCGCCTGACGGCCCGGCCGCGATCACGTTCACGGTGGCCAGCGGCGGGTTCCGGGTGAGGATCGCCCGGGCCTCTTCGATCGATTCGCACTGCAGCACCGTGCGCTTGAGGCCGACGTAGAGCTGCTCGCCGCTCGCGTGCCTTGCCGTGCAGTCCAGGCCGGCCGCCACTAGGCCGAGCCCGGCGGAGTTCAGGCCGAATTTCCCGGGCTGCCCGCACTCGCTGATCACCACGTGGTCGGGCCCGTCGTCGCACCGGCTGCGCAGGATCACCACGAACGCCGCCACTTCCGGGCGCCAGTCCCAGTTCTGGCCGAGAAGCGTGGCGTCCGTGGTCGACCGTTCCGAGCCGACGAACACGTTCGAGCACTCGCCGAGCGCCACCTCCGTGTAGGCGATCTCGTAGCGCGCCGACAGCGTGTAGACGTCGTGCAGGTGGCAGCGCGCCCCATCGGCGATCCCCTCGAACTCGGCCGCCAGCAGCGGGTTGAGCCGGTGCGTGGGCTCGACGAAGCGCTCGGCGCGGCGGCGCACGTCGGCGCCGGCCAGCCCCAGCCGGCCGAACAGCCCGGCATAGAACCCGATCGCCTGCTCAATCTGCGGCCGCAGGGCGCGCCCGTGCTGCCGCCCCCGCTCGGCGCTGGACCCGCGCAGCTCGACGACAGGCAACTCAGCCATGGTCGGCCGTTCGTGGCGTAGCTTGAGGAGGGAGCGTCAAGAGTGTTACACCGGATCGAAGGAACGAAGCCATGCCGTCAAGGAACCCCAGGATAAACATCGTCGTCGATCCCCCAGTCTACGAGCAGATCGAACGGCTTGCAGAGCAGCGGGGGATATCGCTGTCGATGGCGGCGCGCGATCTCATCCGGGACGCGCTGGTGATGGAAGAGGACGTGGCGCTGGCGGAGCTGGCGGGTGAGCGCGAAGGGTCGTTCCGGGACACGGCCCTCTCGCACGAAGAGGTCTGGGGCTGAGAGCCGTCTACCAGCGAGCGGAGAGACGAAGCGTGTGAGTCAGCCGGCGGCGAAGCGCCCGGTGTTGGCTTCGTCATGGTACTTGTTGATGCCGGGGACCTCGCGCATGCCGTGCCAGACGCCGCGGAACAGCGTGCGGCGCAGGGGCGGCATGGCGGCGATCACCTCCGGCGGCGGGCAGCCCTTGCCCCACTTGGCGTTGACGGTGTTGTAGCAGGTGAACAGGCTCAGCCGGTCGCGCGTTTCGTTGGTCCAGCGGGTGCCGCTGTGGCAGAGCGCCTCGGTGAAAATGACCGCAGAGCCGGCCGGGCAGGAGTAGGTCTCCCACAGCGCGCTGTCGCGGCCGGACAGCGCCTCCGGGCGCGGAAAGGCGCTCTTGTGGCTGCCGGACAGGAACAGCGTGCCGCCCTCGCCCGCGGCGACCTCGTTCAGCTCCCACACCACGCGCACCAGGCCGGCGTGGATGCGGCCCGGATGCATCTGGTAGAGGTGGGAGTCGCCGCAGAAGTTGAATAGTCCGCCGCCGCCGTGCGGGTTGAAGTTGTCGTGGCCGGCCTGGCGGTGGCTGGTATAGGTGTGATCGAAGCGGAACCCGTAGCAGTCGGAGGCCGCCAGCGGCGGATGGGAGATGACCTCGTTGAGGATGCCGACCAGCGCCGGCTCGTCCAGCAGCACCTGCGACGGGCCGCCGTGGTTGTCGCGCTCTTCCGGCGGCAACTCCTCCGGGTGGTACAGGAACCGCATCTGGTGCTCGCGGATCGGCGCGAGCTGCGCCTCGTCGAGCAGGCCGGGCAGGGCGATCCAGCCCTTCAGGTCGAACAGGTACTTCTGCTCATCGCTCATCGGCACGACCGGCAGGCCGTCGCCGTTCACCGCCGGCAGCAGTTGCGTGGCCATCAGCGCGGCGCTCCGATCAGCGCCAGCGTGCGCGCCATCTCGTTGCCGACGATCTGCAGGCCTTCGTCGATCCCCATGCCGGGGCGCGCCAGCACCCAGGCCGGCTCGGTGGCCAGCGCCAGGTGGGCGATGACCCGCGCCGACTGGTCGGTGTCCGCGCAGGAGCCGCCCAGGATCGGCCGCACGCCGGCCGCCTTGCAGTCCAGGATCGCCCGGCCGGCGTTGAGGATGGAGCCCAGGTCCGGGCTCTTCACGTTGACCATGTCCACGGAGCCTGCGGCGATGAAGGCGCGGATGTCCGCAAGCGTGTTGGCCCACTCGTCGACGATGATCGACACGCGCGGCTCGCGCGCGGCGAGCGCCGAGCGCAGGGCCGCCAGCGTCTCGATCTGGGCGCTCCGCGAGTCCATCAGCACCGGCGTCTCCACGCTGAGCCGATGCGGCAGCGCCCGCTCGCCCAGCCCGGCGATGTAGTCGGCCATCCGCCCGACGTCGTGTTCGAAGGCGACGCCGACCATGCCGTACACGTCGATGTGCAATTCCGGCCGGTAGTCCGGCGGTGCGTGGCAAGCGATGCGTTCGGCGATCCAGCTCACGTACTCCTGCAGCCGCTCGCCCCGCGCGCCCAGCACCTCAAGGTCGTTGATCAGCCCGTGCGGCAGCACGTCGGCCCGCTTCATGATCGCCTTGTCGACGCCGTGGTGGCGC
>JAPOQV010000473.1 GCA_026710565.1 Spirochaetaceae bacterium | reverse complement strand
CCTCCAGGGCGGCCCGGTGCCTGCGCCAGTAGTGCAGCCGGGTGTCGCGCGGCGCTTCCGCCAGGGCGGCGCGGTGCGGGGCGACCACCGCGAACCACAGGCGCAGGAACGGGTCGTCGATCCGGTAGAGGCTGCGCTTGCCGGAGGCGGGGCTGCTCCCGAACGGGATCTCCCGGCGCACGAAGTCCATCTCGACCAGTGCGGCAAGCTGCCGCGACAGGCTGGAGGCCGGCTTGCCGAGGCGGCCCGCGATCTCGCTGATGCGGTGGGCGCCCGCGCCGATGGCGTCCAGCAGCGGCCGCAGCGCGGTGGCCGGCGGGGTCTCGGCCCGCAGCAGGCGGTCGGCCTCCTCGTGCAGGGGGCCTGAAGGATCGAGGACCAACTCGTCGACCGCGGCGGCGAGGTCGCCGCCGTACGGCTCGGCGAGCTCCCAGTAGCGGGGCAGGCCGCCCCAGAGCGCGTAGGCACACACCAGGGCGCGGGCCGGCTGCGCGGTGAACAGGTCGGCAAGGTAGCCGGGCCGCAACGGGCGCACGGCGAACGCCTCCACCGCCCGGCCGTACAGTGGCGCGTCGGCGTCGAGCACCGCGCCGTGCATCATGTGCCGGCTGGAGCCGCTGACCACCAGGCACGGCCGCCTGCCCTGGTCGTCCAGCCAGTTCTGGAGGACGCCGGCCACCGACGGATCGGCGGCGACCAGGTAGGGAAGCTCGTCGAGGATGAACGGTCCAGCCCATTTCGCCTGTGCTGCGGCGTCCGCCAGGCGGGCGAAGAACGACCGCCAGTCCGGATACTCGACGTCGGCGAACCCCCCGAACCGCTCCGCGACCGCCGCAGCCAGGTAGCGCCGCTGCACGGCGGGCGCCGACTCGTCCGCGACCGTGTACAGGCCGCCGCGCCGTCGCGACCACTCCAGGAGCAGCCGTGACTTGCCTACGCGGCGCCGGCCCCAGATGACCGCGAACGCCCCGGATCGGCGCAGCGCATTGTCGAGGCGCCGCAGCTCGCCGGCGCGGTCGAGAAACTCCATCGCATTATTATGCACGTCCGCATTATGTTGGACAGCATAATATTGTCTTGGATCGACCTCCGTACCACAGCCCGTCAAACGGAGGGAGGCCGCCGTCAACGGCACGGACCGCGCGGCGCCCAACTACGCCGCTTCGCACAACCCCCTTGATCTGGTCCGCCCCGTGACCTCCATCTGATATATTGTGCCCGCATGGACTGGAGCCGGCTGCTCAACCCCAACCGACGGCGACAGACGACGATTCCCGACGATCATCGCGGCCAGTTCGAAAGAGACTTCGACCGCTCGATTTTCTCCACTCCCGTAAAGCGGCTTCAGGACAAGGCACAGGTTTTCCCTCTGGAGCCCCACGACGCCGTACGCACTCGCCTCACCCACTCTATAGAGGTTTCCAGCATCGCCCGCGGCCTCGCGGTCCGTACAGCCAAGTGGCTCCGATGCAAAGGGGAAATCTCAGACGACATGGACCGGTCAATCGAGGCCATCGCCGCGACGTGCGGCCTTATCCATGACTTAGGCAATCCGCCGTTCGGGCATGCCGGTGAGGACGCCATCAGGGCATGGTTCGAGCGACCACCGCAAGCATGCGTTCTCAACAGTTACAGGCCGATCAGCACATCCATGACTTTCTTCGGTTCGAAGGA
This sequence comes from Spirochaetaceae bacterium, assembly GCA_026710565.1. Next base: position 34,881 of record JAPOQV010000473.1, on the reverse strand, counting down.
AACGCACAGTCCCTGAGACTCGTTGCGAAGCTCCAGATTCTCGCAGATGACACTGGTCTCAACCTCACCTTCGGGACACTCTCTGCTCTGAGGAAGTACCTCCCCTCGTCCGACCCTGCCGAGAAAATCTGCGGCAGTTCAGCATTCAAGAAGCCCGGCTACTTTGCCTCTGAGAACGACCTCATTCCGCTGATCCAACATGAAACAGGTACCTCGGGAGCGCGACATCCCATTTGTTTTCTCGTAGAAGCTGCGGATGACATTGCCTACTTGCCCGCAGATATCGAGGATGCCGTCAAGAAGGGCGTGGTCTCTTGGAACACGATTGAGGAGCATTTGGCCGCGGCAGAGGCCGACTCCCTGGCGACGGCGCTGAAACATCAAACGGGAATCCTGAAGGCCGGGTCCTCATGCGTGCCGAACGACCTCGATGATGACATATGGGCGTCAGCATTTCGAACCGCAGCGATCCGCGTGATGGTAAACGGTGCCTGCACCGTGTTTCAGGACCGATATGAGGACATCATTACAGGAAATTACCATGGCTCACTGCTCGACGATAGCGACGCCAAGGACTTGGCCAAGAGCCTACGGTGTATTGCAAGAGAACACGTTTATCCCACCCGCTCGACATTGCAATTGGAATTGATGGGTCGGCACGTCATAGGGGACCTGATGGATGTCTTGTGGGAGGGCGCACAGGAGATGCCGTCGACGGGCAACCCGGACCCGTCCAGGTTCGCTGGCAAGGCAGCAGCGCTTGTTTCCTCGAACTACCGAAAAGTATTTCAGGCGGCACTGGCTGAAGGCCGACTACCGGAGCAGTACTGCCGACTGCAGTTGGTTACAGATTACATCTGCGGTATGACGGACTCGTTCGCAACGAATCTCCATTCCGAGCTGTTCAATGGACGGTAGCCTTACCGTTTCGGATCTCAAGCGGAGGTTGCTGAAGGAGGTTGGAGTCCTCTTTCGTCGAAACGGCACGGTCTGGAAGGAGCCTATCCTCGACGTGGTACACGATCTTCGACAGTCGCAAGTGCCGGCTGTGCTGTTCGGTGGAACGCTTCGGTCTCTCCTGGTGTCGCGGATCTTCGAAGACAAGCCCGGGAGGCCGCGAGACATAGACATCGTCGTGTCCGGCACGACGATAGCCCAGCTCGAAGAACGGTTTCGCGGCATTGTAGCGCGCCGCACGCGCTTTGGTGGACTGCGGTTGCAGCGTGGTATCTGGCAGTTCGACGTATGGCCAGTTGGAGAGACTTGGGCGTTCAAGCACGATCACGATGGCGGGACGCCTGACTTTGCCGGGCTGCCGAGAACGACGACGTTCAATCTGGAAGCGGTCGCCGTTGAGGCGTGGCCATGTGACGGACGGCGTCGAGCGCTGTTTTCCGGAGATGACCAGTTCTTCGAAGGGATAATCTCCAAGACGATCGAGCTCAACCGTGAGAAGAACCCGTTTCCGGAGCTCACGGTTGTTCGTGGTTTGATTCTATCCAGAGAATTGAGTTTCAAGATCGGTCCGCGATTGGCCGGGTATATCGGCGAGGTCGGTGCGTCGATGGATGAGGATGTCGTCGACCGCATTCAGGCTGACCACTACGGCCTGATCCGAATGAGTAGCCGAGCACTGCATGATTCCATCACGGAGATAGTGCGCCGAGCGTGAACCAAGGAGAGCGACCGATTTCAAGAAACGGCCACGGTTATTCGCGGGTTGACGTTGGCTTGAGCAGCATTGATTCGAATCCTCTACCGTGCGGCGGTTTGGGTCGAAGAAGCCTGAGCGCGCCGCAGCCTTACGGTTCGTCCGGGGAGAGGCCGATCGAGCGCAGCGTGTCCTTGCGTATCTTGCACACCATCGTGTAAGCGGGATCGTAGATGTTGCCAAGGTCGTACTCGACCGCCTGGCCCAGCAGGGTGTGCGCGGCCGTCTCCGGCAGGCCCAGGTCGCCCAGCCAGCGCAGCATCTCGCCGGTCGCGTACTGCACGCATTGGTCGAGCGGCCGGCCGCAGCCGACGGTCATCAGGTGCTCAGGCCCGATCGCGCGTGGCCAGGCGATGGCGCGCCCGGAGAGCACCCGCACGGAGAAGGTGACGTCGGCGGACATTTCGACGCCGTTTCCGGTGATCTCGCCGTCGCCCTGCACGGCGTGCACGTCGCCCAGGAAGAACAGCGCTCCCGGCACGGACACCGGGAACCAGACGGTGACGCCGGCCACGAAGCCGGCATAGTCCATGTTGCCGCCGTAAGCGCCGGAAGTGGCCGTGGAGATAGCCTGCTCCCGCTCCGGGGCCACCCCGAAGCAGCCGATCATGGGCCGCAGCGGCAGCGCCAGCGCCTCCAGCCCCGGCACATCGGCCGGCGTGGCGGTGCCGCGCTCCAGGTCAAGCCGCCAGTCGACCGTCCGCTTCGCCCCGGCGGCGAAGCCGGGTTCCAGCACCTGCGCGTCCACGGGCGAGGTGGTGTAGCCGGTGGCACGGTTTGGCGTGACCTGATGCAGGGTCACCGCCAGCGCGTCGCCGGGCTCGGCGCCGTCGACGTGGAAGGGGCCGGTCTGCGGGTTGCCGCGCGGAGTCACCTGCTCACCGGCGGCGTCGTGGCCGTGCGCGTCGACGGTTGAGGTCACGACGGTGTCGCCGTCGCCGATCGACACCACGGGCTCGTGGGTGCCGAGGGTGCGGTAGTAGTGGGTGGGCCGGTACCGGTGCCGGAGCGGACGCTTTGCTATCATCGGCGGAAGCTTACAACCCGGTCACCGTGCCGGCGAACTGCAAGGAGCTCGACCAGATGAAACTCGGAATGTTCATGATGCCGCTGCACCCGCCGGAGCGCGACCGCACCGAAGGTTACGAGGAGGACCTGGAGCTGGTGGTGCGCTGCGACCGGCTGGGCTACGAGGAGGCGTGGATCGGGCAGCACCACACCCTGGACTGGGAGCCCATCCCCTCCAATGACGTCTTCATCGCCAACGCGTTGCCGCGCACCTCGAACATCAAGCTGGGCACCGGCGTGACGATCATGCCCCTGCACCATCCGGCAAACATCGCCACCCGGCTGGCCTACCTCGACCACCTTGCGCGCGGCCGCTTCCTGGTCGGCTTCGGCCAAGGCGGCGTGCCGTGCGACTACGAGCTGTTCGGCCTGGACCCGGCCGAGGTCGGGCTGATGACCATACGCGGCATGGACATGGTCCTGAAGCTGTGGGAGTCCGAGGCGCCGTTCGAGCTCAAGGACGAGTTCTGGGAGATCAAGGTCCAGAATCCCCGCCCGGACTTCGACATGGGCAACATCCTCAAGCCGTACCAGAAGCCGCACCCGCCGATCGCGACGAGCATCATCAAGGCGGAGTCGCGCGGCGCGTTCACCGCCGGCGAGCGCGGCTACATCCCGATCAGCGCCAACATGGTCACCCCGGAGGTGCTCAAGCGGCAGTGGGAGGTCTACTGCGCGGGCGCGGCCAAGGCCGGCCGCCCGGAGCCGGACCGCGCCGACTGGCGGGTGTCGCGCAGCATCATGGTGGCCGATACCGACGCCGACGCCTGGGAGTTCGCCCGCGCCGACGGCGCCTACGCCCGTTCGTACGAGTACCTGATCAAGATCCTCAAGGCCGGCATGGTGCAGGAGGCGATGAAGCTCGACCCGGGCATGACCGACGACGACATCGACGTCCCGTACGTGCTTTCGAACCTGTGCATCATCGGCAGCGTCGACACGGTCGTGCAGCGCCTGCGCGAGATCATCGACGTCACCGGCGGCTTCGGCACGCTGCTGATGCTCTCCCAGGACTCCGACAACGACGAGCGCTGGTGGCGCTGCGTGGAGTTGCTGGCCACCGAGGTGGTGCCGGCGCTCTCGGACAGGTAGGAGCCGGGGCTCCGTGACGGCTGCAGACGAGCGTGGCGAATCCTCGTTTGGCTATGCGGACGTCAGGCCGCTGACCGACGCCCTGATGGCAGAGGTGCACGCCGAGATCGGCGACCGGCTGACCGCGGTCGTTCTGTACGGCTCGGTGGCGCGGGGTGAAGCGCACCGCTGGAGCGACATCGACCTGTTCGTCGTTCACCGCGGCGACCGCGAGACCGTGTCCGAGGCGTTCCTCCACGCGAAGCTGCGGCTGCGCAATCAACGGCTGGCGCGCGAGCTGACGGCGCGCGGGGTGCCGACCGTCCCGGTCGCGGTCTACCGCTCGGAGGAGGAGCTGGTCGACACGCCGTGGCTGATGCTCGACATGACGCACCACGGGATCCTCCTGTTCGATCCACGCGGCGTGCTCGGCCGCAAGCTGGCGCGCCTCCGAGCGAGGCTCGAGGAACTGGGCTCCCGCCGTATCGAGCTGGACGACGGCTCCTGGTACTGGGACCTCAAGCCCGATCTGCGCCCCGGCGAGGTCGTCACCCTGTGACGGCGGTCGCGTGAGCAACCACGAACGCGGACGGAAGCTCATGGCGGCGGCGCTGGAGTACCTGGGAGAGATGGATGCCGCGATCGCCCGCGGATCGTGGAACATCGCCGTCCGTCACGCCCAGGAAGTCGTCGAGCTGGTGATGAAGGCGGTGCTCGGCTACTTGTGCATCGACTATCCCAAGGTCCACGACACCGCCGACGTGTTCATCGCGGCGCTGGGCCGCCGCCAGATGGGGTTGAGCGATGACGAGGCCGCCGACGTGCGGGCGGTCTCTTCCCGGCTGGCCGAGAAGCGAGCGCCGGCGTTCTACTTCGAATACGACGAAGATGCGAAGGTGGCACGCGCCGCGGCAGAGGACGCGCGGCGTATCCATCGCCTCTGTACGCGGCTGGTGAACACCATCGCGGAGCGAGAGCGACAGGACGAGTCGCACACGTCCGATGCCGAGTAGCCGGTGGCCGGGCCAGCGAGCTGGTCGGAGCCGGTCGACTGTCGTCGGCCGATGCCGGAATGACGGCAGCAGGTGCGGGTCGAGGCGTGATGGTATTCTTGGAATGATGAGTACCGAAATGACGAGCAGGGCCGGAACACGCTTGCGGGCGCTTCCGGCCGCGCTGCTGGCGGCCGCGCTGGTGGCGTCAGGCTGCAGCCTGACCCCCGTTCCCGGCTGCGACCAACTGCACACGCAGGAGTTCTTCGCCTGGGCGGACACGGCGCGGGTCACCTCCTGCCTGCGGCAAGGCGCGGACGTCACCGCGCGCGACCCGGACGGGAACACCGCCCTGCACTGGGCGGCCCGGTACGCCCCCGACGCCGGGGCCGTCACGGCGCTGCTGGACGCCGGCGCCGACCCCGACGCGCGCCAGAAGGCGGGCGCCACGCCCCTGCACTGGGCGGCCCGCTACAGCGCCAGCGCAGAGGTCATCACGGCGCTGGCCGAGGCCGGCGCCAGCCTCGACGCCCGGCAGCGGATCGGCGGCACCCCGCTGCACACCGCGGCCCGGTACGGCGATCATCCGGCCGTCATCGCCGCGCTGGTGGACGCCGGCGCCGACCTGGATGCCCGCCACGACAACGGCGTGACTCCCCTGCACTGGGCTGCCCGCTACAACGATCGCCCGGCCATCGTCACCGCGCTCGTGGACGCGGGCGCCGACCTGGACGCGCGCACCACCACGGACAGCAACACGGCGCTGCACCTGGCAGCCCGGCACAGCGATCATCCGGCCGTCATCGCGGCTCTTGCGAGCGCCGGCGCACCGCTCGAGGCACGCAATGAGAACGGCGCAACGCCGCTGCACAGTGCCGCCGCGTACAACCCGAATCCGGCCATCATCACCGCCCTGGCGGCAGCCGGTGCGGATCTGGAAGCCCGGCTCAGTGACGGCAACGGCACCGCGCTGCACGCCGCGGCCTACACCAACCAGAGCCCGGCCATCATCGTCGCCCTGGTGGCGGCCGGCGCGGATCTGGAAGCCCGCAACGACCCGGGCGCAACGCCGCTGCTCACCGCCGCCGGCAACACCGAGAATCCGGCGATCATCACCGCGTTGACGGATGCCGGCGCCGACCTGGAGGCCCGGCACCGGATCGGCCGCGGTACGCCGCTGCACCACGCGGCCGCGCTGCACCACAATCCCGCCATCATCGTCGCCCTGGTGGCGGCCGGCGCGGACCTGGAAGCCCGCAATTTTCTGGGCCGCACGCCCCTGCACAGTGCCGCGGACGGCGACCATCCCGCCATCGTGGCCGCGCTGCTGGATGCGGGCGCGGAAGTCAATCCGACGGACAGATTCGGCCGCACGCCGCTGGATCGCGCCCGCCATCCGGACATCATCGCGCTGCTGCTGGAGGCCGGCGGCGTGTGCGCAACGTCATCCAACTGCGATTGAGTTGAACGACCACCCACGCTGGCGGGAGCTGGCCCGAGCGCTGGACGCGGCGGCCGCCGCGGACGGCACCGGCAGCCTGAGCGCGGCCGTCCGGCACGCCGGGCGCACGGTCTGGACCCACGCGGCCGGCTGGGCGGACCGCGAACGGGGCCGGTGCGCCGATGCCGCCACCGTCTACCGGGTCGGCTCGATCAGCAAGACGGTGGCGGTGACCGTGGCGCTGCGCCTGGCCGCGCGCGGCGTGCTGGCCCTGGGCGAGCCGGTCGCCCGGCTGGTGCCGGAGATCACGACCACGGTCGGCTACGGCGCGCAGCGGCGCGCCATCACGCTGCGCGACCTGGCCACCCACACCAGCGGCCTGGCGCGCGAGCCGCGCATCCCGCGGCTGCTCGCCGGCGCCGTGGACGAGTGGGAGAAGACGCTGCTGGGCGCCATTCCGGCCACCCGCTTCGCCCATCCGCCGGGCGCCTGCTTCGACTACTCCAACGTCGGCGCGGCGATCCTGGGCCTGGCGGTGCGGCGCGCGGGCGGGATGCCGTACCCGGAGCTGGTGGACGCGGAGATCTGCAAGCCGCTCGGCCTGACCGCGACCGGCTTCCGGCCGCCGGCGGACCGCGCGCGCCTGGCGACCGGCTACGAGCGGCTGGTCGACGGCTCGATCAGCACCCGCGACTCGGAGCGCCAGCACGCCGGGCGCGGATTCCGCGTGCCGGGCGGCGGCCTGTACTCCACGCCGAGCGAGATCGCGGCGTTCGGCGCGGCGCTCGGCCCCGGTGCCGGGGACGTGCTGCTGAGCGCTGCGGCGCGGCGGGAGATGTTGCGGCTGGCGACCCGAAAGTCGGAGGAGTGCTCGCCCGGCCCTTCGAACGGCTACGGGGTCGGCGTCGAGCTCTACGTGGACGGTACGAAGGTGGTCGCCTACGGCCACCACGGCGACATGAACGGCTACGGCGCGGTGGTGTTGGGCGATCCCGAGCGGGACGTGACGATCTGCGTGTGCAGCAACTTCCGCTCGAGCGAGGAGCTGGGCATGGAACGCTCGCTCGACCTGCTGCCGGCGGCCTCAGGGAGCGTCGCGTCAGTCTGATCCCGGAGACTCTATAATCTCGCGCATGAGCACCGCGACCGCGCGCTTCGACTTCCCGCCGCTGGCCGAGGTCCGCAGGAACTTCCGCGTCAAGTGGTATCGCTGCCCGATCGACCCGGCCGTGCTGCGCGGGCTCATGCAGCGCAGCGACCTGCAGGGGGCATTCCAGGCGCTCGGCCACCTGGGCCTCTTCGCCGTGACCGGAGCGGTCACCGCCTGGTGCTTCACCCGGGGGCTCTGGGTGCCGTTCGCGATCGCGCTCTGGTGCCACGGCACCGTGGGCACGTTCTTCCGCGGGCTGGCCGTGCACGAGCTCGGCCACGGCACGGTGTTCAGGACCGGCTGGCTCAATCGCTTCTTCCTGCGTGTCCTCAGCCTGCTGTCGTGGTGGAACCACCACGAGTACGCGATGAGCCACACCTACCACCACCGCTACACGCTGCATCCCGACGGCGACCGGGAGGTGCTGCTGCCGCTCGACCTGGGCCTGTCGGCGCGGTCGGTGGCGCAGATGCTCACCGTCAACGTCGACGGCCTGTTCCGGGTGGTGGGAGCCGCCGTGCGCATGGCGCTGCCCCGCTACAACCTGAAGGTGACCGGCATCCGCACCAGCGAGTGGACGCGGGCGCTGTTCGCCGTCGCACCGGAAGTGGAGCGCCGGGCGGTGCGCTGGGCGCGGCTCACCATCGCCTTCCACGCCGCGGTGATCGCCGTCTCCGCCGTGACCGGCGCCTGGTGGCTGGCGATCGTGCTCACCGGTTACCTGTTCGTGGGCAACTGGCTGGCCTACCTGTGCGGCAAGCCCATGCACGCCGGGCTGCGCGACAACGTCCCCGACTTCCGCCTCTGCGTGCGCTCCAACACCCTGCACCCGTTCGTCTCCTTTCTCTACTGGCGCATGAACTGGCACGCCGAGCACCACATGTTCGCCGGCGTCCCCTGCTACAACCTCAGGAAACTGGCGGCCGCGATCGCCGGCGACATGCCGGTCCCGCGCACGCTGCTCGGCTCGTGGCGGGAGATGCTGGCCATAGAGAAGCGCCGCAGGGAGGACCCCGGCTACCAGTTCGACACGCCGCTGCCGCCGACCGCGCATCCCGCCGTGGTGAGTCGGGACCAGGTGCGGCTCCCCGCGGACGACCGCGTGAAGCTGGAAGCCTCCATCGGCGAGCTGGCTCCGCAGGGGCGATAGCGCGGCCGTACCGGTGAGCAAGCTGTGGCTGGTCGCGCGCAAGGAACTGCGCATGGCGGCCATGACCAAGGGGTTCCTGATCACCACCCTCACCGGCCCCTTCATCATCGCCGCCCTGTTCGCGCTGCCGTCGTTGCTGGCCCGGAGCGCCGCCGACGACGTCTCCGCGCTGCAAGGGCGGACGCTTGTCCTGGTCGGCGCGGGCGACCTGCTGCCGCCGATCCGGGGCGAGCTGGCAGCGCTCGGCATCGCCGTCGAGGAAGCAGCCGAGGCGGAGCCGCTGGCCGACCGGGTACGGGCCGGCGACCTGGACGGCTACGTGGTGTTTCCGGCCGACCCGCTCGGCGAGGAGGATCCCCGCTACTTCAGCGACGAGGCGGTGGACATCGCCCTGCGCGCGCTCGTGGACGGCGTGATCGGCCGCGCGGTCGTGCAGGGCCGCCTGCAGCGCGCCGGGCTGGATGCGGAGCGCGTCACCAGGCTGACGCGGCAGCCGCGCCTGCAGGCGCTGCTGCTGGACGAGGAGGGGGCGGTCGAGCAGGACCTGGAGGAGTCGTTCCTGGTGGTGACGGCGTTCGTGGGGCTGCTCTACATGATGCTCATCCTGTACGGACAGTCGATCAGCCGCGCGGTGCTGACCGAGAAGACCGGCAAGACCGCGGAGATCATGCTGTCTTCGATTCACCCCTTCGCGCTGCTGGCCGGCAAGTTGGCGGGAAGGGGGGCTGCGGGCGTGCTGCAATACCTGGCCTGGATGCTCATCGCGCTGCTGGTGATAGAGGTGCTCGGGCCGCTTGCGGGCGTGTCGGTTCCCCCGGTCGTGCAGCCCGGCAACCTGCTGACGCTGCTGGTGTTCTTCGCGCTGGGGTTCCTGCTGTACTCGGCCGCCTTCGCGATGGCGGGCGCGATCGCCGCCGACGAGCAGAACCTCGGGCAGCTCCTGTGGCCGGTGATGGTGGCGCTGGTGGTGCCGATGCTGGTGATGCCGTCGGTGCTGATCAGTCCCGACGGGACCGTCGCCGTCGTGCTGTCGCTGGTCCCGGTGACGGCGCCGGTGGTGATGTTCATGCGCGTGCTGGTCGGCGAGCCGGGCGCGCTGCAGGTGGCCGTGTCGGTGGCCGGCATGGCCCTGGCGACGGTGGGCGCCGTGTGGGCCGCCGCCAAGGTGTTCCGGCTCGGGATCCTGCTCACCGGCACGAAGGGCACCTTCGGCCAGGTCGCGCGCCTGCTGCGGGCCTGAGGTCCGGGGAAAGCGCCCGCGCCCCGCTACGGCCCGCCGGCGACCTGCCGCGCCAGGGCGATGCCGACCGCGGTCGCCAGCAGGCACGTGCCGACGTTCAGGACGACGTTGCCGGCCAGGGCGAGCCAGCGGCCGCTGCTCCATAGCAGCGCCGACTCGTAGCTGAAGGCCGAGAAGGTGGTGAAGGCGCCCAGGAACCCCACCATCGCGATCAGCCGGAACGCGCTGCCGGGAAGCGCCCGCTCCGCAAGCATGGTGGCAAGAAAGGCGAGCGCCAGCGAGCCGGCGACGTTGACCGCCAGGGTGCCGTAGGGAAAGGAGTCGTCGCGCGCCTGCAGCCAGCCGGTCACCAGGAAGCGCGCCACGGCGCCGCAGAAGCCGCCCAGGCCGACCAGCAATCCGTCGCGCAGCAACCCGCTCACCGGCGCACCGCGTCGATCACCCGCCGCTCGGTGACGATGTGGTGCAGCGGCTGATCGTGGGCGTGCGGCAGCACCGAGTCGACGAGCTGCGCCTCGAACGCCAGGCCGATGCGGAGCGCCCCGGCGCAGCGGGCCAGGAACCGGTCGTAGTACCCGCCGCCGTAGCCCAGCCGGAAGCCGGCCGGATCGAAGGCGAGCCCCGGCACCAGCACCGCGTCGAGCGACGCCGGCTCCACCACCGCGGCCGTGGCCGGAGGCTCCAGGACTCCCAGGCGGCTGCGCACCAGCGGCGTGCCGGCCAGGAGCATCGCGTCCATGCACCCGGCGTCCGCGACCCGCGGCGCGGCCACCCGGTGCGTGCCGCGCAACTCGTCGATCAGCCCGGCGGTCTCCACCTCGCTGCGGAAGCTCACGTAGACCATCACGGTGTTCGCGCCGGTCCCTGCCAACAGGGGCAGGACGCGGGCGCACACCTGCGCGGTCAGCCGCATCCGCTCCGCCGCCGGTATCGCGTCCCGGATGCGGCGCGCCCGCCTGCGCAGGCCGCCGCGGTCAGCCGAACCCGGCGTCATCGGTCCGCGGCGGGCGCTCGGTGGTCGGCTCACGGTACCGCCCTGATGGTAATGGATGGATGGCAATCAATGGACGGGCCGGCCTTCGCAGGACGGGGTCCAGAGAACACCCACAACAATACGGAAAAGGCATCCCTATGTTCATGACTTTATGAATGAGATAGGTATATGGTCGGTCATCCGCGTATAGGATGGACCTGTCATGCAAGCTGATGTCCCCGTTCAAGGGCCGGAGGCGCGTCCCATGGTGAGCGTCATGGTCCTTTCCGGACGGGCCTGCCGCACCCTGCTGCTTCCGGGTCTTGCAGCAGTTCTCCTGGCTCTTGCCGCCTGCGACGAGGTGGTGGAGTTTCCACCCGGATGCGGCGGGCCTCCTCACCCGCCGGGTGGGAGCTTCACGACCTACTGCGAGCGCGTGGTCGGCTTTCCATCGCTCTTTCCCGGGAAACGCGACGGCAGTCCCGAGGAAGAGAGAATACGAGCCCGGAGAGCCGAGGCAGAAGCCGCGCGGGTCACCGCCATGCACGACCGAGGGGGGACGGGTACGGGCCAGCTCGTGGGCACGATCGAGTCCGGCGCGAATCCGCAGCATCCGGACCTGACGGGGAAGTTCCCGCACATCTGCGCCATGGGCGACTGCGATGACGGCCGCCCCAACAGGCGGGCAGGCGATCGCAGCCCCCGGTTCGATCTCGACGGCCACGGCACCCAGGTCAATGGGATCATCGCGGCGCGCAGGAACGGAACGGGCGTGTACGGCGTGGCCCACGAGGCGCGGATCGCGTCGTTCGGGCACGCGGCGTCGACCGTGCACCCCTGGGGCAACGACTGCTACGGCGGCTCCTGTCCGCCCGGCGAGAAGCGTCATCAATGGAGTGCGCTGTTCGACCAGGAGATCGCGCGCGGCGTCGACTGGATGACGTCGCTCGGCGTTCGCGTCACGAACTTCAGTTGGGGCAGGACCTACGAGTGGAGCCGGGAAAAGGAAACGCGTTTCGGGCTCACGGAGGATTCCGTCCGCCTCATCATGCCGGTGACGCTGGGGGCGTTCGAAGCATACGTCGGCGCCGGCGGCGTGGCGGTGTGGGCGGCCGGCAACGGCGACAGCCTGCATCCGGTGGTCGAAGGGATGCTGCCCCGGTATTTCCCGGCTCTGGAGAAGGGATGGCTGGCGGTGGTCGGCATCGGCCGGGACGGCCGCCGCATCGGCCACTTTTCTCACTACTGCGGCGACGCCGCCGAGTGGTGCATCGCCGCGCCGGGAGTGGTCGTTACCACTCATCACGACGGACGGTGGATCGACGCCGGCGGAACCTCGATCGCCGCGCCCTACGTCGCGGCCGGCCTGGCCGCCCTGAAGAGCCTGTTCCCGAATCTGACCCATCATCAGATTCGCGACTGCATGCTCGCCACGGCCGACAGGCGCCCACCCTATGACGACCGGAGGATCTATGGGCGGGGGAGGCTCGACCTGGACGCGGCGTCGCGTCGATGTGGAGAGGGTCGATGATGAGTGTCCTGGCCTTTGCCGGACGGGCGTGCCGCACCCTGCCGCTGCCGGTTCTTGCAGCGGTGCTCCTGACTCTTTCTGCCTGCGACGACATGATCCCGCCCGACGACGAGCCTCCGCCTCCACCGGCGAGTGGAGGCTTCACGCCGGACCGGGAGCGTGTGGTTGGTTTCCCCGCGCTCTTTTCCGGGCAGCACGGCGCAGATCGCCGGGAAGAAGCCGAGAAGGAGGCCGCGCGGGTCACCGCCATGCACGACCGAGGTGGGACCGGCGCGGGCCAGCTCGTGGGCACGATCGAAGCCGGCGCGAATCCGCAGCATCCGGACCTGATGGGGAAGTTCCCGCACATCTGCGCCATGGGGGACTGCGATGACGGCCGCCCCAACAGGCCGCCGGACGATCGCAGCCCTCGGCTCGACACCACCAACCACGGCACCCAGGTCAACGGGATCATCGCCGCGCGCAAGAACGGAACGGGCGTGTACGGCGTGGCCTACGAGGCGCGGATCGCGTCGTTCGGGAACACGGCGTCAACCTGGCACCCCTGGGGCAATCTCTGTGACGCCAGCGTCGACTGCCCGCCCGGCGTGAGCGAGAAGCTTCACCAGTGGAGCGAGCTGTTCGACCGGGAGATCGCCCGCGGGATCGACTGGATGAGGTCGCTCGGCGTCCGCGTCACGAACTTCAGTTGGGGCAGGACGTACGAGTGGAGTCCGGAACGGGAAGAGCTGTTTGGCCTCACGGCGGACTCCGTCCGCCGCATCATGCCGGTGACGCTGCGGGCGTTCGAAGCGTACGTCGGCGCGGGCGGCGTGGCGGTGTGGGCGGCCGGAAACGGCGACAACCTCCATCCGGCGGTCGAGGGGATGCTGCCCCGGTATTTCCCGGCTCTGGAGAAGGGGTGGCTGGCGGTCGTCGGCATCGGTCCGGACGGCCGCATCCACAGAGGTTCCCACTACTGCGGCGACGCCGCCGAGTGGTGCATCGCCGCGCCGGGCGAGGTCGTCACGACCCATCGCGACGGGCGTTGGATCTTCGCCGGGGGAACCTCCATCGCCGCGCCCTACGCCGCGGCCGGCTTGGCCGCGTTGAAGAGCATGTTCCCGAATCTGAGCCATCATCGGATTCGCGACTGCATGCTCGCCACGGCGGACAAGAGCCCGCCCTATGACCAGGAGTGGATCTATGGCCAGGGGCGGCTCGACCTGGACGCGGCGTCGCGCCGATGTCGATAGGCTCGCGGTGAAGCCCGCGGCTGACAGTCGAGTTCGAGGTCCGGTTCGACGTTCACGTCCTTTGACCACCGTCGTGTCTCGGCTTCCGGCCTTGCTTGCCGGTACCGTCATCGCCGTGCTGCTCGCGTCGTGCGAGGAGCCGGCGACGCTGAGTGTGTCGGTGCATCGGTCGATGCTGCTGGGCAATTATGCAAACCCGCCGGTCTGGGAATGGAGCGGCATTCCCCCGCGCGTCGCCGCGTTGGAGGTGTCCCTGGACGGCGAGCCGTACCGCCCCCTGGACCCGTTTGCCAAGTCCTACCGCCCGCCGCGTCCGCTTGCGCCGGGCCGCCATACCCTGACCGTCCGCGTGCGCACCTCCGGTGTGGCCGGGTTCGACCTGCAGGATTCGGCCCAGGCAGTCGTGGCGGCGCTGCCCGGGCGGCCGCCGGTTCCCGACGATCCCTGCTATCCCGCCGTGGCGGCCGGCGTCGACTGCGGCGGTTCCGGCGACGGCCAGTGGCCGCTGCGCCAGATCCGGCTGCCGGAGGTGTGGCAGGCGCTCGCGGTGGGCGTGCTGCCGCAGCCGGAGCCCGTGGTGGTAGCGGTGCTGGACACCGGCTACGTCCCGCACCCGGACCTGCTGGCCAACCTGGACACCGCGGCCGGCTACGACTTCATCCGCGACCCGGAGGCCGCCGCCGACGGCGACGGCATCGATCCCGACGCCACGGATCCCGCAACCGGCGGTCCCTGGCACGGGACCGCGATCGCCGGCAGCATCGCCGCGCACACCGGCAACGGCGTGGGCGTGGCCGGGATGGGGTGGCCGTGGGGCCGCTCGCGGGTGACGATCATGCCGGTTCGCGTGGTGGCGCCGCGCGGCGCGACGAGCTACGACGTCGTACAGGGCCTGCTGTACGCCGCCGGGCTGGAGAACGATTCGGGCAGCCGGCCGCGCCGGCGGGCGCGCATCATCAATCTCAGCTTCGCGGACTCCCTGCCGGGGCCTCCCGACGAGGTGCTGGAGGACGCCCTGCGCCGCGTTACCGAAGCGGGCGCCATCGTGGTGAGCGCCGCCGGCAACCACGGCTCCGCGGTGCGCGCCCCCGCCAACTCCCGCTACACCCTGGCGGTGGCGGCAGCGGGGATGGACGGGTCGCTCGCGCCCACGTCCAATTCCGGACCCGAGGTCGACCTCACCGCACCCGGCGGAGACAGCCGCGCGGGCGTGCCCGTGCTGGGAGCAGGCGGTGACCCCGGCCCGGCGCCCTGGATCGTCACCCTGGACCATGGGACGTCGATTGCGGCCGCGCAGGTGAGCGGCGTCCTGGCGCTGCTGGCCGGGGTCGCCCCCTCCCTCACCCTGCGCGACGTGCGGGCGATGCTCGCGAAGGCCGGTGTGCTGGACGCGTTCGCCCTGTTCGGCTCCTACCCCGGAGCCTCCCCCGGCCTGTCTCTGCGCTCCGACAGACGCTTCCGCGACCCCGGCGTCACCCCGCGGGGGGCATTGGCATCAGGCAGGATCGATCCGCACAGCGTGATCGTGCGCTTCCGCGACGGCGCGGCGGCCGGCGGCGGCTACTCGCTGGTGCGGCTGGACGACGCAGAGGATCGCGAGCTGGTCAAGGCCCGGTTGCGGGACGATCCCGCGGTGGCTGCCGTCCACGACAACCGGATCTACCTGCCGGCCGGTTTCAGCGGCGCTCCCGCAGCCACGCGCGCACGCGCGGGTGGTCGAGCGCCTCCGGGTTGAGCACGTGCTCGGGCTGGCGCCCGTGCACGGCGTCGGTCACCTGCTCGAAGGTCTTGGCATCCAGGCGCGCGGAGGACTCCACCGTGATGCCGCCCGAGTGGTTGGTGGCGATGATGCGCGGGTGGTCGCGGTGGATGGCGCGCGGGCCGTCCACGGGGTCGTCGACCACGTAGTAGAAGAGCCTTCCCTCCTCGACGGCGCGGTGGGCACCGGCGTCGTCGACCAGCGTGCCGCGGGACGGGTTGATCACCGACGCGTGCGGCTGCATGAGGGCGAGTTGCTCGTAGCCGACGACCGGATCGGCACCGGAGACGTGCACGCACACGGTGTCGCAGCGCCGGAACAGCTCTTCCGGTTCCGCCACCGCCTCGGCCCCGAAGCGGGCGGCCAGCTCGGTTATGTCGTCGCGGATGTCGTACACCAGCAGGCGGCCTTGGTCACCGAGGAGCGGAACGGCGCGTTTGGCCACCTCCTGGCCGATGCGCCCGAATCCGTATAGCCCCAGGCAGGAGCCCTGCACGTCGTAGCAGCGGATCACGCGCGAGTCGCCGGCGTGGGCCATCCGGTTGAACGTGTAGGTGCGCTTCATGGTGGCCATCCACTGTGCGATCGTGTACTCGGCCACCGTGTCCATGTGCACGGGGGTGAGGGTGATCGGGACGCCGTAGCGGGTGGCGCTGGCGAGGTTGACCTGATCGAACCCGACGCCCCAGCGCGCCACGACCCGCAGGTCGTCGGCCGCGGCGTAGAATTCGTCGGAGAAGAAGGTGCCGTCCGCGATCACGGCGACCAGGCCGGGCGCGTCGGCGGGGGTCAGCGGGGCGGGCAGCTCCTCGACGTCGGCAAGCTCGCCCAAGCGGGCGATCCCCGCCCGGCGGGCGTCGGAGGAGAATTCCGGGTTCTGCAATTGGCGGCTGATGTAGATGCGCATGGCCCCGTCATTGTGCCGCGCCGGCGCCTTCTGTGCATGCCGGCTCCACCAGGTCGTCGATGGTCACGCCGAGTGCCGCAGCTTGGTCACGTTGTTGTTCGGCGCGAATGGATCCAAAGCCAGTTCTCGAATCTTGCCGATGATCGTATGCGCGACGTTTCCGGGCAAACGGTGGACCCGCCGACGCGCACTCTTGCTGTACTCGACCTTGAAGATGCTGGCCATGGCCAGGTGGGTTCATTGCCGCGACCTCGCGTGGCGCCGTGTGGATGGCGCCACGCGAGGGGGAACGGCTCCTGCCCGGCTACGAGCAGGTGTTGGCGGCGCCGGGCGTCGCCGGCATCGCGCGGAAGTCCAGGCCGTTGTCGTCGCTGTCGAAGCCGGCCGGACATCTGCCGATGGAGGTCGTATCGGTGTCGGGATCCTGCGGCGCCGGCGAGCCTTCGCCGGCGCCCGGAACGACGCCCTCGTAGTGGACGGCATCCACCACGCGGCTGTCCGCCTGCCGCACGATGCGCACGCCGTCCGGGCCGTTCGTGACGCTGTTCCCGGTCAGGGCGAGCGTGAGCGTTCCGGCCGGCAGAAAGCTCGGCGTGTCGATCAACGACTGCTTCGCGAGCACCAGGAAGCCGCCGCCGGGGAGCTGCCCGCTGCCGTCCACGAACTGGTACGGCTCGTCATCGGCCCCGTCCACCAGCTCGAAGCGGTAGTCGGCAAGATCGACCGAGCCCGATCCGGGGTTCAGGATCTCGATGAACTCGGCGGAGTCGGTGCTGCCAGCCTGATCGTAGTCGATCTCGTTGACCAGCAGCGTTGCCGCCTGCGGCATGAGCGGGAGAGCGGGAAACATGTTGGCGGCAACCGCGAGGCTGGCGCTGGTCTCCAGGCCGTCCGCGTCGGTGACGGTGACGGACAGGGTGCCGGCGGTCGTCTGCTCATAGCCGGTCATGATCGTCGGGTTCTCTGCCGCGTCCGTGAACGTTCCGGCACTGTTGTCGTCCTTGGTGAACGCCCAGGCATAAGTCAGCCCGGTGCCGTCGCCGGCAGCGGAGACGGCGGCCGTCCAGCGGATGCCCGCGGGGGTGCGCTTGCCGGAGATGCCGCGCACGACCGGCCCGAGCCGCGCCGTCAGGCCCCAGGTCTGCACCCGCATCTGGAAGTCCACCTCGGCCCGATTGCCCTGGGCGTTCCGCACCGCGACCTGCACGGTGTACCAGCCGACGATGTCCGGCGGCCGGTATAAGGCCGCGATCGACCCGGTCCCGCTCTGCTCCAGCGTGACGCTGCCGGCGCTGGGATCGAACGCGCCGCCGGTAAGCTCGTAGTCGAGCTGTTCCGAGGCCGACCCCTGCACGGTGATGGTCAGGTCGGCCGCAATGCCGGTCGAGACGTTGCTGATGCTGATCCCGGTGACCTTCGGGAACCGGTTCGCCACGTTGTCGTCGACCACCTGCAACCGGATCGTGATCTGCGCGCCCACGTCGGTGAGCGTGGCGGTGTGCGTGCCGCTGAAGATCTCCGTGCCGTTGCCGTCGAGCGCCTTCGCGGTGAAGGTCAACTCGGTGTTGATGGTGAGCCCGGAGAGGTTTCCGGTCCAGACGCCGGCCGGCGAGCGCGTCAGCGTGGCCGTGGCCAGCGGGTCCTGCGGGGTTCCTTCGGCGTCGTTGCCGGCCACGCTGACGGTCACCGAGTCGATGTCGTCGTGGCCGCCCTTCGCCGAGGCTACGGTCAGCGGCCCGGCCACCCGCACCGTCACCGATGTCGTGGCCGAGCGCGGGGGAGGCTCGGCCGGCGGGCCACCGCCCGGCGGCGGCTGCGCCACCGCCGCTTCCGTGGCAGCCGGGGCCGCCAGGTCCAGGAATTCCATGCATCCGGTCAGGGATGCGGCGACCAGCATCGTTGCCAGCCCGGCAACGACGCTGCGCGATGAATGAAGGTGTCTCATGCCCGAGATACCGTCGCGGCGTCCGTGGCGCTTCAGGACGCCTTCAGCCGGAGACCAGGCCGGCGCAGTCGTTGGCCGCGCCCGGGGTCGGCGTCGCAGCCGCGAAGTCGGCGCCGTTGTCGTCGCTGTCGAAGCCGTCCGGGCATCTGCCGATCGACGTCGGTGAGTCGGTGGCGTCCTCCGGCGCCGGTGCGCCTTCGCCGGCGTCCGGGATCGCTTCCTCGTAGTGGAGGCCGTCCAGCACGCGGCCGGTGGCGGCTTCCACGATGCGAACGGCGTCCGGGCCGTTCTGCAGGCCGCCGCTCTTGAGCGGCGCCGTGACGGTGCCGGCGGGCACGGCGGCGATGACCGCCGGATCGCCGATCACGAGGTATCCGCCGGCTGCCAGGCGGCCGCTGGCTGCGTAGGAGCCGTAACGGCGCCCGTTGGATCCGTTGATCAGCTCCACCCGGTAGTCGGCCAGGTCCACGGCGGCCGGGTTCGGATTGACGATCTCCACGAACTCGGCGTCATCGGCGCCGGCCTGGTCGTAGTCGACTTCGTTGATCACCAGCTTCGGGGCCGGCGGCCGCGGAGCGTCCGAGCCGCTGCCGTCCGGCGCGGCGGCGTCCGCGCTCCCGGAGCCCGATGCGCTCCGCGGCGAGGTCGCCTCCATGAAGTCCATGCATCCGGTCAGGGATGCCGCGGTCAGGAGTGTTGCGAAGGCGGCCATCCGGCCGCGCATGAAGCGTGAGTGTTCCATGCCGGCATGAGCGCTCGCCGGCGCCGCCGCGCTTCAGCCCCGGCGGTGGGGACGGGCCGTAGTCCGGCGCAGGCTCGTCATCGGTCGGCCCACGCCATCGCCTCGCCTCGGACGATCCCGGAGCGGCTCTCGTAGCGGCCCCGCCACTCGACCGGCAGCTCGCCCGAGTCGACCATCAGGCTGAGCGGATTGACCCTCGTCCTCAGCGGCAGGTGGACCCGCTGCCGCTTCCGAGCCGACTCGAACAGCGCCATCATCACTTCCTGCACGGCGCGGCCACGGTCGGCGGCCGAGATCGGCCGCTCGATCCGGCCCTCGACCCAGTCGATGGTTTCCCGGCACTGGTGCGCCCACGGGTCGTGCCACGGCGCCTCGACCGTCTGCCAGCCGCCGCCTCCCGCGCCCAGGTAGCGCGCCGTGCCGACCTCGCGGTTGTACCGGGACGTCGGCCCCTCCGGCATGTACATGGGCGCGTCCGACGGGAGCTCTTCCACCGGGGGCACCTCCGTGCCCAGCTCCATGATGCCGTCGGTTCCGGTCACGCGCAGCGTCTGCGGCCCGTCGCCGCTGTGGATGAGGATGGTCGCGCCGTTGTCGCAGCCGGCGATCCCCAGGCACGCGTCCTCTGCCGGCAGGCCGCGCTCCACCCGGTCGGTGGTGCGCTCGACCGCGCCCAGCACCCACTGGACCGCCGGCTCGTCCATCAGGAACAGCGCCAGGCGGATGTTGTGCGAGTTCACGTTGAGGAGGTTGCCGCCCGACTCCACGGTCACCTGCGCGACGCGGCCGATGACGCCTGCGCGGATCAGCTCCCGCGCGCGCAGCCACGCCGCGTGGTGCGGGCGCTGGTAGGCGATCGCCAGCTTGACGCCGTTGCGCTCGCAGGCGGTGAGCATGCGGTCCGCCTCGCCCAGGTCCACGGCCATCGGCTTCTGGCAGATGATCGCCCGCGGCCGCCGGGCGGCGGCGGCGATCACCATCTCGGCGTGCTGGGCGTGCCAGGAGCAGACGTCGACGAAGTCCGGGCGCTCGGCGTCCAGCATCTCGCGGTAGTCGGCGTAGCGGTGCTCGGCGGCCACGTCGAAGAACTCCCCGAACTCCCGCAGCGCGTCCGGATTGCTGTCCGCGATGGCCCCGATGCCGGTCGGCCGGCCCGGAACGCCCAGCCACGCGCGAACGTGGACGCGGGCGATCATGCCGCACGCGACTATGGCAGTTCGGTAACAGGCCATGATGCGCTGCCGATCATACAACCCCAATCGTGCACGCGGGCGATATGGTCCGCTGCTCCCCGCCTGCGCCGATTCGCGCCGACAGGTTCAGCTATCGGCCTGTACCAGCCTCACGGTGAGCCGCGTGCCGGTCGCTGCGGCGTAGCGACGCAACGTGGTGAAGGACGGAGACACGCGGCCGCCTTCCAGCCGCGCTATGGCGGACTGGGTCGTGCCGAGGCGCCGCGCGAGCTCCACCTGCGTCAGCTTCGCGGCCGTGCGGGCGCGAACCAGCGCTTCGATCAGCGCGAACTCGTCATCGGCGCGTTCGTATTCCTCCTGGAACGCCGGGTCTTCCATGAGGCGTTCCTTCAGCTCTTTCAGTGCCGTCATGACGTCACCTGCCGCATCCTCTCCTCGGCGGTCGCGAGTGCCCGCCGCGGCGGCGGAGACGAATTCGACCGTCCATCCCATGCACACGGCAGTGTATAGCGCATGCGCTATATCTCTCAAGCGGTCGGGACGATCTCTCCAGGCCGCCAACTACGCCCCCCTGTGCCGTGCCTATTCCCCGCGAGCCGCATAGAATCCCGGACGGTCATGGAACTGTTTGCCATCGTCGCCTCGCTGCTGGCGATCACCGCGCTTCTGGCCTTTCTCAACGAACGTCTGATCGGCCTGCCGACCACCATCGGCGTGATGCTGATCGCGCTGGCGATCTCGGTGGTGGTGCTGGTCCTCGGGTCGCTGGGCGTGCTGCAGATCGCCGAGCGCGCCCGCGAGCTGGTGGCGGCCGCCGCCCTGGAGGAGACCCTGCTGGGCGGCATGCTCAGCTTCCTGCTGTTCGCCGGCGCCTTGCACGTCGACCTTGGCGACCTGCTGGACCGCTGGTTGGAGGTGGGGCTGTTCGCGACGCTGGGCGTGATCGTCTCCACGGCGCTGGTGGCGCTGGCGGCGTACGCCAGCGCGAACCTCCTGGGCCTGCCGCTGGGCTTCGTCTGGTGCCTGGTGTTCGGGGCGATCGTGGCGCCCACCGATCCGGTGGCGGTGCTGGCCATCCTGCGCCGCAGCGGCGTCGGCGCCGGGCTGCGCGCCCTGATCGCCGGCGAGTCGCTGTTCAACGACGGGTTCGCCGTGGTCGTGTTCGCGACCCTCGCGGGGCTGGCGGCCGGCTCCGTGCACCTGCAAGCCGGCGAGCTGGCGCTCTTCCTGGCCGAGGAGGCCCTGGGCGGGGCGGCGCTGGGCCTGGTCCTGGGCTGGCTGGGCTACCTGGCGCTGCGCACCATCGACAGCTACCAGGTCGAGGTGCTGATCACGCTGGCGCTGGTCGCCGGCGGCTTCGCGCTGGCGGGGCTGCTGCACGTGTCCGGACCGCTGGCCGTGGTCGTGATGGGCCTGCTCATCGGCAACCGCGGACGCCGCCTGGGCATGTCGGAAAAGACCCGCGAGCACCTCGACTCCTTCTGGGAGCTGCTGGACGAGGTGCTCAACGCCGTGCTGTTCGTCCTGATCGGGCTGGAGCTGCTGGTGCTCGACCTGAACCCGGCCGCGCTGGCGGCCGGGGCGGTGGCGATCGTCGCGGTGACCGGATCGCGGCTGCTCGCCGTGGGCGGGACGATGCGGCTGATGCGGCGTTCCGGTGGGCTGGTCGCCACCTGGGCCGGGCTGCGCGGCGGCATCTCGGTGGCGCTCGCCCTGTCGCTGCCGGCCGGGGGCGAGCGCGAGCTGATCCTGACGATGACCTACGTGGTGGTGATCTTCTCGATCACCGTGCAAGGATTGACGCTGCAGCCGCTGGCGTCCCGCCGGCGCTCGCCGTGACCGGGTGACCGCCATGATGCAGGAGCGCGCCGCCGAGCAGGAAGTCCGCTACGAGCCGGACGAGAGGATGCGGCCGGGACTCGCCCTGGGTCTGGCCTTCCAGCACGCCGCGCTGTCGCTTGCCAGCATGATCGTGACGGTCCTGATCGTGGTGCGCAGCGCCGGTCTGGAAGACTCGTACCTGGCATGGGCCGTGTTCGCCGGCCTGATCGTGAGCGGCCTCACGACGATGCTGCAAACCACGCGCCGCCGCCGGCTCGGCTCCGGCCACCTGCTGCTGATGGGACCCGCCGCGGCGTACATCGCCGTCTCCATCACCGCCTTGTCCGAGGGCGGCCCGACGCTGCTGGCGACGCTCGTGCTGATCTCCGCCCTGCCGCTGTTGAGAGTGGCGCGGCGCCTCCGGCGCCTGCGGCGCATCCTCACGCCGACCGTGTCGAGCACGATCATCATGCTGATCCCGGTCACCCTGGCGCCGGTCATCTTCGACCTGTTCGGCCAGGAGCCCGCCGGGACGCCGCCGGCGGCCGCGCCGCTGACGGCCGGCGTGACGCTGGCGGCGATCATGGTCCTGACCCTGCGTACCCGCGGGGTGGCGCGGGTGTGGGCGCCGGTGATCGGCGTGCTCGCAGGCTGCGTGGTCGGCGCCGTGTTCGGCACCTATGACCTGCAGCGGGTCATGGACGCCGACTGGATCGGGCTGCCGCGATTCTCGGCGTGGCCGGGACTGGACTTCTCGGCACTCGGGCGCCACTTCTGGCTGCTGCCGTCGTTCATGTTCCTGTCCCTTGCCGGAGCCGTCGAGACGGTCGGTGATGCCATCGCCATCCAGAAGGTCTCCTGGCGCCGGCCGCGCGCCACCGACTACACGCTGGTGCAGAACGCGGTGGCCACCGACGGCGTCGGCAACCTGCTCTCCGGGCTCGCCGGAACGCTGCCGACGACGACCTACTCGACCAGCGTCGGCATCGCCGAGATCACCGGCGTGGCGGCACGCCGCGTCGGGGTGTTCGTCGGAGCGCTGTTCCTGGCGCTTGCCTTCTTTCCGAAGATCGTGTCGCTGCTGCTGGCCATCCCCAACGCCGTCGCCGGCGCCTTCACCCTGGCGCTGGCGGCCGTCCTGTTCACGCTGGGGATCAAGCTGGTGGTCGCATCCGGGCTGGACTACCGCAAGAGCGCGATCGTCGGGATCTCGTTCTGGGTGGGAGTGGGGTTCCAGAACGGATGGCTGTTCCCGGAGCTGCTCGGCCAGGCGGGCGGCCGGCTGGGCGTGCTGCTGGGCAACGGCATGACCGCCGGCGGCATCATGGCGATCATCCTGTCGCTGATCCTGGATCCTCCCGGCCAGTGGAAGCGGCGGGCGATGGAGCTCAACACCGATGCGATTCCCGCCGTGGACCGGTTCGTGGTCGAGCTGGCTTCGCGGCGCGGCTGGAGCGAGGCCGCCATGACGCCGCTGCGCGCGGCCTGCGAGGAGGTGATCCTCTCGCTCAAGGAAGACGAGGATCCGTTCGCCGACGACCCCGAATTCGCCTCCGAGCGCCGCCAGCAACTGCGCGTGTCGGCGCGTGTCAGCCGCGAGTCCGGGGAGCTGGAGTTCGTCGCCGCCTTCGGAAGCGGCAACCTGGAAGACGAGATCGCTACGCTCGGCGAACCCGACGCGTCAACGGCGGGCGAGGAAACCTCCCTGCGCCTGTTGCGCCACTACGCGTCGTCCATCCGGCACCAGAAGTACCGGAAGGCGGAGGTCGTGACCATCACGGTCATGCGCCGGGGCTGATCTGGGTCCGGGGCAACCTACTTCAGGGCGTTTTCCAGCCGCTCGGCCGCGCTCTCCAGGCGCTCGGCGAACGCGGCGATGCCCGGGGTGTTCTCCTTGAGGGCGGCGCTGTCCGGGTTGAAGTTGAAGCGGAACTTCCGGATCCGATCCAGCATCGTCTCGACGTTCTCGCGCTTCACGGAGAGGGGGTCGCCGCCGCTGTCCAGCAGCGCCTGTATCCGCTCGATGCCCAGGTCCAGGCGCTCGGCGAACGCGGCGATGCCCGGTGCGTTCGCCTGAAGCGCCGCGAGGTCGGGATTGAACGCCCCGCGCAGCGTCTTGAAGACGGTCAGCACCACTTCGACGTTGTCGCGCTCGACCGGGATGCGGTCGTCCGAGTCTCCCATGTCTCATCTCCTTCGCGGCTCGGCAGCCGAGCTGTCAGTATAGTCAGTATACCGGAACGGGAAGCACCGTAACCCGCGACACGGTGTCAGGGCTCGGCGCCGAGCCTTGATGATCGGGGCGCGGTCGTGGATGGTTGCGTCGGCGGATAGCGGATAGCGGATGGCGGTATTCTGGCTCACCGGCATGCCCTGCAGCGGCAAGACGACCGTCGGCCGGGCGCTGGTGGAGCGCCTGGGCGAGCTCGGCCGCGTGGCGTGCCTGATCGACGGCGACGTGGTGCGCCGCGGCGAGCTGAGCCGCGGGCTCGGCTTCTCGGCGGCCGACCGGCGGGAGAACGTGCGCCGGGTCGCCGCGCTCGCGGCGCGCCTGGCGGGCGACATCGACGTGGTGGTGGCGATGGTGTCGCCGACGAAGCGGATCCGGGAGCCGGCGCGCGCCCTGCCCGGGCTGGTGATGGTGTGGCTGCGGTGCCCGCCGGACGTGGCCCGGCAGCGGGACTTCAAGGGCGTGTACCGGCGCGCATGGGAGGCCGCGGCGTACGAGCCGCCCGATCCGGTGGACAGCATCGTCGACACCGACCGCGCGGGCGTGGCGGAGTGCGTGGAGCAGATCCTGCGCGACGCCGGCGTGGTACCGTAGCGCGTTGCGGCACACCAGCCGGAATTGGAGGGAACGGTGGCGAAGATTCGCATGGCTCAATACGGAACCAGGCACGGGCACGCGTCCGGAAAGCTGCAGGCGATGCAGGTGAACGGCGATGTCGAGGTCGCCGGGGTCTTCGAACCCGATCCGCGGCGGCGCGCCGAGCTCGAAGGGTCGGACGGCGCCTTCGCGGGCGTTCACTGGTATGACGACAGGAGCGAGATGCTGGAAGACGAGAGCATCGTGGCGATCGCCTCCGAGGGGCACAACGCGGAGAGTCTCGATCAGACCGGGGAGATCGTCGCCGCCGGCAAGCACGTCTGGTACGACAAGCCCGCGGGCGACGACTGGGTGCAGTGGCAGCAGGTCGTGGCGGCAGCCGAGGAGCAGGGTCTGCTCATCCAGATGGGCTACATGCTGCGCTACCACTCTTCCTTCAGAACGGTCGCCGGGTGGGCGAAGTCGGGCCTGCTGGGCGACGTGTTCGCCGTGCGCGCCCACATGTCCACGCACATCGATGAGGCAGGCCGCGCCCGGATCGCCGGCGCGCACCGGGGCGGCGTCTTCTTCGATCTGGGCGGGCACATGCTCGACCAGGTCGTCTGGATCCTGGGGCGGCCGGTGAAGGTGACGGCGTTCCTGCGGAACGACGCGGGGTCGGCAGCGGGGTTTCAGGACAACACGCTCGGGGTGTTCGAGTTCGAGGACGCTCTTGCCTTCATCGACATCGCCGCGCTGGAGACGCAGCCGGCGGCGCGCCGTTTCGAGGTGTACGGCAGCCGGGGCAGCGCCATCATCGTCGAGCCCTTCGAGCCCGGCCTGCGGATCCGGCTCTGCCTGGCGGAAGCCGGCGACGGCTACCGGCAGGGCGAGCAGTTCGTGAGCATGGACGGGGAAAGCCGGCAGCGGACCTATGAGCTGGAGCTCGACGCGTTCCTGGCGACCATCGAGGGGAGGCAGCCGCGTGACCGGCCGGTGTCGCACGAGCTGCTGGTACAGGAAACCCTGCTGCGCGCGACGGGCGTGATCGCGGACTCATAGCGCCCGCGGCGCCCGGTGTCAGGTGCGGATGCCGCGGCCGGCGATGTACTCCCGGTAGCGGGCGAAGGCGGCGTCCACGGCGTCAGGGGTGACGTCGAAATCGGCCAGGTCGTAGCTGTGCCGGATCTCCTGACGGCGCTGTTCCGCCTGCCGTTCCTGCCACTCCTGCATCGCGGCGACGGCCTCGGGCGTGAGCGGCCAGCCGAAGTGCTCGTAGATGGCGCGCACCGTTGCCCACGGGTCGTCGACCAGGTCGGCGTAGCTCACGTCGCACCAGCGCTGCTGCAACTCGGGATGAGCGTTCCGGAAATCCACCGCCCGATCCAGCATGGTGCTCATGTCGGCAAGCTGCTCTGCTCCGAGATCGCGCCGCGAAGTGGACTCGGTGGTGCGAGTGCGGAGCTGCTCGATCAGGCTCACCCACGATCCCATGAACTCCCGCGGCTCGCGGTGGGTCTGGATGAAACATGCGTCCGGGTAAGCGCCCACCAGCGCCTCCATCTCCATGAGATGGACCGGCGCCTTCAACAGCCACTGCGCCTCCCGCCCGGGTTGCTGCATATGCCGCTGCCAGGTGAAGTGCTGCATGGCGCGGCGGTGATATCCATAGGCGGGCTGCGAGCCGGCCGTGGTGAGCCAGCGTCCATATTCGGGCACCTGGTAGATGTTGGTGTTGGACCAGGACCGGAAGGTGTGCCGCAGCAGGGGGAGATCCTCCTCGGGCTCATCGACGGCGATGTCATGCGCGCCCGCGAACGACTCGAAGAAGCCCGCGGCCACGAACACGTCCAGCAGCCGCGCACGCCGGACGTCGGCGTCGGTCCAGGCCCTGGCATAGTCGCCGTCCGGCACCACCGGTTCCGACAGCTCGTAACTGTGCAGGGTCCAGAAGCGCGGATCGCGCGCCAACAGACGGTGCAGGAACGTGGTCCCGGTGCGGTTGATGCCGACGATGAACACCGGTTGCATGATCTCCTCGCGTTGGATCTCCGGATGCCGCACTCGCTCGCCGGTGAGCGCCGCGTTGTTGCGCAAGCTGGCGCTCAGGTCGGAGACGACGACCGCACGCTTTGCCTGCAACAGGCGAGCCTCCGGCGCCCGCAGAGCCTCCACGAGGTGGGCAAGCCCGTCGCGAATCCAGTCGGGACAGGTCTCGGCGAACGGGGCCCCGAAGCGTTCCGCGTAGCGCTCGGCCCGTGTCAGCAGGCGGTCGTAGTCGATGCGAGGCTGCGGCAGCGAAAACGGCCACTGCTCGCGATGCTCCCTGATCCAGTCGTTGGTGCGCCGGAACATGGTCAGGATTCCCGGCCACTCGATCGGAAACGGGCAATCGTCGCGCAGGGCGCGGTCGCTGACGGGAAGATCCGTCAGCGACTTGCTCGAACTGAACCAGTAGGGCGCGAACTTCTCGAACAGCGCCCAGTAGCCGTGCAGCGGTGAGTCCTCGCCGCGCGCCTGGCAGGCGCGCTTGAAGGTGTCGTACGGGACCTCGCGCAGATAGAGACCGAAGTCGGCCAGCTCCAGGTCGTGCGGAACGGGATTCGTGTTGCAGCAGTGGTACAGGGTGAACTGCCGCCCGGGGTTGGCCGCGATCGCCGTGCAGATCCGGCTCAGGGTGTCGACCGTGTGATTCTGCCGCTGGAACGAGAAGCCGCTCGGCATCATCTGCACGTCGGCAACCGCGGCGTACACCCGCACGGAGGTGTCGCTCGGCTGGGTATAGCCGGTCGTCGAGCGGCTGGTCAGGGGCAATCGAAAGACCGCGGCCGGCAGCCCGGCCTCGCGCGCGAACAGCACGCTCTGCTCGGCGACCAGCTTGCTCCACGAGTACCCGCCGAGGGAGAGCGGGAACATGCGTTTCATCTCGGCGAGGTCCGGCTGTCCCTGGTGGTCGATGCCGCGGCCGGCGAACTCGTTGGCGAAGTCGCAGAAGTACTGCGGGAACACCCCCATCGTCGAGGCGTGGAACAGGTGCTTGAGCCGGGTGCGCAGGCACAGCTCCAGCACGTTGCGCATGCTGAACGCGTTGGTCCTGCGGATGGCGAGATAGGAGGTGGAGAGGCTCACTTCGGCGGCGAAGTGATGGACCGCGTCGATTCGCCGGGCCAGGTCGTCGAAGCCGGCCTGGCCGAGACCGAAGCGCGTCTCGCACAGGTCGCCGCCCACGACGCGGATGCGGGCCGCGAACGCCTCGTCCCAGATATCCGCCTCCTCCATGGCGGTGCGCAGGCGGTCGAGTCCGTGCTCGCCGCCGTCGGCCCGCACCAGGCAGTGCACGACCAGGTCGCCGTCCATGCAGAGCAGGTCGCGCAGCACGAACCGGCCCACGAACCCGGTGGCCCCGGTCAGCAGCACCTCCCTCACGTCCGCCACCGGCACCGCGGGTGCCGGCTTGCCGTCGCCGATGGCGCGGCGAACGAACGCCCGCAGGCCGTCCAGGTCGCGCTGACACTGAGGCGGCAACGCGCCGGCCAGCGGCGCCACTCTCCTGTCGAGTTCGGTGACAGCCGGCATACGCGTTCTAATGGGAGACCCGCTCGGAATCGGATCCCTCGACTACGTGACGGGCGTGGCCAAAGCTGCGCAGGAGTCCACAGTTGAAACGACCAAGCTCTGCTACGACATCCGGGTCGTCAAAATGCCGGTCTCTGGAAACGAAGTAGCTCTCCCGCTCGGAACCGATAGCGAGGTGCGCGACGACGGACGCGTAGACGATGGCATCCTGGGGAGAGAAACGGTGCGCGCGCCGAAATCGACTGGAGTCTTGCAGGATCGAAGCGTCGAGCGGTATCACTTCGGCAACACGCTGAAGCCTGTCCGATACTTCATCCAGTTTGCGGCTCTCCTGCTCAGTACTGCGTATCAGCAGATCGGTAACGGTGAGGAATCCGCTCAATTGCGGGGCGTTGGTCGCGGTCCGAGCGATCTGCCCGAGTTGGGCGTCAAGTTCGACTTTCATCCTCATGCGCTCCTTGCGACGACGCATGAGGGTCTCGTGCGGCTCGGCCAGGCAATACGCAGGCACGAGAATGCGACAGCGGCCCTCTTCGCACCGTTGCAGCATGTTCTCGCAGCTCGCCGACTCCTGTTGCTGAAGGGCGAGCTCCAGTACGAAGTTCGATTCGACGTAGACGTTCACACGACCGCTTCGTACTCGATGCGACCATCCTGGACCGCGATGCTAAGTCCTGACTCGTCAAGCTTGCGCACGGTGTCCGTACGCTCGCGCGCCCTGCGCGTCGACCGTGTCACGTCGCCCAGCCAAGCGCCCACGAGCAACTCGAAGGCATGACCACTGATATCCTCGGGACGTACGCCGGCGCCCGAGAAGTAGGGCGCGAATTCCGTCGTCGTGTCGGCTCGGTAGGTTGGCGGTACGGGATCGGGCGCTACTCCGGCGTCTTTCCAAAGATACAGCTGATCCGGGGTGACCAGGAGAAAGAACTCGACACCGCCGATGTCGCCGTGGGCCAGGATGTTGCGCCGCGTCAGCGTAGCCCACGTCCGTGACGTCCCCATCTTGCTCTTGACTTCTACGATGGCGGTCAACCGACCGTGCGAATTGTAGAGAGCTATATCGGCACGAACATACATCGACATTACCTCTTGATGACGAACGTAAAGAAACGGTGCTCCCACTCTGGCGGTTGGGTCAAGGAGCACATCGCACCGGTTTTCAGGGCCGAACCAACAACCAACGGCAATGGGCCGGCGCATTGCACGGCGCGGCCGCGGTCCGGGCCGGCCAAAGCTGTTGGATGCTGCAACACTTGCTACGGTATCGATACCGTTAGGGTTAGAGCGGCGGCGTTGGGGAAGTGGTCGGCCGGGGCGCTGGCGAAGGCGGAGGGCACGCGGCGCGCGGGGGGAGGCTCGGCGACCTCGTGCTCGGCTCCCGCAGCCTCGCCGTCGTCGGTTTCGGCGTCGCCGCCCTGGTCGCCGGTCATGATCGCTGCGGAGAGCGACAGGCAGGTGGCGGTGGTCATCAGCTCCAGGGCGCTGACCTGGTGGTTGAACTGCATGCGGATGAACGCGCCGAGCTCCGCGACCGAGATGGAGGTGAGGCCGAAGCTGGACAGCGGTTCCTCGGGGCTGCCCTCGTCGTGGCCGCACAGCTCGGCCACCTTGGCGGCAATCTGTGCCACCACCGCCTCCTGGGTGAGCTGGCCGCCGGTGTCGACGGCGAACGCGTCCTGGTTGCTCAGCACGCGTCCCGTGCGCAGGTAGTCAGGGGAGTCGACCGTCCACGGCGGGCGTGAGAACAGGGCGGTGACCAGGTGATCGCCGTCCCGCATCGCGCGCATGGCGTAGTCGAGGTTGGTGATCGCGAAGTCGGCGCTGACCGGCGGCACGCCGCCGGCGCGGCTCATGCGCAGCACGTGCAGGTTGCGCGCGGCCATGCCGGCCTCGGCGACCGCGGCCAGGTTGTAGCTCAGCGCCGGCAGGCCCTGCTGGCGGCGCAGGGCGGCCAGGCCGTCCAGGAAGCCGTTGGCGGCGCTGTAGTTGACCTGACCCGGGTTGCCGAGCGTGGAGGCGATCGACGAGAACAGCACGAAGTGGTCGAGGTCGCAGCCGGCGGTCGCGCGGTGGAGGTTGAGGGCGCCGCGCGCCTTGGGCGCGAACACGGTGGCCATGGACTCGGAGGTGAGATCGGCCAGCAGGCAGTCGTCCAGAGTGCCGGCCAGGTGGAACACACCCTTCAGCGGCCGCTGCAGGCCGGCGATGCAGCGCCGTACGTCCGCTTCACAGGCTACGTCGCCGGCCACGACGTCGATCTCGATGTCTTCCGGGAGGTACCATAGGGCACTGGTCCTGCGCAGCCAGTCGGCGCTGCGGCGGCGCTGCGGATCGCGGTCCAGCAGGGTGATGTGGCGCGCGCCTACCGTGGCCAGGTAGGGCAGCAGCAGGCGGCCGAAGCCGCCGAAGGCGCCGGTGACCAGGTAGGTCGCCGCGGGGTCGAGGAAGGGGCGCAGGTCGGCGACCGGCGGCTGCTCGCCAGCGGCCGCCGGGGCCTGCAGCACCAGCTTGCCGGTGTGCCGGCCGGTGGTCATCAGGCGCAGCGGCTCCTCGTAGTCGCGGTAGGGGAAGGTGGTGATCGGCAGCGGCGGCACCGCGCCCTGCCGCAGCAGGTCCAGGCACTCCTGCGACAACTCGCGCGTCAGGTACGGGTCGTCGTTCATCAGCCGGTCGACGTCGATGGCCGCGAAGCGCAGGTTCTTGCGGAACACCGAAAGGCTCAGCGCATTGTCGGCGTAGATGTCCACCTTGCCGATCTCGCAATGCCAGCCGCCGGGCCGCAGCGCCTCCAGGCACAGGGCGATGTGACGGCCGGCCAGGGAATTCAGCACCACGTCGACCCCCTCTCCCCCGGTGGCCGCCAGCAACTCGTCGTACCAGTCGAGGCTGTGCGAGTCGAACGCCGCCTGCACGCCCAGCGCCCGCAGTTGCTCGCGCTTGGCGTCGCTGCCGGCGGTGGCGTAGATCTCCGCACCGGCGTGCCTGGCCAGGGCGATCGCCGCCTGGCCGACGCCGCCCATGGCGGAGTGGATCAGCACCCGCTGGCCCTTGCGCAGGCGCGCAAGGTGGATCAGCGAGTAGTATGCGGTGACGTAGACCGACAGCACCGCGGCGGCCTGCTCCATGCTCAGCACCTCGGGCTTGCGGAACACCAGGTAGTCCTTGACCACCGCACGATTGGCGATGCAGCCACCCTGGGTGAACACGACCGCGTCGCCGACGCGGCAGGTGCGGACCGACTCCCCGGCGCGGCGCACCACGCCGCTGGCCTCCAGCCCGACCGTTCGGCCGAGCGCCGAGCGCTCGAACGAGCTCGACGGCAGCAGCCCCAGCGTTACCATCACGTCGCGGAAGTTGAGTGCCGCGGCAGCCACCTCGATCTCGACCTCGTCCGCTCCCAGGGGTCCAGGCTCGCAGCTCTTCATCGTCAGGCCACCGATCTGCCCCGGGTTGTCCAGGGACAGCCGCCAAGCGGCATCCTCGTCAGCCGGCACGCGCGGAACCCGTTGGCGGAGGCTGACCAGCCGCGGCACCCAGATGCGGTTGCCGCGTATCGCCAGCTCACGCTCGCGTAGATCGCAGCCATCGAGCCGGGCCAAGGTCTCCAGATCCTCCTCCACGTCCAGATCCACCAGGCGGAAGTCGATCCGCGCAGCCGTACCCGCATCCGCGGCAATTTCCTCGGTGATGGCGCGTAGCGCCCCCCACGCGGCACCGGCACGCGGCTCTGTCACCTCGAAGACAGCGCGCCGCGTCACCAGGGTCAGGCGGCACTGCGCCTGCGCCTGCGCCACCCGGAACGGTATCAGCGCCCTGACGAAGGCGGCCAGACGCCACGCCAGTTTCGCACCGGTGGGGTCGTCCGGGTCTTCGCCGCACAGGAAGTCGATCGCCTGCAGGTCGGCAGCGTGCGGCCAGTCGGCCAGGTCGGCGACGCGGTCGTCGGCCAACTCCGCGTACGGGATGGCGGCCGCGGGACTCCGAGCCTCCTCCAGCCGCGCCAGCCATGCGTCCGCCAGGCTTCCCGGCTCACCGACTACCCAGCGTGGGGCGGCGAGCTGCGGTGGCTCGGCGACCTCGTGGACAACCTGCGGCGCCTGCAGGAGGGTGGCGCGGTGCCCGGAACGCAGCGTGATCCAACCGGCGCCATCCCAGCCGGAGTTCGGCTCGCTCTCGCCGTCGGCGGCCGGATCAGTGGCCGCGCCCGCGGCCGGCGCCCCGCGGTCGTGGCAGACCAGCGCCAGACCGCCGGGAACGGCCAGCCGGCGCAGCAAGCGCCACTGCTCCGGCCCGTACGTCGCTGCCTCGTCGTGCAGCAGCAGGATCTCGGCGACCTGCGGTCGCAGAAAGCCGGTGTTCCACTCATGCGTCTGCTCAGCGTTCAGGTCCAAGGCCGCGAATCGCAGGGCCGCATCGCGGTTGTGGAATGCATCGTAGTAAGCGCGCACCTGCTCGTCGGAAGCGCCTAGCAGCCAGTATTCGGTCTGCGCACCGAGGCTGCCCAGGTAATCGAAGCACCGGGTTACGGCGGTATGTTCGGGGGGGCGCGCGGCGGCGATCTCGATTACCCGGCAGGCGTACCGTTGGCCGGCGCCGGCGACCGGCTGTTCCAGGGCGGCAATCAGCGCCGCGGGCTCGAGTTCGTCCTCGTTGCCCTCGGCCAGGCGGGGCTGGAGGAAGCGCGCATCCGGCACGAATTTGGGCTGCCAGGAGATGGCGTGCTTGCTGTGCGGACGGTCGTTCCAGCTCGGGTTGGAGTTGAAGGAGAGGTAGGCGTCGATGCACAGCACCAACTCGCCGGTGGCGCCGTCATACACTCGGATGCTGCCTCCGGAACGATCGCCGCGCCGCTCCGTGTACTGCCCCATCTCGTTGATGGCGGCCCAGTCCGGCTCCTTCTCCACGTAGCAGGTCAGGCGCGGCACGGTCGGCGGGCGCAGGAACGTCAGCCCCACGGCACGCCGCGGCATGCTGAAGATGTCGGTGGCGTGCAGCAGGTGGTAGAGAAAGATCTGCAAGCTCCCGTCGAGCAGCGCGGGGTTGACGACGTAGCCTTCCTCGCGACCGTCAGTCCAGAGCTGCTCGTCCATCTCGACGTCGAACAGGTAGTTGGCGGTGGAGTCCTCCCACAGCACGCGCTGGATGTTGCGGAAGTGGGTGCCGTACTGGAACGTCTCGCCGAGGCTGGCTTCGAGGCGTTCATAGAAATCGGTCTCGCCGACGTAGTAGTAGGGCTCGAAGCGGGAGCTGTCGATGTCCGCCAGCCGTTGCGGCCCGGTCACCGGGTGGTCGGAGCTCACCAGCCGCAGCGTGCCGCGCGAGTGCAGCTCGCTCTTGGCGTCCACTTCGTAGCCGCGGGACGAGATGGTGAAGGTGTACTGGCCGGGAGCTGTGGGAACCGGGAACAGCTCGGTCTGCAGGCGCACCGGCGTCGTCGGGATCGGGCACGGCTGCAGGAACTCGAGCGTCTCCACATACAGCGGCACGCCCTCGAACGCCTGCAGGAGCAGCTCGATGTAGCCGGCTGCCGGCATGATCGAGGCATGGTGCACGCGGTGCTCGGCCAGCCAGGGGAAGTCGCGCACCGACAACCGCCCCTCGAACAGCAGGTGGTCGCACGGCACCCGGTGGCCGATCAGCGGGCCGTGGGCGTACTCGCCCGCCTGCAGGAACATCTCGTCGTCGCTCATCTGGTCGGCGGCGGTCTGCTCGTCGCGCGGATAGCCGGGCAGCAGGTGGGCCACCGGCTCGGGACGCGGGTACTGGGCGGCGAAGTCCAGCTCCACTCCGGCGCGGAACAGCGCGCCGAGCGCCTCGTGGAATCCGAGGCACGCGTCGGTGTCGCGCCTGAGCGTGGGGATGCAGACCGCGCGCGATGCGGTGCTCTCCAGGCATTGGACGATCGAGGGCTGCAGGGCGCTGTGCGGGGCGAGCTCCAGCACCACGTCGGGCCGGAAGTCGCGTACCGCGGTCTCCAGGGCGGCGGCAAAACGCACCCGGCGGCGGATGTTCGTCCACCAGTAGGCGTTGTCCAGCCGATCGGTGTGCTCGCCGGTCACCGAGGAGACGAACGGCACCGCGGCGTCGAAGGCGATGTCGTTGAGGAAGGAGAGCGCATCGTGGGCGTCGTCCTCGAGCTGATCCATCGCCGCCGAGTGGAAGGCGATGTTGCCCGGCAGCAGGCGGTGCTGCAGGCTGCGCCGCTCCAGCTCCTCCATGACCGGCTGCAACGCCTCTTTCCTGCCGCAGATCACGGTGCTCGCCGGCGCGTTCTCGCAGGCGATCTCGACCGGCGGCGCGACCCCGTCTTCGGGGCGGAAGCGCACCTGCAGCTCGTCCAGCAGCCGCTCCACGCCCGCCAGGTCGAGGCCGATCGGCAGCATGCGCCCGGATCCTGCGGTGCGCTGCTGAAGGGTGGCGCGGTGGTACACCAGGCGCGTCGCCTCGGCCAGCGACAGCGCGCCGGCGGCGTAGGCGGCGGCGACCTCACCCGAGCTGTGGCCGACCACGCAGTCGGGGTACACGCCCCAGGTCTTGAACAGCTCGACCAGCGCGCACTGCAGCATG
>JAPOQV010000472.1 GCA_026710565.1 Spirochaetaceae bacterium | reverse complement strand
TGTGCAATTCTGTGCACCCCCGACGCCAGCGACCGCGGCCTTCCACATCGCGCCCGGCGCTTCGACGCTTGCCGCTCGTACCGACGCGGTAACCAATTACCGTGTGGTCAAGCATCGCCCGATCGGCCTCCGCACGCAGATCGCCAAAAGCGTTGGGGCGAATGCGACTGTTGGTTGACATTAGATTGAGCTCAGTGTGGGGTCGGCCTCAGCGCCTGTCGCATTCTAACATGGAGCATGGGTACGGCGGGATGACGCAACACCAGCGGATCTGGGCTGGAGCATTGGACAGAAGGTACGGACCCGCTGCTCACCTTCGGCGTCACGCCGAGTGGAAGCGCGCTCCATGGTGCACACGAGGTGCGTTCCCTGAACCAAAGGCTGCCCACGCCGGGTTTCGCGAGGTCGCTGGCAGCCCGTCAACATCGTCGCTCACGGTTTTACTCAGACGGGTCTCCGTCGTCAAGTCCGAGTCGGGAGGCCCCCGGTTGACATGTACCCAAAGCAGGTGATAGCGTGAGGCATCTGGATACAGATACGGATATGGACATGCCTCAACAGATGACCAAAAAGGCGACGATTCTCTTCCCCCCGGCCCTCTACGAAGAGCTGGAGGATGAGGCGCGTCGTCAGCGGCGATCGGTCGGGGAGCTAGTGAGGGAAGCGGTGATGATTCGGTACGGCGCAGGCGGCGAATCGATGCGAGTCGCGGCCGTCGAGGAGCTCGTGCGGCTCAACGGAGAGGTACCAGACGATCCCGCGCAACTCGAAGCAGAGATCATCCGAGGCGCGATCGAGCGATGAGCCTGTTTGTCGACGCCAACATCCCGATGTACGCGGAAGGACGCGATAGCCGGTTCAAGGCACCGTCCGCCGAGTTCATGCTCGCCGTCGCCCGGCGGCAGGTCGATGCGGTGAGCGACGTCGAGGTGTTGCAGGAGATTCTCCATCGCTACCGCGCAGTCGGTCGACAATCGCACGGCTTCGTCGTGTTTCAGGCGTTCGCCACCACCGTCCGGATCTTCCATTCGGTCGTGCTCGCGGACCTATGGGAGTGTCGAGCGATCCTTCGGCGACACCGCGGCCTGCAGCCGCGCGACGCGATTCACGCCGCCGTCATGCGCCGCAACGGGATTCGGACCGTCATCAGCTACGATCGCCACTTCGACGACCTTCTCGACATCGAGCGCGTGACGCCTGACACGGTGCTTTGAACGGTCCGAATCTCGTCGACTTCGTCAAGGACCTCGGGCGCGGCATCGCACGGCCCGACATCGAGGAAGCCCTCGTCCGGGCCGGCGAGCCATGCGAATCAGGTCCGGACGGGGCGACGAAGCCGAACACGAGCGTCCCCAGGTTGTCGGCGCTCACGAACAGACCGCGAACAGCACCGCGTAGAGGAACGCCTCGCGCGGCTTGACCGAGACCGTGGGCGGGGCACCGGGACCGGATACTCCGCGTCCGCGAAGCCGCCGTTCCCGCATCCCGAGGACATCCCCGCCGAGCGCACGCGCGACGGCATCCGCTGGGCGGTGTCGCTGTTGGTGGTGCGGGCGCCGGTGTTCCTGTACGTCGCCCGGGTCGTCCGCGGGATGGTGCAGTCGAACCCGAGCGCGCGGGCGTCGCGGGTCCGGCAGCAGTTGACCTACATCACCTTTCATCGTGTCCGCCGTCCTCATCGGCAACGGCGCGGCCATCGTGTACAACCTCCTGGAACGACGCGGTGGCGGCCCGTTTCCTGCTGAACTTGGTGACGGCCGCCGCGATCGCCGGAAGCATCTTCACCTACTACCTGCGCAACCTCCGTGAGACGGCGGCCGATCCCGAAACGCGAGCCGATGCACCCCCCCCGAGGCCGATGGCGTCAGCGCCCAGGATCGCGCGACGTGCCCTCCGGCCCCCCGGCTTCCCGGGTCAGCTCCCGGCTTATCCGCGCCAGTCCCTCGATGGCGTGCGCCTTCATCCGTTCCCCGGGGTACAGCCGCGCGTGGATGCCGGCTGCTTCGGCCGCGTCCGAGATGCCGAGCCGCTTCATCAGCACCTTGGCGTCCTCGATGTCCTGCGGTCGTCCGGCGTCGAGCTTCATCGCGAGCAGGTGTTTCGGTGATGCTCCCGTTATCGTCAGGTACGGGGAGTTGTACAGAACTCGGGCGGCCGTGTCTGCTTCACGCGGCATCCACGCGGTCGCTTGCTCGTTGAGCCAGTTGTCGCTGAGCCCTCGTTTCCGTGCGATCTTCCGGGCGGCCTGGACCAGCTTGCCGTGCCCCGCTTCGATCCTGGCGTCCACGTCCTGCGTGGTCCGGTCCCGGTCGAAGCTCATGCTCATCGCTGCGCCGCCGATCACGTAGAGCTGGACCCGCGCTCGCGCGCACCTGAGCTCGTCCGCGAGCTCCCTGAAGAGCCGCTCGATTGTCGCTCGATCAAGCAGGGGCCCACTCATCCGTGTCTCCCGCCCGTTCGTTGAACTCGTCCGGATGCGGGACGGCGCCGTGCCGCAGAAACGGGCCGGGGGCGTACATCAGGCACAGCCGTCGGTTCAACGCGCCCTGGGCGAGCACCCACGTCTCGTCGAGGAACCGTTCGGGTTCGTCGATCCAGGGCGGTACGGGGAGACCGTGAATCAGCGCGAGCTGCTCGCTCACGGCCGCGATCAGCGCGTCCCAGCGCGTCCCGGTCA
>JAPOQV010000471.1 GCA_026710565.1 Spirochaetaceae bacterium | reverse complement strand
GGAAACGGGAAACACCCGCCTCCGCCTGCACAGCCCACCTTCCCCCTCCTGTTGCGTCCTCCCTCGGCCCACGCCGCTTCCCGCAATCTCTCGCCACGACGGCACTACCCGACAAACCCCGAGCCTCCTGCCGTCGAAACACTTCGGGATTTCCATGACGAAGCTATCTGGGATTCAACACCGCGTCGCTCCAGCTCCTTGTCCAACTCGTCCAGCAGGATGTTCGACAGCAACGGTGACAACGGCCCGCCCTGCGGCGTCCCTTCCGTCGTCGGCGACACCAAGCCGGCGTCCATGACACCGGCCTCCAGGTATCGCCTCACCAGTCTCAGCACCCGCTTGTCCTTCACCTTGCGCGCCACGCGCGCCGTCAGCACGTCGTGGTTCACCCGGTCGAAGAACTTCTCCAGGTCCATGTCGACCACCCACCGTTTGCCTCCAGCCACGTACTCACGCGCCTTCAGCACCGCGTCGTGGGCGCTGCGCCCAGGGCGAAACCCATAGCTGGATTCCGAAAACCCCGGCTCGAACACCCGGCTCATCACCTGGTGCAGCGCCTGCTGAATCAACCGGTCCACCACCGTCGGAATGCCCAGTTGGCGCATCCCGCCGCCCGGCTTCGGGATCTCCACCCGCTTCACCGGCTGTGGCTCGTACCGCTCGTCCAGCAGCGCTTCCTTGATCCGTGGCCACTCTTCCCGCAGGTGCGGCCCCAGTTCCTCGACGCTCATGCCGTCGATTCCCGGTGCCCCAGCGTTGCGCTTCACCTGCTGGTAGGCGGCTCGCATGTTCTGCCGCTCGACTACCTCCTCGAGCATCCCCTGCTCGCTCCGGTCGACGTTCCCCTTCACCGCCGTGACGTTTGACGCACCGCTCGCGCTACCTCGCCGATTCCGTCGGCTACTTCCCGCGGCGGATTCGGGCATCTCAGCCATACTATCCAGCGTCTCTCTCGTCATCGAGGTTCAGGCGCCAACCCCGCTCCGTGTTCGGGCCTTCGGCCGTGTCGACCGGCCTACTATGCCCTCTGCTGACTTCTGACGGCTCGGCCACACCTTCCGATGCTCCGTGTTGCCACTCGACGACACGCCGTCAGACCTCCCCGGGTAAGAGCTCCCACCTTCCCGCTTATGCCCGCCGCATATACTTCCGCGCTTTCCGTGCAGGTACTGGACTTCGAGTCTTATGGCCCCCTCGTCCAACGCGGCTGCCTCCTATGCGATTCCTGTTCGTCGGGCCAGCGGTATGTCTCCGGCTTCCTTCAGATCCCGCCTCGCGACGGGCACCCTTGCCTTCGACTCACCGTTCCCCCTGCCGGGCCGGTAGAGGACTTGGCATGCTCGGCGCACGCCGCACCTCCTGGCGAGAGCCCATGCCGGGCGCAGCATACGAAAGGGGCGCCCGAAGGCGCCCCTTTTTCGTGCACGGATCTACGGATGCGGTTACGGAGGGGTCGCGCGTCCGGCGCGGATGTCCGCGACGGTCGGCGCCATCTCCAGCTCGTCCAGCAGCGCGCGGCCGCCGTTGTTCATCCAGGTCTCCACGTAGCCGGGCCATTCGGCTTCGATATCCAGGTCGGTCGTGATCGCCCGCCAGAAGAAGTCGTCGCGAATCGTGGTCAGCGCGGACCGGCCCTGCGCCCACAGCTCGTTGTAGCGCGTCTGGTTGAACAGGTCCTCGCGGTAGGCGCGCTCGGAGGTATTGTACATGCCCCCTGCCTTCCCGAACATCTCGTTGTCGTTGTTCGACCAAGCGTCGCGGTTGTACTGCAGGATGCCCTCATGCGGCGAGTAGGCATTGTAGTACAGGATGCCCTGCGTGCTGGAGTAGATGCCGCCGCCCTGGCGCTTCTCGTCGGTCGGAATCTGACGCGAGGCGTACGGCTCGCCCTCCCAGTTGAAGTGCATGCCGGGGATGCCGTAGTAGGCGATCACCATGCCTTCCGGATCGTAGTTGGTGTAGTCGTAGATCTGCAGGATCAGCGCCAGCTTCTCGTCGGACACGTCATGGCGCACGACGAACGCACCGCTGGCAGCGGCGATCGGCATCGCCTTGTTCTCCATGCGGCAGCGGCTGTCACCGAACGGGGAGATCGGCATCAGCGTGGTCAGCCACTTGGCGTTCGGATCGGGCCCCTGCTCGACGTTCTGGTTGCACAGGTCCCCCGGATTGCCCAGCTCCGCGTTGCGCCCGCACGCCCTGGTGCGCATGAAGGAACCGACCTGGCCCTGAATGATCTTGTTGGTGAGCAGGGTATTGTCGACCGCCGGCAGCTCGGAGTCCATCAACCCTTCCTGCCACCACTGCTGCAGCTTCTGCAGCGCCGCCTTGCTGCGCGAGTAGGTCGCGGCCTTCACGGTGCTGCCGTCGGTCTCCAGGTAGTTGTCCACCTCGTTGACGCCGTAGCTGTAGAAGACCAGGCCGGCGCCGCTCCAGTGGATGAGTGACTGACCGCGCCAGCCGAAGGCGATCGTGTCGTCCTGGCCGTTGCCGTCGAAGTCGCCGCCCGCGTAGGAGCGCAGGATCGTCTCGAGCTGGTCCCAGGTGTACTGGTCCAGCCAGCGCATGTAGGTGCCCGGTGCCGCCGTGGGCGCCAGGTCCTCCAGCGCGTCGGCGTTCAGCTCGGACGGTGTGAGACCGAGGCCCGCCTTCTCCAGCCAGTCCAGCCGCATCTGCGGCAGATAGCCGCACCCGTCCTGGTAGTCCTCGCGACGGGGGATTCCGTAGTATTCGTCGCTCGAACCGGGAACCAGGCCGTAGAACCACGCGCCGGGGCCCAACTCGTTCATGGACTTCACGTAGTTGGGCATGTGCTCCTCGATCATCGACCGCGGAATGGAACGGAACGCCCCCTTGAGGTACCACTCCAGCCGGTTGAAGCCCCACGTGTACATGGCGTCGGGATGCTCGTCGGAAGCCACCCTCAAGGCGTTCTGCTCCCCTTCCCGGTAGTCCGCCAGGGTGTTGATGAACTGGACCGGGAACATCTCCTCCAGATGCTGCTGGATCGGGTTGTCGTCGACGATGTCGGTGCTGTACAGCCCAAGCCAGCTTATCTCCATCGGACCGGCGGCCCCTTCTTCCTGTCCCTCCGCCAGCGCCCCCACGGCGCCGAGCAGAAGGAAGGGAAGCACGAGGCCGATCGTCAGTGTCTTTCTCATGAGACACCCCCTTCGTAGGATTGTTAACCTGAAAGCCTATACCAACCTCGCTTGGTGAACCACGGCCATGCGCATCATGATGGACGACAGCGGCACGAGAAGCAGGAGCGCTCCCGCGGACGCTCCGCCAACGGATCCGCGGCGATGGGACCGCTATCGCGGCATCCTGGCGGCGAGCGGCGCGGGGCAGGAGGAGCTTGCGGAATTCGATCGGGTTTCGCGGCGGCGGTTCCTGGTCACGGTCGGAAAGGGCGCCGCGCTCGCCTTGGGCATCTTCGGGGCCGGTCCGCTGGCCGCCGAGCGCGGCCTGTTCGGCCGCGGGCTCCTTCCCAGCGGGTGGGAGAACATCCGGGACGGCGGGCTCCCCAAGCCGGACATGGTCATCCACTCCGAGCATCCCTTCAACGGCGAGCTGCCCGTGCACCTGCTCGACGACGCGGTGACGCCCACCGCCCGCCACTTCGTGCGCAACAACGGCGGCATCCCGGAGCGCGCGCGGAGCAAGGACATGCGCGGGTGGGCGCTGCGCGTCGACGGCGAGGTCGACCACGAGCTCTCCCTGACGTTCGAGGACCTGTACTGCCTGCCGCAGGTCAGCATGCAGATAGTCCTGGAATGCGCCGGCAACGGCCGCAGCTTGTTCGAGCCGCAGGTCGGCGGCACCCAGTGGATCCGCGGCGCGGTCGGCTGCGCCGAGTGGACGGGGGTGCGCCTGCGCGACGTCCTGGAGACGGCCGGCGTCAAGGACGGCGCCGTGTACGCGGCCTTCTACGGCGAGGACGCGCCTCCCGACGGCGAGGAGCCATTCTCACGGGGCATCCCGATCGCCAAGGCGATGGATGAGCACACCCTGATCGCACTCGCGATCAACGGCGTCCCGCTGCCGGCCGCGCACGGATTCCCGGCGCGGCTACTGGTCCCCGGCTGGGTCGGCAGCGCCATGCAGAAGTGGCTCAACCGAATCCGTGTCCTGAACCGCGTGCACGACTCGGCGAAGATGAGCGGCTACTCCTACCGGGTGCCGGCATATCCGGCGACGCCGGGGGTCAAGCCGCCGGAAGAGGAGATGCGGATCGCCACCGCCTGGATCGTCAAGTCGCTGATCACCCGGCCGCGCGCGAATCTCCAGGTGCGCGCCGGGGACGCGGTGCGGTCCGGCGGCCACGCCTGGGCCGGCGAGAACCGGGTGGAGCGCGTCCTGGTCTCGACCGACTTCGGCATCTCCTGGCAGGATGCGGCCCTGACCGATCCCGCCAACCGGTACGCTTGGTACCACTGGCAGGCCGAACTGGCCTTCCGGAACCGGGGTTATTACGAGATCTGGGCGCGGGCGTTCGACGACACCGGCAGCGCACAACCGTTCCGGCAGCCGTGGAACCCCAAGGGCTACCTCGGCAACGTCATCCACCGGGTTCCTGTTCTGGTGTCCGCATGAGCTATCATCGGCGACAAGCACTGACATGAACGAATCCCCTCTCGCTCCGGTGATCGCCGGAGCCGCCGGGCCCGACCTCGGCAACCGCCTGATGTACGAATACGTCGCCCGCCACGGGCCGCGGCTCGCGCTGCCGGACACGGCGGCGGAGTGGCAGACCCGTTCCGCCGAGCTGCGCTCCCGCTACCTGGAGCTCTACCTGCACGGCCATCCGCCGGATCTGCTGCAGGAGCCGCCGCGCGTGGTCTGGGGCGACACGCTCGATCCCTCCCCCGAGTACCGCATCCGCAAGCTGCGCTTCGAGGGGTACCCCGGCGTCTGGGTCCCGGCGCTCCTCTACGAGCCGGCCAAACCCCTGGGCGGCGAGCGCTCGACCCCGGCCGTGCTGGACGTGAACGGCCATGAGCCGCGCGGCATCGCCGTCGAGCACAAGCAGGCGCGCTGCAGCAACCTGGCCCGGCGCGGGATCCCGGCGCTGAGCCTGGAGCTGCTCGGCCGCGGCGAGATGACCAACCTGTCCCCGCACAACCACCAACAGCTCCTGGACCTGCTGGGCCAGGCCGGCGCCGGGGTGTTCTACCTCACCATGAAGCGCGCACTGGACCTCCTCATCGATCACGAGCTGACCGATCCCGCGCGCGTGGCCATGACCGGGCTGTCCGGGGGCGGCTGGCAGACGATCGTGCTGTCCGCGCTGGACGAGCGAGTGGCGGTGAGCGTGCCGGTCGCCGGGCACATGCCGGCGGCCGACCGGCGCGACCTGGCCGACGTGGGCGACGCCGAGCAGTTGCCGGCCGGCCTGTGCACGATCGGCGACTACGACGTGCTGTCGGCGCGGGTGGCGCCGCGCCCGGTGCTGTTCATCTTCAACCGCTACGACGACTGCTGCTTCCAGCCGCACAAGGCGGCCTCCGGCACCTACGAGGCGGCAGGCGGCGCCTACGAGCTGCTGGGCGTGGCCGAGCGCTGCGCCCTGCACGTCGGCACCGATCCCGGCCACAACTACGACGCGGGCAACCGCCTCGCCTTCTACGCGTGGGTGAACCGCCACTTCGGCCTGGACCTGCCCGGCGGCGAGCTGCCGTACCGCGATGAGCTCTACCACGAGCGCGACCTGTGGGTC
Organism: Spirochaetaceae bacterium; assembly: GCA_026710565.1. Next base: position 8,004 of record JAPOQV010000471.1, on the reverse strand, counting down.
GGGCTGCCCGAGCAGCGCGCGACCTTCGCGACGCTGGCCACCGACCGCCTGCAAGAGCTCCGGCGGCGCGAGGCGGCCCAGCCCCGCGAACCGGCGCGTGCCGCCCTCGACCGGGTGATCGGCTTCCGTGACAGCTCCGTGACCGCCGCCACCACGCAGGCGAGCTGGGTCTGGGTGCGGGATGAGCTGGGGGTGCGCGTGGAGGAGATCACGCTGCAGGTGGACGGCTACTGGCCGCTTCCCGCCCGCCTGGCAGTCCCGGACGAAGCCGCCGGCTCCATCGTCAGCATCGGCGCCCCCCTGTCCGGCGCGGCCGGCGACCCGGAGTCGTGCGCGCGCGAGGCGGGACGGGCGTTCCTGCACGTCGACCTGATCGGCGCCGGCCTGCTGTCCGCCTCTCCCGCTTACGCGCTGCTGCTGCGGGCGATCGGCCGGCCGGTCCTGGGGCTGCAGGTGGCCCAGCTCGCCGCCGCTGCCGCCTGGGCCCGCGATCGCTTCGGCGCGCCCGTCCAGGTGCAGGCCGCCGGCCGGGTCGCCTCCATGGTGGCGCTGCTGGCCGCCGCGCGCGATCCCGGCGCCTACGCCTCCGTCACCACCGACGGGTTGCCCTACTCCCTGGACGACTTGGTCGAGTCGCACGTGGACCCGAACGGCCAGGAATACCCGTTGTACTGTTTCGGCATGCGCGAGCTCCTGGACATACCGGACTTGATCGAGCTGGCGGGCGACCTGCCGATCACCGACCGCCGCCATGGTCCCCTCACGGCGGGCGCCCGATGACCCGCTACCTGGTCACCGGCGCCGCTGGCAACCTCGCGCGGCTGCTGGTGGAGCGCCTGCATGCGGCCGGCAAGGAGGTCACCGGCATCGACCGCGAACCGCCGGTCGTGCCCGGCGTCCGCTTCGAGCAGGCCGACATCACCGACGGCGCCCGCATGGCGAAGCTTCTCGACGAGGTACGGCCCGAGTGCATCCTGCACATGGCGTCGCTGTTGACCCTCTCCTCGGAGGCCGACCCCGCCACCGCCTGGCGCGTGAACGCCAACGCGTCGACCGAACTGCTGCGCGGCGCCGTCGAGCGCGGCGTGGACCGCTTCTTCTTTCCCAGCACCCTCGCCACGTACGCGGGAGAGCTCCCGGACCCGTTGCCGGAGGACCATCCGCAGTGGCCGGTCACCATCTACGGGGTCACCAAGGTCGCGGTCGAGCGCATGGGCGTCTACCTGTGGCAGACGGCCGGCCTGGACTTCCGCGCCGTGCGGCTCCCCGTGGTCGTGTCGCCGTACGCGCCGCCGGGAGCGGTGAGCGCCTATCCCTCGCACGCCTTCCTGGCCGCCCGCCGCGGCGAGTCCTTCGTGTACCCCGCACCGCCCGATCTGCGGGTGACGACCATCTACGTGCGGGACGTGATCGACGGCATCCTGGGGCTGGTGGACGCCGACGGCGCGCGCCTGACCCGGCGGGTGTACAACCTGCACGCCTTCTCGCCCTCGACGCAGGACTTCGCCGACGCGGTCAACCGCCGCGTGGACGGATTCCGCTACCGCTTCGAGCCGCACCGCGACGTGATCGCCATGCTCGGCACCATCCCGTCGGTCATGCAGGACGCCAGCGCGCGGCGCGACTGGGGCTGGAACCCCCGCTTCGACCTTGACGCCTGCGCCGACGACCTGGCGCGGCTCATCGATCGCTGAGGCTGCCGTTCGCCCGATGGTACGCGTCGAAGGACTGATCAAGAGGTACGGGCCGGTCCAGGCCCTGCGGGGCGTCTCGTTCAGGGTCGACCGCGGCGAGGTGGTGGGCCTGCTCGGCCCCAACGGCGCCGGCAAGACGACCACGATGCGCATCCTCACCGGCTACCTGCCGGCCACCGCCGGCCGGGCGCTGGTGGACGAAGTCGACGTCGCGGCCGATCCGCTGTCCGTCAAGCGGATGGTCGGCTACCTGCCGGAGTTCGCGCCGCTCTACGCGGAGATGCTCGTGCACGACTACCTGCACTACGCGGGCTCGGTGCGCGGCATGCGCAAGGCCGACCGGCAGCTCCGCATCGGCGAGCTGGTGCCGCTGTGCGGACTCACCGAGGTCATCCACCGCCCGTTCCGGGAGCTGTCGCGCGGCTACAAGCAGCGCGTCGGGCTGGCGCACGCGATGATCGGCGACCCGGACCTGCTGGTGCTGGACGAGCCCACCGCCGGCCTGGACCCCAACCAGATCGCGGAGATCCGCTCGATCATCCGCGCGGCCGGGGAGCGCAAGGCGATCATTTTCTCCACCCACATCCTCAGCGAGGCGGAGAGCACCTGCGACCGCATCGTCATCATCGACCGCGGCACCGTGGTCGCCGACGGCACCGCCACCGAGCTTACCGGCGGCCGCTCGCTGGAGGAACGCTTCCGGGAGCTGACCACGGCCGAGGGCGAGCCGGAAGTCGGCGACCCGGCGCCCGCGCGGGGCACGGCTGCCCGTCGGAGAGCCCGGAGGAAGCTCCGCTCATGAGCCGCGCTTCCCTGTCCATCATCGCCCGCGAATTGCGCGCCGCGTTCCTGGCGCCGATCGGCTACATCGTCGCGATCGTCTTCCTGGTGATGACCGGCTGGCTGTTCATGCAGCCGTTCTTCCTGGGGGGTCGCGCCGACCTGCGCCAGTTCTTCGAGCTGCTGCCGCTCACCCTGGCGCTGATGGTGCCGGCGGTGACCATGCGCGCGTTCGCGGAGGAGTTCTCGACCGGCTCCTACGAGGTGCTGGCCACCCTGCCGGTGACCCGTCTGGACGTCCTGATCGGCAAGTTCACCGGCGCGGTCGGCTTCGTCGTGCTGGTGCTGGCGCCGACCGTCCTGTACCCGATCGTGATCTCGCGGCTCGGGGACCTGGACTGGGGGCCGGTGCTCGCCGGCTACCTCGGCGCCGTGCTGCTCATCGCGCTGTACTGCTCGGTGGGCATCCTCGCCTCAGCCCTGACCCGCAACCAGATCGTCGCGTTCGTGATCGGCCTGGCGATCTCGGTGAGCCTGGCACTGATCGACGACCTGCTGATCTACGTACCGGGCAGGATCACCCAGGTGGTGCAGCACGTGGGAGCGGACTACCACTTCCGCAGCATCGCGCGCGGCGTGATCGACTCCCGCGACCTGGTCTACTTCCTGTCCGGCATCGCCGTCTTCCTGACCGGCACCGGCTTCGCGCTGAGGCGTCGCCCATGAGGAACGGTCCCGACGCGCGCTCCCCGTGGCGGCTCGCCGACCGCGTGGTCCCGCCGCTGCTCTGGCTGGGGGCGGTGGTGCTTCTGAACGTCGCCTCCATTACCCTGTTCTTCCAGGTCGACCTCACCGAGGGAAGGGTGCACTCGCTCGCGCCGCAGAGCATCGAGGCGGTCAGCCGCCTGCGCGAGCCGCTGACGATCCGGGCCTTCTTCTCGACCGACCTGCAGGCGCCGTTCAACAACATCGAGCGCGCCGTGCGGGACCTGTTCGACTCCTACGCCCAGCACGGCGGCGAGTTCTTCAACACCACCTTCCACACCATCGGCGACGGCCCGGACGCTCAGGACACCGAGTTGCTGGCGCGCGACTACCTGATCTACCCGATCCAGGTCGAGCAGGTGGACCGCACCGAGGTCGTCGTGCGCTCCGTGTACTCCGGCCTGGCGATCGTGCACGGCGACCTGGTGGAGACGATCGGTGCGCTGACCAGCACGGACGGACTGGAGATGCGGATCACGGAGGCGATCGGCCGCCTCACCGAGCGGGTCAGCGTGCTGCTGGCGCTCGAGGAGGACATCGCCGTGCGGCTCTACTTCTCGGGCGAGCTGGCGGCGCTCAACCCCGGACTGCAGGCGCTGCCGGCGGCGGTGGCCGGGATCGTCCAGGAGCTGAACGGCGCGTACTTCGGCCGGCTGGCGTTCACGGCCGTCGACCCGTCGGTGTCCGGGCTCGACCCGATGGACGCCCTGCGCCTGCAGCTCACGCCGCTGGGCTTCCGCACGGCCGACGGCGAGGAGCGCTTCGCCTACGCCGGCATCGTGCTGTCCTCGGAAGGGAAGACGCTCACGCTCAACCTGATCGAGGCGACGCCGCAGGGCGCGCGCGTGGCCGACCCGGAGACGATCCGGCGTTCGGTCGACAGCACGCTCAAGGGACTGCTGGGCAGCCAGCCGGAGATCGGCTACCTGGCCGACTTCGGGACCCCGCCCTACCGCGGCAACCTCACCGAGGGGCGGCAGCCGGTGATGACCGACCTGGCCGACCTGTTCGCGCTGCTGTCGAGCGACTACCAGTACCGCGGCCTGCTGCTTGCGGACCGCGAGATCCCGCCCGACCTGCGCACGCTGCTCGTCGTCTCGCCGCAGGAGCCGCTCAGCGAGTGGGCGCTCTTCCAGATCGACCAGCACCTGATGCGCGGCGGCGCACTGCTGGCGTTCCTGGACACGCATTCGATCTTCACCACCCAGACGTTCGGCGGCGGCAGCTCGCTGCAGATACCGCGGCAGACCGGGCTGGAGGAGCTGCTCGCCCACTACGGGGTGCGGGTGCGGCCCACCTACGTGCTCGACGACGAGCAGGCGTTCGTGCAGGTGCAGCCGAACGAGCGCGGCGGCGTGACCGAGAGCCGCATCGCCTTCGTGCCGATCGTGCGCCGCTCGGAGATGGACACCTCGTGGCCGCCGCTGGAGCGGCTGGACGACATCCTGGTGATGAACGCCTCGCCGCTGGAGCTCACCGGCGCGCAGCCGGACGCGCGGTTCGTGGAGGCCCTGCGCAGCTCGGTCACCGCCTGGGAGGTGCCCGGCGGCACCGACCTGATCGACCCCCGCGCCACGACGCCGCCGCCGGCCGAGGAGCGCGGCGCAAGCCTGCTGGCGGCCTACGGCGAGGGGCGGTTCACCAGCTATTTCGCCGATCGCACCCCACCGGTGCGGCCGGTCGACGAGGATGAAGAGGCCGACGAGGAAACAGGCGGGACGCTGCTGTCGGGCGACGCGGTGCAGGCCGCGCCGCAGGTGGTGCCGGAGAGCGCGCCCGGCGCCCGGCTGTTCGTGATCGGCACCTCCACCATCCTGGGCAACGGCTTCATCGAGGGCGGGCAGCAGAACCCGAACACGATGCTGATATACAACCTGGTCGACTACCTCTCGGGCCAGGAGGACCGGGCCGCGCTGCGCGGCCGCGGCGACCTGGTGCGGCGCCTCGGCACCTTCTCCACGGATATCCAGAGCGCCGTGAAGACCTTCCTGATCGCCGGGCCGCCGGCCCTGGTGGCGCTGGCCGGCGGGGCGCTGTGGCTGTGGCTGCGCCTGCGCCAGCGCGGTATCCAGACGCGCTTCGGCCCGGCGGCCGCAGGCGCCCGGGAAGGCGGGAGCTCGTCGTGATCCTGGCCGTTCGAGCGCTGCTCCGCTACGCGCTGCCGCTTGCAATCATCGCCGCCCTGACGGTGTACCTGGTCGTGCGGCGCGACGACCGGCTGCACTACGAGCTGCCGGTGCTGCCGCCGATGGCGGAGTCCGCCGTCGACCGGGTCGAGGTGGAGCGCGGAGAGGCGCGGGTGGTGCTGCAGCGCACCGCCGGCGGCTGGCAGATCGAGGGACCCGACTATCCCGCGGAGCCCAGGTTCGTCGACGGCATGGTGCGCGCGGCGGCCACCCTGACCCTGAGCGACCTGATCGCCGAGGAGCCGACCTACGGGCGCTACGGCCTGGACGAGACGGAGGCCATCACCGCCACCTTCCTGGAGGGCGCCGACCGCTTGCGCGTGCTCAGGATCGGCAAGCGGGCGCCGACCTACAGCCACACCTACGTGCTGATCGACGACGACCCCCGCGTGTACCAGGCCACCGGCGACCTGACCCGCGCCTTCTCGACCCAGGAGCAGGTGCTGCGGGACAAGTCGATCCTGAGCTTCGAGACGGCCGACATCTCCGTGATCTCGGTACGGACCGCGGCCGGGACCCTGGAGCTGCGGCGCGGCGTGCCGCCGACGCAGGAGGCGGCGCCGACATGGAGCGCAGCCGGCGGCGGTGATCGCGATCCGGAGACGATCAGGCGGGCGCTCGACCGCCTGGCGGGCATGGTGGCCACCCGCTTCATCGAAGCCGTCCCGGAGGCCGCGCCGCTGGTGGAGCTGGAGTTTCGCGGTGCCGAGACCTCGCGCCGGCTGACGATCTATCCGAAGGCCGACAGCTCGCACGTGGCCACGTCGTCCGACGCCGACGGCCCGTTCGTGCTGCTGCCGGTGCTGCTGAACGACGTGTTCGCCGCGTTCGAGGTGGCATCGGAGTGAGCGGAGCGAACCTCACTCGAAGAGTGAGCGACGCGGCTCGGCACGCCGAGCGCATGCGCGAGCTGCAGGCCGAGCAGCGGGCCAAGGTCGCCCGCGCCACGAATCCGAACCGCGGACTGGTGCTGGTGCACACCGGCAACGGCAAGGGCAAGTCGAGCGCCGCCTTCGGCGTCGTGGCGCGCGCCCTCGGCTGGGGCAAGCGGGTGGGCGTCGTCCAGTTCATCAAGGGCACCTGGAAGACCGGCGAACACCAGTTCTTCAGCCGCTTCCCGGACCTGCTGGAGTGGCGCACCACCGGCTCCGGGTTCACCTGGGACACCCAGGACCGGGAGGCGGACGTCGCCACCGCGCGCTCGGGACTCGCCATCGCGCGGGAGATGATCACCGGCGACGACCTCGACCTGGTCGTCCTCGACGAGGTCAACGTGGTGATGAGCCACGACTACCTTCCGGCGGAAGAGGTTCTGCAGTGCCTGGACGCGCGCTCATCCCGGACGCACGTGATCCTGACCGGCCGCGGCGCTCCTGCGGCGCTGATCGACTACGCCGACCTGGTGAGCGAGATGGTCGAGGTCAAGCACCCGTTCCACGCCGGCATCAAGGCTCAGCGCGGCATCGACTTCTGAGCAGGCGCCCGATCGCCTGCCTGATCATCGGCTCGGCGCGCCGGTCGACCCGGGAGCGGGCGTGCGGCTCCACCTCGTAGCCTCCCTGCTCATACGCGTCCGGCGGCGGCAGGTAGCCGAGGTCGCCGTTCGCCAATCCGGCGATGATCGTCCGGTGCCGCGGGTGGTCCGCCCGGAGGTCGAGCGCGGTCCGCGCGAACAGCTCGCCGGGAACGCCGATCACGGTCAGGTCTCCGATCCCGATCGCCTGTACCTCGGCGGCTTCGTGCCCGGTGTGCAACGACTCGAGGCGGTGTTCCGCCCGCACCGGCAGGCGCAGACATTCCGACCGGATTTCGAGACGGCCGCCATCCTCCACTGCCGCACGCTCGGCGGCGGCGGCGATCTGAGCCGCGAGCAGCCGACCGATCCGCTGAAAGAGATGCCCTCCGCGCGCCCGCGACCGGTTGAGATGAGGCAGGAAGTCGAAGTCCACGTCGCCGCCCGCGCCGAAGGCGATCAGGGCCGTGCATCCGGGATGCATCCGCTCCAGGGTGAGCATGGCGAAACCGAAGAAGTCCGCGGAGATCCCGGCCGGCGGATGGGAACCGCGAGTATCGTTGTGACAGCCGACAGCGGTGAGCAAGGCGATGGGCTTTCCGTCGAGATCCTCGATACGGAGCACGGTCAGGTCGCGATCGACCGGTCCGGCTTGGAACTCGACACCGCGCAGCGGCAGCCATGACGACGGCACCGCGCGTTGCAGGGTGAGAACGGTCCCATCGCTGCACAGCAATCGCCGGTTCCGTGCGATCCCGTCAAGCGTCGCGGATGCGGCGCCCGTGCGAGCCTCGCGCATCTGGCCGTGGGCGGCATCGACGGCTTCCGCGATCCGCTCGATGACGTGGCGGCGAAGCTGCGCTTCGGTGTCGGGCCCGGCATGGTTGTGGGTGCACGCGATCATCACCCGGCCCGCCGGAATGCCGGTCCGCTCCTCGGCGAGCCGGCGGGGGGCGGCGGGCCGCCCCCCGCCCCCCCCCCCCCGGGCGCGCGCGGCGCCCCCCCTTCCCTTTCTTTTCTCCTCACTCACTTCTCACTACCCCCCTTCTCGCTCTCTTCTGCGTGT
>JAPOQV010000470.1 GCA_026710565.1 Spirochaetaceae bacterium | reverse complement strand
TGGGGCGCGGTGGGGCTTGGGGGGGTGGGCGGCGTTCGCGGCGGGCCCCGTCCCGCCGGTGGCCTATCCGGATACCGTGGTCGGTACCGACTCGCATACCACGATGATCAACGGTCTGGGCGTGCTGGGCTGGGGCGTGGGCGGCATTGAGGCGGAGGCGGCGATGCTCGGCCAGCCGTCCGACCTGGTGCTCCCCGACGTGGTCGGCATGCGCCTGACCGGACGGCTCTCGGAAGGGGTCACCGCGACCGACCTGACGCTGACGGTCACGCAGATGCTGCGCTCCCACGGCGTGGTCGGCAGCTTCGTCGAGTTTTTCGGCTCCGGCCTGGCGGGCCTGGCGCTGACGGACCGGGCCACCATCGCCAACATGGCGCCGGAGTACGGGGCGACGGTGGGATTCTTCCCGGTGGACTCCGAGACGCTGCGCTACCTGCGTCTGACCGGGCGCGGCGACGACGAGGTGGAGCGGGTCGCCGCGTACTGCCGCGCGCAAGGGCTGTTCCGCGGCGACGACGCGCAGGATCCCCGCTACAGCGCCACCCTGGAGCTGGACCTGGGCTCGGTGCAGGCGGTCCTGGCCGGTCCCAAGCGGCCGCAGGACCGGGTGCCGCTCGGCCAGATGAAGCGCCGTTTCGCCGAGTCTCTGGCGGCTCCGGTCGCCGAGCGCGGCTACGGGCTCGACGAGGCGGCACGCCAGGCAGCCGCCCGGGTCGGCAGCAACGGCGACCGGGCGGACCTGCGCCACGGCGCGGTGGTGATCGCCGCCATCACCTCGTGCACGAATACCTCCAACCCGAGCGTCATGATCGGCGCCGGCCTGCTGGCGCGCAACGCACGGCAACGCGGGCTGCTCGTTCCGCCCTACGTGAAGACCAGCCTGGCGCCCGGCTCGCGCGTGGTCACCGACTACCTGGGGTCCGCCGGCCTGCTCGCGCCGCTGGCCGAGCTGGGCTTCGACGTGGTCGGCTACGGCTGCACCACCTGCATCGGCAACTCCGGACCGCTGCCGGAGTCGGTGACCGCGGCCGTGGAGTCGGCCGACCTGGTGGCAGCCGCCGTGCTCTCCGGCAACCGCAATTTCGAGGGCCGCGTGCACGCGACCGTGCGCGCCAACTACCTGGCATCGCCGCCGCTGGTGGTCGCCTACGCCCTGGCCGGCACCGTCGACATCGACCTGACCAGCGAGCCGATCGGCCGCGGCGACGACGGGGCCCCTGTCTACCTGCATGACATCTGGCCCACCAACGCCGAAATCGCCCAGGCAGTCGCCGATTCGGTCAGCGCCGAGCAGTTCGCGGACCGCTACCGCGACGTCTTTTCCGGCAACCCCGCGTGGAGCGCGATCCAGGGCTCCGGCGGCACGCGGTACGCGTGGGAGGCGGACTCGACGTACATCCACGAACCGCCGTTCTTCGCGGACTTCGGCCGCGAGGCACAGCCGGTCGAGGACATCGACGGCGCCCGCGCGCTGCTGGTGCTCGGTGACTCGATCACCACCGACCACATCTCGCCGGCCGGCGCCATCGCCGCCGACAGCCCCGCCGGCCGCTACCTGATCGGGCACGGGGTCGCGCGCGCCGACTTCAACCAGTACGGAGCACGCCGCGGCAACCACGAGGTGATGATGCGTGGCACGTTCGCGAACATCCGCATCAAGAACCAGTTGGTGGCCGGCACGGAGGGCGGCGTGACCGAGCACCGGCCGTCCGGCGAGCGAATGTCCGTGTTCGACGCGGCGGTCCGCTACCGTGACGAGGGCGTGCCGCTCATCGTGCTGGCCGGCCAGGAATACGGCTCCGGCTCCAGCCGCGACTGGGCCGCCAAGGGGCCGGCGCTGCTCGGCGTGCGGGCGGTGGTCGCGCAGAGCTACGAGCGCATCCACCGCTCCAACCTGGTCGGCATGGGGATCCTGCCACTGGAGTTCCAGCCGGGCGAGTCCGCCGCGGGACTGGGCCTGTCCGGCCGCGAGCGGTTCGACCTGAGCGGCCTGTCCGGAGGCCTTGCGCCCGGTCAGCAGGTGACGGTTACCGCAACCTCCGACGAGGGAGCGGTGACCCGGTTCACCGTCACCGCCCGCATCGACACCGCCCTGGAGATCGAATACCTGGCCGCCGGCGGCATCCTGTCCAAGGTGCTGGAGGACCTGGGCGGACCGGGCTGAGCTTACTGTTGACATCCTCATTGGTTAGCCACATCGTTAGCTAACATGATCGAGTCTCAGGTAGTCGTGAACGTCCACCAGGCAAAGACACAGCTATCGCGCCTTCTGGCGCGCGCGGAAGCGGGCGAGGAGGTAGTGATCGCCCGCAACGGCGATCCGGTCGCGCGGCTGGTCACGTTCACGGGCCGGCGCGGCACGCGCCGATTCGGGGCTCTGAAGGATCAGATCGTCGTCGATGACAGCTTCTACGAACCCCTTCCGGAGCACGAACTGGCCCGCTGGGAGTCGTGAACCGTGCGCATACTGCTGGACACTCACGCCCTGCTGTGGTGGCTTGCCGGTAGCGACCGACTGTCAAAGGTGGCGCGCGGCGCGATCGCCGACGATGCCAACGACGTGCTGGTCAGCGCGGGATCGGCCTGGGAGATCGCGACCAAGTACCGCCTCGGGCGCCTTCCCGGTGCGGCAGCCCTGGCTGAGGATGTCAGCGGCTGTCTCCTTGACCAGGGGTTTCGGCCACTCGCGATCACCGTGGCCGACGGCGAGCGCGCCGGGCGCCTGCCGGGTCCGGTCCGTGATCCGTTCGACCGCATGCTGATCGCGCAGGCGCTGACCCTCGACATCGCCCTGGTTTCGATCGAGCAACCGTTCGACCGGTACGGCGTCCGTCGCCTATGGTGAGCACCGTGACCGGCACCTCATCCCCTCCGTCGACATCCCTGCCATCGACCTTCGGCCAGCTCAAGGCATCCGGCTACCGTCCGCGCACGGTCAAGGAGGAGCTGCGCGCCAACGTGCTCGCCCGCATGCGCGCGGCAGAGCCGCTGTTTCCGGGCATCATCGGCTACGACAAGACCGTGCTGCCGGGGATCGTCAACGCGATCCTGTCGCGGCACGACTTCATCCTGCTCGGCCTGCGCGGCCAGGCGAAGTCGCGCATCCTGCGCGCCCTGGCCGGCTTCCTGGACGAGTACGCGCCGGTGATCGCCGGCAGCGACCTCAACGAGAGCCCCTTCGAGCCGATCCTGGCCGCTTCCCGGCAGCGCGTGCAGGAGCTCGGCGACGACCTGCCCGTCGACTGGATGCACCGCGACGAGCGCTACCACGAGAAGCTCGCCACCCCCGACGTGACGGTCGCAGACCTGGTCGGCGACATCGACCCGATCAAGGCGGCCACCAAGCGGCTCTCCTACGCCGACGAGGGCGTCGTCCACTACGGCATCGTCCCGCGCACCAACCGCGGCATCTTCGCCATCAACGAGCTCCCCGACCTGGCGCCGCGCATCCAGGTGGCGCTGCTCAACGTGCTGGAGGAGGAGGACATCCAGATCCGCGGCTTCCCGGTCCGCATACCGCTGGACATCCAGCTCGTCTTCTCCGCCAATCCCGAGGACTACACGAACCGCGGCAACATCATCACGCCGCTCAAGGACCGCATCGACTCGCAGATCATCACCCACTACCCGGACCGCATGGAGCACGCGATGGCGATCACGGCGCAGGAGGCGTGGACGGACCGCGACGGTGACTACGAGCTGCGCGTGCCGCGCTACTTCAAGGAGCTGGTCGAGGAGGTTACCTTCGAAGCGCGCAAGAGCGAGTTCGTGGACCAGAAGTCCGGCGTGTCGGCGCGCATGCCGATCGCGCTGCTGGAAAACGTGCTCAGCAACATGGAGCGGCGCGCCGCCCACCTGGGCGAGCCGGTGATCTACCCCCGCCTGACCGATCTGCACACCGCGCTGACGGCCATGACCGGCAAGATGGAGCTGGTCTACGAAGGCGAGCAGGAGGGCCCGGTGCTGGTCGCCCGCAAGATCATCGGCCAGGCGGTCAAGCGCACCTTCCGCCGCTACCTGCCGACGCCGGACGTGCGCTCGCGCGATGGCGGCGATGGCGGCGGTCAGCGGCGCGCCGGGCGATCGGGGCAGGAAGAGCGTGCGGAGCGGCCGGAAGCGGACGAGACGGACTCCGTCTATCAGCCCATCGTGAGCTGGTTCGCGGAGGGGCAGACCGTGGACACCTCGGACGACCTGGCCACCGACGAGTACATCCGCCGCTTCGGGCGGGTGGCGGGGCTGCGCGACATGGCAGCCGAGCGCTTCCAGATCGACGAGCCCGAGGAGTTGGGGCTGGGGATGGAGCTGGTGCTGGAGGGTCTGCACCAGCACTCCATGCTCTCCAAGCGCGACCTGCAGAGCTCGACCTCCTATCGGGACATGCTCAAGGCGATGTTCGACCAGATGACGGACGACGACACCGCCTGAGACGGGACCGATGGACTGGCGCTACCTGAAGTGGGACGACTCGCTGGCCGCCGCGGTGGCGGCCTTCGAGGACCTGCTCAGCCTGTTCAACTTCCTGCTGCTGCAGGCGTCCGGCGACGTCGACCGGGTGCTGCAGTGGATGCGCTACCTGCAGGAGCGCGGCATGATCGACGCGGACGTCGACCTGGAGGAGTTCCGGGACCGGCTGGAGGACGAGAACCTGATCGAGCGCGACGGGGAGGGCGGTTTCGGCCTGACCGCGCGCGGCGAGCAGCGCATCCGCAAGGAGTCGCTGGCGCTGGTCTTCCGCAACCTGGCCAAGGGCGGCTTCGGCCAGCACCGCGTGCCGCACACCGGCGAGGGCGGCGAGCGCACCAGCGAGACGCGCGGCTACCGCGCCGGCGATCCGATCACGCAGATCGACGCTCTGGGCACCATCAGCAACGCCGTCAAGCGCGGCGGGCTGGACGACATCACCCTGCAGGAGCAGGACTTCGAGGTGTACGAGAGCGAGCATCAGTCGTCGTGCGCGACCGTGCTGCTGATCGACATCAGCCACAGCATGATCCTGTACGGCGAGGACCGGATCACCCCGGCCAAGCAGGTGGCGCTGGCGCTGTCCGAGCTGATCATGACGCAGTACCCGCGCGACAGCCTGCACGTCGCCTACTTCGGGGACGACGCGAAGCTGATCGACGTGGGCAGCATCCCCTACCTGCGGGTGGGGCCCTACCACACCAACACCAAGGCCGGGCTGCAGCTCGCGCAGTCGGTGCTGCGCGCCGAGCGGCACGCCAACAAGCAGGTCTTCATGATCACCGACGGCAAGCCGTCGGCGATCTTCGAGGACGGACGGATCTACAAGAACTCCTTCGGGCTCGACCCCAAGATCGTCAACCAGACGCTGGACGAGGCGGCCGAGTGCAAGCGCTACGGGATCGTCATCACCACCTTCATGGTGACCGAGGACCCGTACCTGGTGGAGTTCGTCGAGGAGCTTTCGCAGATCAACCGCGGGCGCGCCTACTACGCGGCGCCCGGCGAACTGGGCGAATATATCTTCGCCGACTACGTACGGAACCGGCGCCGCGGCGTGCGGTGACCGGCCAACCCACAGGAGGACACGATGGGAGTTCGATCAGCACAGGCGCAATGGAAGGGCGATCTCAAGGGCGGCAGCGGCACGATGTCGATCGGCGGCCGCTTCGAGCAGCCGTTCACGTTCAGCTCACGGTTCGAGGAGGGCGCGGGCAGCAACCCGGAGGAGCTCCTGGCGGCGGCGCACGCCGGCTGTTACTCCATGGCGCTTTCGCACGGCCTGGCCGAGGCCGGCCACACCCCGAGCCGCGTCAGCACCACCGCCGACGTTACGCTTGCGATGACCGACGGCGGCCCCACCATCACCACGATCGCGCTGGTGTGCGACGCCGAGGTGCCGGGCATCGACGACGCGAAGTTCCAGGAGATCGCGGAGGCGACCAAGAGCGGCTGTCCGGTCTCCCGCGCGCTGGCCGGCCCCGAGATCACCCTGCAGGCGTCGCTCGGGTAGCGCCGTTCTGCGGGTCCGCTCAGCCGGTGCAGTAAGCAGAGCGTTGTCATGCTTCGGCAGACCTACCGGCAGCGCATCGTCGAGCGACACCGGCGTCGCGACCGGCAGCTTGAGGCCGACATGCGACGTGAAGCGGCGCGGTTGGCGCGGTTGGCCGCCGCACGGTACCGGTTCCGCAGGATCTATCTGTTCGGGTCGGTGGCTCGCAGCGCGCGTCTTGCGGTGTGGTCGGACATCGATCTGGCAGTCGAGGGCCTGGCGCCCGGGGACTACTGGCCGCTCGTCGGGATGCTGACGGCCGACGCGAAGTACCCTCTGGACGTGAAGGTCCTGGAGGACATGCCGGCGGCATCCCGGAACGAGATCAGAGCGACCGGCGTGGTGCTCCATGAGGCGTGACGACCCGCTCGATGAGGTGACGACGGCGATCCGTCGCGAGCTCGCGAACTGCGCGGCGCTGCGCGCCGAGGCACGCGCCGAGCTGTGCAGGCCGGAGCGAAATCCGCGCGTGCTGGGATCGATCACGCACGATTTCTACAACTGCTGCGAGCGAGTGTTCCGCCGGATTGGCGCGGAGATCAACGGCGCCTCCTATCGGGGTGAGGCATGGCACAAGGAGTTGCTGTTCCGCATGACGGTGGCCGTGTCCGGCATCAGGCCGCAGGTCATCACCGAGGAGCTCGCCGCGGAACTGGACGAATACCTCTCGTTCCGGCACGTGTTCCGCAACAGCTACGGCTTCGAGCTCAAGGGAGACCGGCTCGCCCGGCTGAGCGAGAGGCTGGACGGGGTTGCGTCCCGGTTCGAGCAGGAAATCGCGACGTTTCTGGCCTCTCTGGATGACGAAATAGACGTCTGTTTTGTCGTGGTCCGCGATGTTATTGACGTCTCATGCCCTGGCGGTGGGCTCGGCGTGACGGACCGCGTTGCGGATCGCCGCGCTCACGCATCCGACCGCCAGTGCCGCGACCAGGTCGAACGGTGCAGTACGACGGCCGCACGCTAGGGCGTAGGCGGTGTCGCCGTCGTAGGTCGTGTGGGCCGGCAGCACGGCGCGGGCGATGCCGTCGTGGGCTCGCTGGGACAGGCGTCCTGCCTCCGGCTTGCTCATGGCCGCTTCGGTGAGCACCGCCACCAGGGTCGTGTTGGTCCCCTTGACGGGAAACTGCGCCGACTGCGGCAGCCAGCGCTCCGGCGTCCGGTCCGCGAGCCAGCCGTCCTCGTCACGCGCGCCGGCCAGCACCCGCCCGTCCTCGCCGAGCACGTCGCCGACCGAGTTCACCACCGCCAGGGCGGCGACCAGGACGCCCTCGGCGTCCCGCTCGGCGTAGCCGACGCCGCCTTTCATCATCAACGTGCGGCCGCCCCACTTGCCGACGGTGGCGCCGGTACCCGCGCCGGCCGTGCCCTGTGCCGTCGGCGGCAGCGGGCGCGCCGCCCGGCACGCGGCGTAGCCGAGTTCCGCGTCCGGGTGGACGGAGCCGCCCGCGACCCCCAGATCGTAGATGACGCTGGCGGCGACGATCGGGATCGGCCTGACCGGCGTGGGGTGGCCGACGCCGCGCTCGGCCAGATAGCGCATCACGCCGTCGGCGGCGGCCAGCCCGAAGGCGCTGCCGCCCGTGAACAGCAACCCGTCCAGTCGCGCGATCGGCTTGTCGACGGCCAGCAGCGCCGTCTCCCGTGAGCCCGGGGCCGGACCGCGCACGTCCACGCCGGCGACGGTGCCTTCCGGGCAGAGGATGACGGTGCAGCCGGTCGGCGCGGCCGCATGCCGGGCGTGACCCACCCGAAACCCTTCGGCGCGATCCGGGATCTGCGCTGCGTCTCGTTCCGTCGCGGCCATGCGCCTACTGTGCATCACAACTCGCGGGCGTCGTCTTCGCGCTCCTTCGGGTCCGGCCCGACGTAGCGGGCGCGAGGCCGCATCAGGCTGCCCTCCCGATACTGCTCCAGCGCATGCGCGAGCCAGCCGGCGGTGCGGGCGACGATGAACAGCGTCTCCGACGCGCCGGCGGGCAGGCCGAGCACGGCGGCCAGCACGGCCAGCGCCATGTCGACGTTCATGGGCGAGTCGACCAGGAGGTCGCGCACGGCACCGTCCAGCGCATCCGCCAAGTCCAGCGCCGGGTGTCCGGGCGCCGCCGCGTGCAGGTGTGCGAGCAGCGCCACGGCGCGCGGATCGCGCGTGCGGTAGACCCGGTGGCCGAAGCCGTGCAGCGGGCGGCGCGAGCGCAGGTACTCTTCGACCACCCCCCGCGCGCGCTCGGGACGCCCCACCGCGCGCAGCAGCTCGGCGACCAGCGTGCTGGCCTGCCCGTGCAGCGTGCCGTGCACGGCGGCC
>JAPOQV010000469.1 GCA_026710565.1 Spirochaetaceae bacterium | reverse complement strand
CCGCCGCCGCGCCGCCCGCCCTGAGGGTGGGGGGCGGGCAGGACGGGGGGGAGCAGTTGGGGCTGGCCGGCATCCACAACGAGCCGTTCCCGCCGGAGGCGGTGCAGGCGGCCACCATCGTCATTACAATCGGGCCGATCATCTTCATCTACCCGTTCATACAGAAGTACTTCGCCAAGGGGGTGATGCTGGGATCGTTGAAAGGATGAGGCGCGGTCACCTTGGAAGGTTCGCGCGCCGTTACTGTTAACCGTGCACACCGGACCCGGCCCGGGCCGCCGTCGGGGATGACCGATCACGTGCAACGCACGATCAACAAGGAGAAGACATGCAACGAAAGTCTCTCGCCATCGCGCTCGGACTGCTCCTGACAGCGGGCTGGGCATTCGCGGAGGGCCAGACCGACCGGCTCTCGTTCACCACCGACGAGCACATGACCATCTCGTGGGGCGGCCTGACCTCGGACCTGGCCGAAGAGGGCAACGCCATTCAGGAATTCCTGGAGGACAAGTTCAACGTCACCATCGTGACCAAGGGCGTGTCACGCTCGGACGAGGAAGCCAAGCAGCTCTTCATGTCCTCGGGCGAGTATCCGGAAGCGTTCTACACCTGGATCGACATGGTCGACTGGTACCACAAGGGCGCCTTCCGCAACATCCCGCGCGAAATGATCGAGACCTACGCGCCGCTGCACTCCGCCTACCGGAACCAGCAGGGGCCGCTGGCCTGGGGCGTGAGCCTGGCGCCGGGGACCACCGACGAGTACATGAACATCCCGCGCGGGGAGCACTATCAGCACCACTGCGACGCGACCGTGATCATGCGCCTGGATTGGCTGGAGCAGATCGGCATCAACCCCACCGAGCTGGACCCCAAGGCGCCGGGTTGGGACCGCGCCGGGGAGTTCGTCGACCTGGGCGAGCCGACGGCGCCGGACACCTTCTTCTGGTGGGCCGGACACCTGGACTGGGACGAGATGGAGGCCGCCATGTACGGCTTCCGCGACGCCGACTTCAACGGCAACGGCCAGCGTGACGAGATCCCGTACGGGACCATCGGCGATCACGGCGGGTTCCAGGGACGCGAGTGGCTGTACCACTCGGGACCGGCGGTCCCGTTCTGGGCCTACGGCCTCAACGACGTCGACAACTACCTGGACATCGAGACCGGGCTGACCGTCAAGGTCGACATCGCCAGCCAGTCGCGCGAGGCGCTCAAGATCCTGCAGCGCTGGTTCGCCGACGGCATCCTTGACCCGGCGCTGCCGGCGGTCGGCCGCAACGAGTGGCGCCAGCAGGTTCGTGCCGGGCTGGTCGGCATGTGGGCGCGCGGTCCGTGCGGCCTGGCGGCGTTCACGGGCGGCAACGACGACTGCACCATCATCCGTGCGGACGCCGTGCCCGACGCGCGTTTCGTGACCACGCTGCCCGCGTACGGCCCCACCGGTGAGATGCGCTGCCAGTGGGACAACCGCTCCACGGTGCTCAATCCGCACGAGGGCTTCAGCGTCAAGACCGGTGTCTCCGACGAGAAGCTGGCCCGCATCCTGCAGATGTACGACTACATAAATCACGACCCGGAGGGTGTGCTCGCCGTCGGTTATGGGGTCGGCGGCCCGTTTGCCGAAGACCAGAACTACGCCTGGCTGGGCACTCCCGGTGACTGCAGCGTCGCCCAGTTGGTGGGCACCCCCACCCTGGAGCGGCACAGCAACGGCACCAGCCTGGTCTACACCGCCTATAGCTGGCACGACCTGTTCTGGCAGTGCCCGCAGATGAAGCCCGGGATCCCGATCGAGGCCGCCGGTGGGGCGACCATCAACTCGGCGCAGGGCTTCAACTGGGCCATGATGCTGCGCGAGCCGTACCCGATGGAGATCGCCGTGCGCGACCACCGCGAGGACATCTTCAACCGCACCGAGTACGTCAAGCTCTGGGCCCGCTACGGCGGCAACCTGCAGACCTTCCGCGAGGAGACCTGGTGGAAGTGGGTGACGGACAGCTCGATCGACATCGACGCCGAATGGCCCGGGTTCGTCGAGCAGTGGCTGGCCAACGGCGGCCAGGAAGTCATCGACGAGCTGCAGAAGGCTCCGCTGGTGGAGACCATCCTCAACGGAACGCTGGCGATGCCGACGAGCTGATCGGCTCCGAGGCGCACTGAGCCGGCTCATGCCGGCTCGGCTACCTGACAGGACGGCGGGCGCTCCGGTGCTCGCCGTCCTTCTTTCCTTACGACGGCATACCCAGCTTGCTGAGCTTGGGGGCGATGACGACGCGGCAGTAGCCGGCGCGGCGGTTCTGGTTGTAGTAGTTCTGGTGGTAGCGCTCGGCCGGGTAGAACGCCTCCAGGGGCACGATCTCGGTGACGATCGGCTTGCGGAACCGCTCGCCCGCCTGCTCCATGGAGCGCACGGCGACCGCCCGCTGGCGGTCGTCGTGGTAGCAGATGATCGACCGGTACTGCGTTCCCACGTCGGCCCCCTGGCGGTTGAGGGTCGTCGGGTCGTGCGCCTTCCAGAACACCGCAAGGACGTCGGCGTAGGACAGCGTGTTCTCGTCGAACTCGATCTGCACCACCTCGGCGTGGCCGCTGCGGCCCGAGCACACCGACTCGTAGGTGGGATCGCGCTGCTTGCCCCCGGCGTACCCGGACATCACCCGCCGCACTCCGGAGATGCGCTGGTAGACCGCCTCCACGCACCAGAAACATCCGCCGCCCAGCGTCGCCGCCTCCATTCCTCGCCTCCCTGCCGTGCGGGCGATGCTATAGTCCACCCGGCGCGATGACCAGAGCGACCCTGAGCGTGCATCGGGCGAATGCCGCCGACTGACCTCCCGGCGCCCGCCCCGGCCGTCGACCGGCGCAGCCGCACCGCCAAGGCCGCCTTCATCGTCGAGGCGCTCGACGAGCTGATCGGCGACGTGCCGATCCCGCTCCGCCACCGGGATCCGTTCACGCTCCTGGTGGCGGTGATCCTGTCGGGCCAGAGCACCGATGCCAAGGTGAACCAGATCACCCCCGGGCTGTTCGCACTCGCCTCCACGCCCGCGGCGATGGCCGCGCTGCCGGTCGCCACCATCGAAGACATCATCCGGCCGTGCGGGCTGGCGCCGAGCAAGGCGCGCAGCATCAGCCAGACCTCCGGCATCCTGCTCGAACGCCACGGCGGTGATGTCCCGCGCACGCAGGAGGAGCTGGAAGCGCTTCCGGGCGTGGGGCCCAAGACCGCGCAGGTCGTGCTGGCGCAGGCGTTCGGGGCGGACGCCTTCCCGGTGGACACCCACATCCACCGCCTGGCGTACCGCTGGGGGCTCTCCCCGGGCCGCGGCGTGGCGCGCACCGAGCGCGACCTGAAGCGCACCTTCCCGCAGCGGCTCTGGAGCCGCCTGCACCTGCAGATCATCATCTTCGGCCGCACCCACTGCCCGGCACGCCGCCACCGGCCGGCCGATTGCCCGATCTGCAGCGTCGTCGGCCGCCGAGACCTCAAGCCGTCCTGACGGGCACCCCCTTGCGCAATCACGGCCTTGCGCCCACGCT
>JAPOQV010000468.1 GCA_026710565.1 Spirochaetaceae bacterium | reverse complement strand
GGCGTGGGCGCAGCGCGCCTCGGCCAGGGCGCAGCGCGGGGCGAACGGGCAGCCCTGCTCCGGGTGCAGCGGATCGGGCACGGTGCCGGGGATAGTGCGTAGCGGCCGGTCGGTGTAGTGCACGCCCAGCTCCAGGTGGGCCTCCAGCAGCGCCCGGGTATAGGGATGGCGCGGCTCGCTCATCACCAGCGCCGCCGGCCCCTGCTCCATCACCAGGCCGCCGTACATCACCAGGATGCGGTCGGCCACCTGGCTGACCAGCGCCAGGTCGTGGCTGATGAACAGGATCGCCAGCCCGCGCGCGGCGCGCAGCCGCAGCAGGAGCTCGACCACCTGCGCCTGCACGGTCACGTCCAGCGCGGTGGTGGGCTCGTCGGCGATCAGCAGCTCGGGACCTGCGGCCAGCGCGTGGGCGATCATCACCCGCTGCAGCATGCCGCCGGAGAACTGGTGCGGGAAGCTGCCGAGCCGGCGCGCCGCCTCCGCGATCCCCACCTCTTCCAGGAGCCGGACCGACCGGTCGCGCACCGCCTCGTCCTGCAGGTCCGGGGCGTGGGCGCGCAGTGTCTCGGCCAGCGAGCGGTCGATGGAGTAGATCGGGTCGAACGAACGCGCCGGCTCCTGGAAGACCATCCCCACGTGGCCGCCGCGCAGGCGCCGCAGGTCCGCCGGGCGCATGGCGGTCACGTCCTCGCCGCGGAAGCGCAGCCGGCCGGCCGCGGAGCGGGCGTGCGGCGGCAGCAGGCGCACCAGGGCCAGCGCGGTGACGCTCTTGCCGGAGCCGCTCTCGCCGACCACTCCCAGGACCGCGCCGGCATGGATCGCCAGGTCGACGCCGCGCACCGCCTGCAGCGGGCCGCGGTCGGTGGCGAAGGTCACGGTCAGCCCGGCCGCCTCGCACAGCGGCGGCTCGTAGGACGGAGATCCCGCGCGGTCAGCCACGCGCCGGCTCCCGGTGGTAGGGGTCCAGCACGTCGCGCAGCAGGTCGCCCAGGAAGCTGAACGACAGCGTGGTGATCAGCAGCGCCAGACCGGGGTAGAGGAACCACGGAAAGCTGCGCAGGTTGCCCAGGGAGGTGACGTTGCGGTCCAGCATGGAGCCCCAGCTCACCGCCGGATCGGAGATTCCCAACGCGAGGTAGGAGAGCGCCGTCTCCGCCAGGATGAAGCCGGGGATGCCCAGGGCGACGCTCACGATCAGGATCGACGCCATCTGCGGGATGATCTGCCTGACGACGATCACCAGCGGCGGGATGCCCTGCAGCCGGGCCGCGGCCACGAAGTCCTCGGTCTTGATGCTGAGCACCATGCCGCGTATCAGCCGCGCGGTGCCGGGCCAGCCCACGAACGCCAGGATCAGGGTGATGACGACGAACGACTGCCCGGAGTCCATCTTGTAGGACAGCACGGAGCGCAGGAACAGGATCATGTAGAGCCCGGGGATGAGGATGAAGAACTCGGAGAGGCGCATGATGATCCAGTCGGTGGCGCCGCCGTAGTAGCCGGCCAGCCCGCCCAGGACGATCGCCAGCGTCAGCGAGATGGAAATGGCGATGAAGCCGACGGTCAGGGAGATGCGCGAGCCGTAGAGCATGCGCGACAGGATGTCGCGGCCCAGGTGGTCGGAGCCCAGCAGGAACACGGGGTAGGCCTGCCGGCCGGTCCGCCACAGCTCGCCGCCGTCATGCTCGTCCACGTACGGCGCGACGGTGCCGAACAGGTGCACGCGCATCGGCAGCAGTCCCAACAGCCGGTACTCCGGTCCCGGCACCAGCAGCCGTACGCGGTAGTGCTCGCCGCGGATGCGCGCATAGCGCCGGGTCACGTCGTCCACCAGCGCGCGGCGCTGCACCTGCGGGCCGAAGCCCAGCTCGGGCGAGTACCAGTCGATCGAGGGCCGGTGGTGGGTGTGGAACCGGAACGTCGTGGTGGGCTCGTAGGGCGCCAGGAACTCCGCGAACAGCATCGCCCCATACAGCAGGATCAGCATCACCACCGCGGCGGCGGCCACCGGCCGCGCGCGCAGCCGCTGCACGAAGGCGCTGCGCCGCCTGTGCGTCGGCACCGACTCAATCATCCTGGCTGCCGGAGAAGCGGATGCGCGGATCGACCACCGCCAGCAGCACGTCGGCGGCGATCATCCCCAGCAGGATCAGGAAGCTGGTGAACATGATCACGGCCAGCACCAGGTTGATGTCTTCCTGGCGCACCGCCTCGTACAGCAACCGGCCGATGCCGGGATAGGAGAAGATGATCTCCAGGATCAGCGACCCCGAGATCAGCGACGCGAACAGGTCGGCGCTGCTGGTGATGTAGGGATTGAGGGTGTTGCGGAACGCGTGCACGACGAACACGCGCCGCTCGCTGACGCCGCGCGAGCGCAGCGCGGTCACGTACGGCTGGCCGAGCTGGTCCAGCATGGTGGCGCGGACGTAGCGCATGGTGCCGCCGACGCCGCCCAGGAACGCCGCCAGCAGCGGCATGGCGATGTGGTGCACGTAGCTGAAGGAGAAGCGCAGCGGCGCCTCCCGGAACGGGAAGTCGGGGTAGGCCGTGATCGGGAACCAGCCGCTCACGAACGCGAAGAGCTGCAGCAGGATGAGGAGCAGAATGGCGGGGAAGGCGTGCAGGACCAGCGCCACGAAGGTCGCCGCCAGGTCCGTGCGGGTGCCGGTCTTGGAAGAGAAGTAGAGAGCGGCCGCGAACGACAGCACGGTGATGAACACCAGCTCGATCAGGTTGAGGATCAGGGAGTTGATCAGCCGCGATCGGACCAGGAACAGGATCGGCGCGCGCGAGATCAGCGACCGCCCCAGGTCGCGCTCCACCACCACCTGGTAGAGCCAGCGGGCGTACTGGGCGTAGAACGGCAGGTCCAGACCCAGGCGGGCCTTGGCGGCGGCGATCTGCTCGTCGGTGTAGACGTTGTCCACCTGGCGGTCGGAGGAGATCAGCATCTGGCTCCGGACGTAGTTCTCGACCATGTCGCCCGGCGCCAGCTTCATCAGAGCGAACACGGCCATGCCCAGCAGCAGCAGGAGGGCCACCATCGACGCCAGGCGGGTGGCCAGAAACCGGAGCAGCGGGGGGGGGCCGCGGGCTCGCGGGCGGCGCCCAGCCGGCGGCCGGTCCCGCCCCGGGCGACCGGGCGGGGCGGGCCTGCCGCCGCGGCCGTTGCCGGCGCGCAGGCACCACGG
>JAPOQV010000467.1 GCA_026710565.1 Spirochaetaceae bacterium | reverse complement strand
CCCGACATCTACCCTCGTCCCCTCCACGCCGCTCTTCCGATCTCTCGGTCTCGTAGCGCGCCGCCTGCATGGCGGGAAGCGGCCGGCAGGGGATGCCCGTGAGCCGCATCCAGGGCTCCGCCGCCAGCTCGCCGGCGACGTGCGAGTCGCCGCAGCCGGTGAGGATGACCTCCCGCACGGCGAAGATGGTGGGCGTGGGAAGCAGCGAGCGCGTGGCCGTCTCCAGCGCGTCATGTTGCGACGCCAGGAGCTCCGGCAGGCTGAACACCTGCGCCCGCATGGGGTTGTCCGCCGGACGCGCCGGGGCGCTCATGCGGTCGCTCCCGCCGGCGCCGCCGAACGGACGCGGGCAAGCAGCAGGTCGCGCCGCCGGCTCCACTCGCCGTGATTCAGCCGCTCCGGCGGGCCGTGCTGCTCCAGCATCAGCGAGGCGGCCGCCGCGGCGCCGCAGCCGCTCTCCGGCCAGTCCTGTCCCGCTCCGAGCCCGGCCAGCAGCGCTCCGCCGAAGGCGTTGCCGGCGCCGGTGACGTCGACCACCGCGGCGGGCCAGGCCGGCACGTGCCAGCACTCCGACGGCGGGCGACCGAGCAGCGCGCCGTCCGCGCCCAACCGCAAGGCGACCCCGCCGGCGCCGGCGTCCAGCAGGCGCCGGACGATCTCGCGCGGGTCGTGCCGGCCGCACAGGCGGCGCCCCTCGGCGAGGTTCAGCGAGACCACGTCGACGCAGGCGAGCCGGGCGGCGACCTCCGGCCAACGGGCCGGTTCCGTGGCTGCCGCGTGCAGCTCCCAGAGCACGACGGCGCCGGAGGTGGCACGCAGCGCCGCAGCCTCCTGCCAGAAGCCTGCTTCATGGTCGCGGAAGATGTAGTAGCCACGCGCGTTGCGGTAGGGCGCGGGCAGACGCTCGATCATCGGTGTCATCCGCGCGAAGTGCGCGGGGCCGAGCAGCGGCGTCTCCGTGCGCGCGTCCTCGACGTGGTAGACGACCGCGCTGCGCGGCGTGCGCGGGCCGCGCCCCTGGAGGCCCGCGGTGTCGATGCCGTTAGCGCGAAACCACGTCGCGTGCTCCGAGGCGGGGAAGTCCTCGCCCACGCCGCAGGCGATGCCGACCCGATCGGCCGCAAGGCGCAGGCCGGCGGCGGCGTAGCTGCCGGCGCCGCCGAGCACGCCGCGCCGCTCGGCCCCCGACGGGAAGCGCAGGTCGTCCACGATCACATGGGAGAGGACGACGTAGTCCATGCCCGTCACGGGAGCGCCGGACCGGAGGCAGATTTGCTTCGTGCCGTATGAGGCATTAGCGTTGCGCAGGGTAGCGAGGGGTCAGCCATCACGAGCGGTTCAGCGACCGGGGAGAGTACCTCCACCCCTCTGTTCATCGACTGCGACCCGGGCATGGACGATGCGCTCGCGCTCATCGTTGCGCTGAAAAGCCCGGCCGTCCGCGTGTGCGGCATCACCAGCGTCTCCGGCAACCTGCCGGCCGCCCGCTGCTACGGGAACATCCACACGGTTCTGCAACTGATGGGCGCGCGGGAGGCCGGCGAACCGGGCTCGCCGGGCGGCGAACCGGGCATCCCCACGGGACGGGGTGGGCCGCGGGCCTTGGTGCGGGAGCTCGCGCATGACCCATTCTCGCATGGCGCGGACGGCCTCGGAGAGACCGGCCTGCTGCCGGCGGCGGTGCCGACCGAGCCGGCCTACGCGCCCAGCGTGCTCGTCGAGCAGGCCCGCCGGCACGCGCGGGACGGCGATCCGCTCACGGTGGTGACGCTCGGGCCGCTGACCAACATCGCGCTGGCGCTGCACATGGAGCCGCGGCTGCCGGAGCTCGTCGACCGCCTGGTCGTCCTGGGCGGCGCCTTCGGGCTGCAGCGCGAGGCTGCCCTCAACGCGACCGGCGACAACCCGATGAGCGAGTGGAACTTCTACGTCGATCCCGAGGCGGCTCGGCTGGTCCTGCACGGCGGCTTCGACGTGGTCGCGGTCGGGCTGGACGTGGCCACGCATCGGGACCTGCGCCTCACCGAGGCGGACGGTCAGGCGCTGCGTGCCTCCGGCCGCGCCGAGGCGCGCCTCGCCGCCGGCATGCTGGACTTCGTCACCGGGCGCGGCTTCGGCAGCTACTGCGTGCTGATCGATTCGTGCGCGATCGCGGCAGCCGCGCGGCCGGAGCTCATCGACACGGTCGCTCTGCACTGCGATGTGGAGACCCGCGACGGACTGACGCGCGGGCAGACGGTGGTCGACGTTCGCCAGAACTTCCGCTGGCAGCACCTCCCGCAGGTGCTGGCCGCCCGCGACGCGGACTTTCCCGGCCTGCGGCGGTTCATCGTCGAGATGCTGCTGGCCGGATGAGGGGGCCCGGGGCGGTGCGCGGCGCGCCGGCCGGTTGCGTCCGGACGGTGTGTCGTGTAGATGTACGCCCCATGAGAAATACCCAGGAGGTACTGGTGAAACGCTCTCCTTTCGCAAGAAGTCTGATGCTCGTGCTCGCGATCGGTCTGCTGGCCGCAGCGCCGCTCGCGGCGCAGGAACGGACGCAGATACAGTTCTGGATGTGGGGCGCCGGCCCGCACCTGCAGGACGTGATCAAGGCCGTGCTGGTCGATCCCTACAACGAGTCGCAGGACCAGTTCGAGCTGGTGATGGAGTTCCGCAACGACGTGGACTCGGTCATCGCCTCGGTGCTGCCCGCCGGGGGCGGTCCCGACCTCGTCTACGGCTCCGGTCCCGCCTTCGTGCGCCCGTTCGCCGCCGCCGGCCACCTGGCCTCGATGGAGCCCTACTCCGAGAAGTACGGCTGGCGCGACCGCATCCTCACGCCGATCTACGAGTCGGGCACGGTCGACGGCGACCTGTACGCGCTGCCCAACTCGCTGAACACCATGGGCGTCTTCTACAACAAGGTCCTGTTCGAGGAGCATGGCTGGGAGATCCCCACCACCTTCGAGGAGCTGGAAGCCATCATGGATGACGCGCTGGAGCAGGGCCTCTACGCGTCGGTGACCGGCAACAAGGGCTGGCGCCCGGTCAACGAGAACTACACGCAGCTCTTCCTCACCCACTGGGCGGGGCCGCAGGCAACCTACGACGCGATCACCGGCGCCATCCCCTGGACGGACGCGGCGATCGCGGAGGCGATGCAGAAGAGCACGGAGTGGTTCCAGGCCGACTACCTTGCGGGCGAGGACTACTTCAACCTCAACTTCCTGGACGCGGTGTCGCTGCTGTCGTCGAACGACGCGCCGTTCTTCTTCGGCCCGTCGCTGGTGTTCCAGTTCGCCACCAGCTTCTACTCCGAGGAGTACGGCAACCTGGACGAGCTGGGCTTCTTCCCGCTGCCGAGCCGCGAGGGGCTGCCGTCGCCGATCTTCCTGCTCGGCACCACCGCATCGCTGTCGATCAACGCCTACTCCCCGCCGGAGGTGCAGGACGCCGTGGGCGAGATCATCGATCGCATGATGACCCAGGAGTTCCTGGTCGGCATGACCGAGGGATGGCCCGGCTACTGGGGCGTCCCGATCAGCCAGCTCGACATCGACCTGGACGACTTCAGCGGCCTGTCGCACGGCTTCCTGAGCGCCATCCAGGATGCCATCTCGGCCGTGAACGCCGGCAACTTCGGCTATTCGCCCTCGACCTTCTTCCCGCCGGCCACGCAGACGGCCTTCTTCGACATCGACTCGGTCTGGCTGGGCGAGCTGACCGTGGACGAGTTCCTGGCCAACGTGCAGACCGCCTACGAGGAGGACAAGGCGGCCGGACTGGTGGCGCCGGTGCCGGCGCCCGGCATGGGCGGCTGATCGCGCCCTCGACACTCGCGCCGCCGACCGCGCCACCCGGGCCTCGCACGGCGATGCCCGGGCCGGCGCGGGCCGCCGCGGCGCCCCACCCCGACCGCTGATGCACAGCCGGTCCTTT
>JAPOQV010000466.1 GCA_026710565.1 Spirochaetaceae bacterium | reverse complement strand
CTCGCGTGCCCAGCTGCATGTGCGCGGGAGGGGCTGTCTCCTGGCTCGTCTTGGGGGACGCCCGGTACTGCTCGAAGGGCACGCCCCGCCACACGCGCCGGTTCACCCATCGCTGGACGCGGGCGAGGAGCACCGGCGACCAGTCGTGCCGGATGGCTGGCGTCTTCGAGAGCGCGTTTAGCTTGATGAAGGGCTGCGCGTAGGGCTCGCCGCCCCATGCGATCACGCGCCGGAGCCGCTCCATGCAGACCTCGAACGGCTCGTGGCCGATCATCGTGTAGACCTGCTTCCGGCGCGCTGAGACGCCCTTCAGCACCCGGAAGGCGCGCTCGACAGCGGCGCCCTCGGTGGTCTCGTCGAAGCCGAACCGCCACGGCCCGCGGTTGATCGGCCGCCACCGGGAGAACACCTCGTCGTCGAAGGTGGCCGGCTCGAACCCGCTGTTGGCGTTGAGGAGCGGCACGCCGGTCGCGCGATAACGGTCGACGATGTGCTGCTGGAAGGCCGGCGACAGGGCCGACAGGTTGTTGTCGCAGAGCACCGGCCGGACCGGGAAGTCCGGCAGCTCGGTGAACTCCTTCCCCTCCATCTTCGGCACGATGCAGAACCAGCAGCCGACCGGGCAGCCGCGGCTCGCGATCGTCGCCATCGGGTTGTGCCGGATCAGCGCCTCGCCGCCGGGCAGCGCGCCGCCAATCTCAGCCACGTCCGCGAGGTAGTGCTTGCGGGTGAAGATGCCGGGTCCGCCCGCGCGGACGCGGTAGCCCTGCGCGCGAAGGAAGATCGCCCGCTGATAGGCGTCGTCGAGCTTCCAGGTGAAGGCGACCGACAGGTATGCCGTGTCGCCATCGATCCACTCGGCGAGACCGCCGACCCAATCGCCACGGTCGTAGGAGGGCTTCTCGCTCACGCCGCCCTCCCATTCTCGTCCTCACCCGCCTTCACGGCGGCCAGGGCATCGGTGGCGGGGAGAGCGGGAGGATCGTTGGGGGCGGTCATGATCTCGCCACCGCAACCGCTGAGGCCGTTGCTGCACTGCAACGGACCGGAACGCCTGAAACGCCTACGCTGACGGCCTCCGCACAAAGGACACGCGCAGCATGGCCAACAAGCACTTCACCCAGGCGTCCACGCACCCGACGGCCATGATCCGTCTCGGCAGCTTCGACGTGCCGTGCACAGTGATCTCGTCTACGGACGCGACCGCCCACGTGCGCGTGATCACTGCTGGCGGCATCCCGGAACACCTGACCTTCGTCCGTGCCGGCGAGGTCCGGCGCGCCCGTGTCGCGCTGCGCAAGCAGGGCCCGCTCGGTCTCGACCTCTGGCTCGACCTGCAGGTGGCGCAGGACGCTCGCGCAGCCTGACCCCGCCTGGCCGCTGCTGTGCGGAAGAGTGCGGACAGTCATGCCGCCACCTGCATCGCAGCGGCCTCGCGGCGCACGGCTTCCTCAAGCGCCTCGGTGGCGGCACGCTGGGCGGCGCGGGCTTCGGCGACAGAGAGCGGAGGCGGCACCCGGACCGGGCCCGGCTCGTCGTAGAAGGACGCCACCGGGACGCCGAGGAGATCGGCCACGCGCTGGAGGCTGCTGGCGGAGAACCGGTTCCGGCCCTTCTCGTACTTCTGGATCTGCTGGAACGAGATGTTCAGCGCGGCGGCCAGGGCCGATTGGGTCAGGCGGGCACGCTGCCGGGCGATCCGAACGCGATCCCCGATGCGGACGTCGAGGTCGGTGCAGGTCTTCGGGCCGGGCACGGCCAAGGGTTCGACGCTCATCGGGCGCGCTCCGTGAAGGTGTTGCGGGGGAGCCCGGCCAGCTTCGACGGCTGTCGGCAGGGCGAGAGCTTTTTGTCCGGCCGTCCGCGCATAGAGCGCTTGGGCTTGGCCGGCTTCGGAGGGCTGGCGGGCGCGGACGCCTCAGCCTGCTCGGCGGCGCGCTTCCGGTCGCGGCGCTTCACCTTGGCGATCTTCGCCTGGTCGCCATCGCGAAGGCTCAGATCGGATTCGCCCCGGCGCCCGGTGGTCTTCACCGCGTGCTCGACGCGCGGCCGCCACACGAGAAAACGGACGTCGTGCTGGTGCGGCCGGTGCGTGCCATTGTCGTCGACAGCGCGCAGGCCGAGGGCCGGGTCGTGGTCGAACTGCCATTCCGGGACGGTGCACTCGACCGGGATCATCCCGAGCTTGCGCATGGCCGCCTCGAGCTGATTGAGGGCGGCCTCCAGCTTCACGGACAGCGGCGGCGTACGGCGAGGCTCTGCCTTCACAAGAAGCCCCCCAGCACAGCCAGGATGCCGGTCGCCATGAAGACGCCGCCGCTCACCTCGACGGACCGGGTGAGGATGCAGCGCCCGCAGGCTGCCTCGCGGTGGCCGATGTCGGCGATGCCGAGCAGGCCGTCGATGATCAGGATGTTCGCCAGCGTGATCGCGGCCGCTGTGATGAGGCAGGTCGCGCTCATGCGGACCTCCGGCTCTTCATCAGCGCGTCGATGTCGACGTTCGGGATCAGCACGTTCTCGACGTAGTTCTTGCCGGCCTCGACCAGCCGCCAGAGCTGCTCCTCGTCGAAGTCGGTGAGGCTCATCGGAATGCGGTGCTCGCCGCCGATCAGCACCACGGTCTCCACCATGTTCAGGTCGAGCAGGATCCGGTTCGAGATCGAGTGCTTCGTGTGGGTGTCGTCGAGCGCCTCGGCGGTGCGGCCGCAGAGGAGCCACCAAGCAGCCAGCGCCTTGCTGGGCTCGCCGCGGTACGGGCGCACCTCGACGAACGACCCGATCTTCAGCCGGCCGTAGTCCTCGGCGTCGTTGCCGGACGCGGGGACCGGCCCGCGCGCCTCGACGCGCATGATGATCGCGGGAGCGGCGCGGCGGGTCATGCGACCACCGTCACACGCTCGGCGGCCCGGGTGACGCCTGTGTAGAGCCAGCGCTTGGCATCCTCACGGAACGTCGAGCTCTCGTCGAAGACGATCACATCGTCCCACTGCGAGCCCTGGCTCTTATGAACGGTCAGGCAGTAGCCGAAGGTGAACTCGTCCGTGAACTTGCGCTGCTCCCATGAGAGCAGCTCCTCGACGCCAGCGAAATACTCGTGGCGGACGTAGATCTCGGTCGGTGTGGTCTCCGGCGTGTCGTCGGACGTGACCAGCAGCTCGACGCCGACTTCCTTGATCTTCTGGACGGAATGAACGCCCCAGAGGCCGCCGTTGAGGAGCTTCTTGTCCTTGTTGTTCCGGAGGCAGACGAGGCGCTCGCCGGGTAGCGGGTGCGCGCTGTCGTAGCCGTGGAGCGCGCGTATTTTGGCGTTCAGCTCTCGGCGCGTGGCGTTGCGGCCGGCCAGCACGATGCCGGCGTTGAGCACGGCTTTCCGCCCGAGCCCGTCGGCGCTAATCACCCGGCTGTCGCCATACTGGCCGTGCTGCAGCCGCTTGCCCTGCCGGATGTCCATCGACATGCGGATGATTGGGTTCTCGGCAGCCTGCCGGTGCACCTCCGTGAGCATCACATCGGGCGCATGGTTCGTGAAGAAGCCAGCGTCCTTCACCGGCGGGAGCTGCGCTGGATCGCCCAGCACCAGCACCTTCACACCGAACGACAGCAGGTCCCGGGCGAGCTCCTCGCCGACCATGGAGCACTCGTCGATCACGACGAGCTTGGCGCCCTTCACAACCGAGAGCGGGTTGAGGATGAACTTCGGCTGCCAGCGCTGCTCGTCCTCCTCGTCCAGCTTGTAGATCATGGAGTGGATGGTCGAGGCGTTGGTGCAGCCCTTCTTGCGCAGCACCAGCGCGGCCTTCCCGGTGAAGGCGCCGAAGAGCACCTTGCCCCGCACGTCGCCGGCCAGTTCCCGGGCCAGCGTCGTCTTCCCGGTTCCGGCAAAGCCGAAGAGCCGGAACACCTGCGGCGCGCTCGGATCCTTGAGCCACGCCTGAACGTCGCGGATGGCCGCGTCCTGCTGAGGGGACCAGGAGGACATGCTCAGCCCTCCGCGTCGGGCAGATCGGCCTTGCGGCGCTGCATGCTCGACTTCCAGGCCATCCGGTGCGCGTCGTTGGCGCCGGTCTGGTCGCGGTCATCACCGGTCGACGCCCACCACTTCGCGACGTCCTGCTTCGTGGCGCAGGCGGCGAGCTCGCGCTCCTGGTGGGCGGTGTACGCGGCGATCGCGTCGTTGCTGGCGGGCGGCGCCTCGGCGGCCGGGGCAAGGCTGACGGCGCGCGGTGGTGCGGGCGGCGGCAGGTCGTCGGCG
>JAPOQV010000465.1 GCA_026710565.1 Spirochaetaceae bacterium | reverse complement strand
CGCCGGCGGGAGCCCCGCAGCGGCAAGCGCGTTGCCGCGGGGTGCCCGGGGGCGGTGCCGGCGGGCCGCCTGGTCGGCCTGCAGGCGGGCGCGTTCCCAGCGCAGCGCGGCCAGCTCCTCGTCCGCGATGGCGCGCTGCAGATCGAGCCGCGCCCGCTGCAGACCCGCCGCCGCCGTGCTCTGCGCGGACACCAGCGCCCGCTGAGCGGAGTCCGCCTGCGCCTCCGCCTGTTGCACCGCGATGGCCTGCTTGCCGCCGTCGTACAGCGTGTAGCTGCCGGTCAGGGAGACGCTCAGGCCGCCCAGCCCCGGCGCGCCCGAGCCCTTGGTGTAGTCCAGGCTCAGGGACAGCGACGGCAGCGAGCCGCGCCTTGCCTGGGCCAACTGCAGCCGCGCCGCGTCGAGGCGCGCCCGCGCTTCCAGCACCGCCAGCGCGCCGTCCGGGTCGGCCATCCCCGCGGACGCCTCCACCAGGTCGTGCGCCGCTCGGCGCAG
Source organism: Spirochaetaceae bacterium (assembly GCA_026710565.1). Next base: position 12,028 of record JAPOQV010000465.1, on the reverse strand, counting down.
GGCGTCGGCGTCGACCTCCGGAGCGACCAGCGGCGCCTCCGGGAGATCGAGGTCGGAGAAGAACGCCGCGACATCGAGCGCCAGCGACGCGCGCGCGTCGGCGACCGCGTTGCGCCGTTCGATCGCCGTGATCCGGGCGCTCAGCAACGCGATACGGTCGGCCGCCTGCTCCTCCACGAGCGACCGCGTGTTGGCCAGCTCGCGCTCGGCGATGGCCAGCCGCTCCTCGGCCACGGCCAGCGCCGCCGCACGCCCGGTCAGGCCCACGAAGGTCTGGGCGACCTGCTGCGCCACGTCGCTCTGCGTGCTCGCAAGGCGCAGCCGGGCCAGGCGCAGGTCGTCACGGCGGCCGGCCAGCGCGATGGCGGACGGCGCCAGCTTGCCGGCCGGCAGCAGGTCCTGCGTGATCGTCAGGCGCTGCGCGTCCGTGAACCGTTCCTCGTCGCTGGAACCGCGGCTGTCCAGATCGTCCAGCTCGACGCCGGCGGTATAGGAGCCTGCGATGCTCATCCCCCAGGGCAGGTCCACCTGCGCCGACAGCGTGCCGCTGGCGTCGGCGTCGAAGGTGTCGAACACGTCGCCGAAGGGGCCGTCTTCCCATGCGGACAGGCTGACGCCGCCGGTGACGGGGGTGGCGCGCAACGATACGGTCACGTTGTCGTGCTCGATTTCCGCCATGCGCAGCGAGAGCGCCGCCGACTCCAGGGCGGCCCGCTCCTGTATCAACGACGGGTGCGAGGCGAGCGCGGCCTGAACCGCCGCGATCAGGCCGAGCCCGTCCTGGGCGGCTGCCGGAGCGGCCGCGACGGCCAGCGCCGCGATCGCCGGCAGCCAGACCCGTCGGCTCACCGGCCCTCCCAGACCGCCAGCACGTCGGTGCCGGCGGCGTCGTGCAGGCGGATCCACGCGAAGTAGGCGGCCCACTGGGCAGCGCGCAGCGTGTCCTGCGCGCCTGTCAGGTCGGCCTGCGAGGAGGCGAGCTGGGATTCGGTGAGCAGGCCGGCGTCGAACTGCTCCTGGGTGCGCCGGGTGTTCTCCGCCTGCAGCTCCAGTTGCAGCTCGCGCAGGGTGACGGTCCCGAGCGCCTGCTGCGCGCTGGCATAGGCGCCGGCAGTGGCGAGCTGCAGGTCGGAGGCGGTGCTCTCCACGGTGGCCCGGCTGCTGGCCACGGTGTTGGTGGCGGTCTGCAGGTCCAGGGGGGAGGTGCTCTGCATGGACTTCAACTTCAGGTCCAGCTCGTCGATCTCGAGTTGCCGTGCAGCGAAGTCGTGCTCGACGCGCTCAGCGGTCGTCGCCAGCAAGGACTCCAGCATGCCCAGATCGGCCGGCGCGGGCGGCTGCGAGGTGAGCGTCGCCGCGTCCAGCACGGCCATGTCGATGCCGGTGGCCTTCGCCAGATCGGGCAGGGTGGTGAACTGGCGCGTGTTGCGCGCGCCTGCCAGGTTCAGCTCCGCACTGAGTGCCGCCACCCGCGCCTGCAGCTCGGTGACGGGGCTGGCGGCGCCGATCTCGACGCGCTCGGCCGCCTGCTGCAGGTCGAGCTGCGCCAGGCGCAGGCGCTCTTCCAGCATGCTCAGGTTCTCATTGGCCTGCTGCAGTCGGACGTATGCCTCCGCCAGTGACAGCAGCTCGCGCACGGTTGCCTGACGGAAGGTGAGCTGTCCGCGTTCCCACTGCAGCTCGGCCTTGATCTGGTCCAGGCGTGCGTCCGAGGAGGCGATGGAGCGGTCGTAGCTGACGCGGGCGTTCTCCAGCGTCAGCGCCGCCGACTGCAGCGCCGGGTTGGCCGCTTCGGCGGTGGTCAGCATTCCGGTGATGGATAGCGCGTCATCCGCGGCCGCGGGCAGCGCGAGCGTTGCCAGCAGGGCGACGAGAGCCGGTAGCAGGGTGCGAGTCTTCATGGAATTCCTCCAACAAGGGTCATCCGCGGAGGCCTTACCGGCGGCCCGCGGAGGGGGTCGAGGCGAGATCGGCCGCCGATGGTGCGGCGCGCAGATCCTTCGAAGCCGTGGCGCGCTCCGGGCGCGCCGCAGCGTGCTGCACATCGGTAGGGATCACCTCCATGCGCATTATACGGTGATGCTCCGCGCCGGCCGAAATCAGCCGCGCGGGGATCCTGATCAAGAACGTCGTTCCGGGCGAAGCCATGCCGTCCACGTCGAGGCGGAAGCCGTGCGCGTCGGTGATGCTGCGGGCGATCGACAGTCCCAGCCCGAAGCCGGCGGAGGTGCCGGTGCCGCGGTAGAACGGATCGAACAGATGCGGAAGGTCCTCCGCGGCGATGCCGGGGCCGGAGTCGGTGATGCGCGCCTCGATGTCGCCGCTCTCGGCGAGCGACGCCGACACGGTCACCGTGCCGCCCTCCGGCGTGAAGCGCAGGGCGTTGTCCAGGATGTTCTCGTACGCGCGCGACAGCAGCGGGCCGTCCATGGGGGCGGTCAACCGCTCGGGAATGCGCAGATCCTGCAGCAGGCGGCGCTTCAGCACCTCGGCGTCGCCGGCGATGCCGGCGCAGAGCTCGCGATGGAAGGCGGCCAGCGCGGTCGGCACGGGCTCGATGTTCCATTGGCTGGACGACAGCCGCACGTACTCGATCAGCTCCGAGACGCGCACGCCCAGCAGGTCGGCCTTCTCGGCGATGATCCCCAGGTAGCGGTCGCGGGTCTCGCGGTCCTCGGCCAGGCCGTCGGCGATCGCCTCAAGGTAGCCCTTGATCGCGGTGAGCGGCGTCTTCACGTCGTGCGACACCGCGGCCAGCAGCCGCGAACGGCGCTCGGTCTCGTCCTTGAGGGCGCCGCGCATGGCGTCGAACGATCGCGCCAGCGACGCCAGCTCCGACGTGCCGCGCGCGTGCAGCTTGAAGTCCAGGTCACCGTCGGCGACCCTGCGGGTGGCGCGCTGCAGGCGGGTGACCGAGCGGTTGACTCCGGTGGCGATGATCCAGGCCCCGGCGGCGGCGATCACCGCCAGCGGCAGGAAGAAGAACAGCCCGTAGCGCAGCAGCCAGCCCAGCCAGCTAGGTCGCGACAGCCCGGGGACCGCCGGGCCCGGCATGCTCAGCAGGAACGTGCCCGCCAGCCGCCCGTCCTCGAACAGCGGCTCCAGCATGGTGCGGTGGTTGCGGTCCTCGCGGGAGGCGCGCAGCAGCTCACGCGGGTCCACCGCGGCGCCGGGGCCATACTCCGTGCCGGTCGAGAAGATCACCAGGTTCTCGGTGTCCAGCACGGTGAGCACGACCCCGTCGGGCAGGTCGATGCTCTCCTGTTCGCCGGTCAGGACCCGCGGCAGGTCGTCGCGGATCGCGCGCATGGCCAGCGGGAAGTCGCGCTGTGCCACGTCCGCGGGCTGGCGCAGCAGGGCGTGGGCGCCGGCGTAGATGGCGGAGACCAGGACCGGTGACAGACCGACCGCGGCCACCAGCAGCAGGAGCTGGGTGCGCAGCCTCACGAGGAGTCCTCCGGGGTCGGGTTGAACCGGTAGCCGACGCCGCGCACGGTCTGCACCCAGCTTGCGCCGGCGTCGCCGAGCTTCTTGCGGATGCGCTGCACGTGCACGGTGACCGTCGACAGGTCGCCGAAACGGTTGCCCCACACGCGGTCGTAGATCTGCTCGGCGGTGAACACCTGCCCGGGCGAGGCGGCCAGCGTCGCCAGCAGCTCGAACTCCCGGCGCGCCAGGGTGAGGGGCTGTCCGTCCAGCGTTGCGGCGTACCCGTCGGGGTCGATGGCCAGAGGCCCATAGCGCAGGCCCGGCTCGACCGCCTCCGCCGACGCACGCCGGCGGCGCAGGTGGGCGCGCACGCGCGCCGTCAGCACCTTGGGGGAGAACGGCTTGGTGACGTAGTCGTCGGCGCCGACGCCGAAGGCAAAGATGCTGTCCTCTTCGGCGTCGCGGGCGGTCAGGACCAGCACCGGCAGGTCATGGCGGCGGCGCAGGGCGGCCAGCAGCTCGAATCCGTCCCTGCCGGGAAGATTCACGTCCAGCAGTAACAGGTCGAACTCGTCCTGCTCGATGGCCGGCAGCGCCCCCTCCGCCGAGTCCTTCACCGTGACCTCGACGCCTTCCTTCTCCAGGTACATGCGCAGCAGATCGCTGATGGCGCGATCATCCTCCACGACCAGCACCTTGCCCTGCACCGTTCCGGTTTCCCATCGAGAGCATAGCGTGCCGGGCATTAACCGCGGCTTAACGGGTGCTGAAAGCGGGCGGAACCCGCGCCGTAGCGTCTCGGGGGTGACTGCGGCAGTCGTTGATCGAAGGCATGCCTTTGATACGACATGATAGGCCTATCCCTTCATAAAATCAATGACAATATCAATATTCACAAGGTATGAGGCATTCTCGGTTGGCGGCTCTGATCGTGCCCGGTCAGTGAGCCGCCCCGAGGCTGTACCGGCACGATCAGGCGCCCGATACTCAAACTGGCCCGCTACCGGTGACAATGCCGGTCCACCGGCGGTATCATGGACGTGAGGCAGAGCCATGACCCGACCCGTCCGGACCGCGCTGCACGCCGCGTACGTGCTGGTCATTCCGGTCGCCCTGCTCAGCGTCTTCGCCGGCGGCTTCTTGAGTCTGGCGGAGATCGAGGAGTACGACGGCGTGCGCGAGCTCACCGTCTATGGCTCCCCGATCACCGGCCTGTTCATCGGCGCGGCCGCCGGCCCGGTGGTGCTGCTTGCCTACTTGACGTACTGGCTGGTCCGCCACTTGTCCGGCGGCGGCAAGCGCTCGGGGCGCAGGCGCTGAAGCGCGGCGGCCCTCAGCGGCGGTCGGGGCCGTCCATGCGGTAGCCGGCGCCGCGCCGGTCCGTCCGCTCGTTCGTCCCGCGTTACGGTAGGGCGGTGGCGGGCTGGAAGCTGTGCATCCGTTCAACGCGCGCCCGGTAGCCTTGGGCGCTGCGGCGTACGAGGTCGCGATCGAGGAGCCAGTTGAGGTCGCGGGTCAGGGTCTTGGCGGTCTTGACGGCGTAGGCCCGTGTGAGTGCCGGTGTGAGCTCGACGATCGCTGACGTCGGTACCGGGTGCTCCGCGGCGCCGAGGGCCAGGACCAGCATCCTGCGCCGGGCGTTGGCGCCCGTGGGCGGTTCGGCGTGAAACGTGTCGTAGACCAGGTGCTCCCAGGCGATGGCGAGTTGAATGCGGCCGACGTAATCGCACTGTTCGCGCACCCCGTCCACGAAGCCCTGCAGCGCGTAGCACAGGAACTCGAGCGGATCTCCGCGGCCGGCATTGGCGCGGCTGGAGCGGTCGAGTTGCCGGTAGTACTCGGCCCGGGTCTGGTTGTAGTGGTTGCTCAGCAGATGGGCGGTGGGAGCCGGTACGCCCGAACGGGCCAGCAGCATGAACTCCACCAGCCGGGCGGTGCGGCCGTTGCCGTCGCCGAAAGGGTGAATCCACGCGAGGTACAGATGCGCCAGGATCGCCTGCAACAGCCCGACCGCGATGCGGTTGTCCGGAGCATGGGTGAATGGCGAACCCGCCGGCTCATGCTCCAGCCATTCGCACATCCGGGCGAGCAGATGGAGGCAATCGCTCCGCGGAGCACCCTGGTAGCCGGCGACGGCGACCCGATGGCGCGGGATCTCCCCGGCGATCACCCCTTCGGCAAGATGCTCCTCCAGCCCGGCAAGGACCCGACGGTTGTAGTCGGCAACCAGATCGGGTGACAACCGCGGCGCGTCGCCGCCGTGGATCTGCTGCCAGATCCGCTCGCAGGCGTCAAGAATATTGCCCACCTCGCGGCCCAGGTACGCCTGCGACAGGGGCAGGTCGAGTTGCCCTTCGAGCCGTGCCCTGACCTGCGCCTCGCTGAGCGTGTTGCCCTCAATGGCGGTGGTGGCGCGGGCGCCCCGCGAGAGGTAGAGCCGGTACATCTCGGCGGCTTGCAGCGGTGGCAGCGCCGCTTCCGCAACCTGCCGGCACCCGGCAACCGCTTGTCCGAGCAGAGACCATACGCGCGGGGCCGCCGGACGCAGGTCCACGGTAAAGCTGATCCATGGATGGCTGTGCTCGTACCCGCGGCCGCTCTTCACCGGCAATCCCGCTCCGGGGGAAATTTTAGCACGTGAAATGTCCGCGCCGCTGTCCCTCACGGCCACCGGGCGCTGGCAGGCCGTGGCGCCGGCCGGCAACCGTCAGAGCCTGAGCTTCACGACCACCTTGACGGTCGGCACGGCGGAGCCGGCGACGCAGCCCGGCTTGTGCGCGTCCTGCGGGTAGAGCACCACGAACATGCCCGGTTCCAGGACCACGGGCATGCCGCCGTCGTGGCGGAACAGCTCCGCGTCGCCGTCGGCCTGGTAGCCTTCGCCGGGCGGCATCGCGGCGGTGTCCTCCCAGTACAGGGTCTCCCGGCCGGAGACGATGTAGTGCACGTCCAGCCAGGCGCGGTGCGCCTCGTACGGCAGCTCCGACGGCGCCTTCGTGGTGTAGCGGTTGACCATCACGTACATGCGCTCGCCGCCGACCTCGTGGCGGCCGCTGGCCAGCTCGTCGAAGCCGCCGCGGCGCAGGAACGCGAACGCATCGGCAAGCCCGTCGACGGCCGCGTAGGTGTCGGCGTTGTCCAGCCGGTCCAGGATCATGGCAGTTCTCCCGTTCGTTCGACCGGCCAGCCATGCTTGGCGGCCTGCACGGCCAGCCACTCCCGGTACGGCCGCGGGGCCGGATCGGGATCGCCAAGGCCGGCCTCGTGGCGCAGGCGCAGCAGCGGGTGGTCGCGCTCGGTCTGCGGCAGCGGGACCGGACGCCGGTACGCGCCCGACTCGAAGATGGCCAGGATGATCTCGATGATGTGGCGTCCGCGATGGCCGCTGTTGGGCGGGCTGCCGCCGGCTTCCAGCGCGTTGACGTAGTCGTCCACGTACCAGTACTCGCCGTCGTTCACCCCGTCCGGCAACGGCTCCGGCGGCTGTTGCTCGGCAAGCGGCTCCCACTCGGCGCGGCCCGGGACGGCCCACGGCACCGGCAGGATCCACGCGCCGTCGTAGTGCCAGCGCAGCCGCCCCTCGGTGCCGGCGATCTCGAAGCCCAGCGCCTCGCGCTCGATGCCCGGGAACATGTGCTGGTGCAGGGTCCCGGTGAGCATCTCGTCGAACTCCAGCGTGGCCGTGATCTGCTGGCCGGCGATGGTGCCCATGCCGGACGGCGACTGCACCACGTCCTCGGGCGTGATCGGCCGGCCGTTCGTGAGCAGCGTGGCGGTCACCCGCCGGCACGGCCCGGTCACCGCCAGCAGCGCGTTGAGCATGTGCGTGCCCATGTTCATGATCTCGTAGCCGCCGTAGTAGCCCTTGCCGTTTGACGTGACGTGCAGCGGCACACCGATGCGCCCCTCATCGAGCGCCTGCTTTGCGGCCCTGAGCGAGCGCAGCGAGCTGCCCTGGTGGTGGACGGCGATCTGCGTGTCCAGCTCCCCGGTCCGGGCCAGCAGCGCGTCGGCCTGCGCCAGGTCGACCGTCATCGGCTTCTCCACGTCCAGGTGGCAGGAGCGGGCGGCCAGCACGCGCATGGCCAGCGGAAAGTGCAGGTCGGTCTGCACCGGCACGATGACGATGTCCGGCTCGACGGCCGCGAGCATCTTCTCGATGTCGTCGAAGCGGGCGCCGACGCCCAGCTCGTCGCCCAGCGCGTCGAGCCGCTCCCGGTCGAGGTCGCAGAGCCCGACCACGTCGGTGCGCGGGTGGTAGCGGTACGCGCGCGATGCGTGTCCGCCGCGGCTGCCGCAGCCCAGCAGCGCGGCGCGATAGATCTTCGCCATGGCAGCCGATACTCGACCCGGCCGGCCCGCCGGTCAAGCCGGCCAGTCACCGCTCTTACACAATAGGTCAGGGCAGCCGCCTGCCACCACCGGCGTAACGGCCGACTTCGTTGATGACCGGCAACGCGGAACTCGACCGACGGCTGAGCTAGTCAGTGCGCGCGAGCATCCCGCCGTCCACCGTCAGCGCCGTTCCGGTGATGAAGGATGCCTCATCCGAGGCCAGGAACAGCACCGCGTTGGCCACGTCCGCGGGCGTGCCCAGGCGCTTGGCGGGCACCATCTGCGCATAGCGGACCTCCTGGTCCGCCGGCGCCCCTTCCCATGCCGGCGTCAGGATCGCGCCGGGCAGCACCGCGCAGACGCGGACGTCCGGCCCGTAGTCGATGGCCAGCGTCCGGGTCAGGCCCAGGACCCCGGCCTTGGCGGCGTCGTAGGCCGTGCACGCGGGCAGGCTCACCAGGGAGTGCACGGAGCCGGTGTTGACGATCACGCCGCCGCCGGTCCTGCGCATCACGGGGATCCCGTACTTGGCGGCCAGGAAGATCGCCTTCAGGCCGACGTTCAGGGTGATGTCCCAGTCCCGTTCGTCCAGCTCGGTGGCCGCGCCGTCGCGCACCTGGATGGCGTTGTTGTGCACGATGTCCACGCGCCCGAATGCCTCCTCGGTGCGCGCGAACATCCCGATCACGTCTGCGCTTTCGCCGACGTCGGTACGGACGAAGATCGCCCGGCCGCCCGCGGCCTGTATCTCGCCGGCGACCTGCCGGCCCCCGGCCTCGTCGACGTCGGCTATGCAGACCGAGGCGCCTTCACGCGCCAGGACCTGCGCGGTGGCCCGGCCGATTCCCGAGGCGGCGCCCGTAACGATGGCCGCCTTGCCGGCGACCCTGCCCTTGGTGCTCATCGCTGCTCTCGTCCTCTTCGGTTATGGGGAGATTAGGGATCTTAGCGATTTCTTGTAAGATTGCTAAGATCCGCATAGACTCCTGGAGCAGTGGACCCGATCCGCAATCCGTACACGCCTGGAGCCGGCACGCCGCCGCCGGAGTTGGCCGGCCGCGACGAGATCCGCAGCACTGCGCTCGTCGCGTTGCAGCGGGCGATGATCGGCCGACCCGGCAAGAGCATCATCATGGTCGGCCTCCGGGGTGTCGGCAAGACCGTGCTGCTCGACCGGATCCTCGACGATGCCGAGGCCGGAGGCGTCCGCGCGCTCCGCATCGAGGCTCCGGAAGATCGGTCTCTGCCGTCGATGCTGGCGCCCCAGTTGCGTTCGGCGATGTTGAGGCTCTCCGCCGGCGGCGCGGCCGCTGAGCTCGCCCGGCGCGCTCTCAGAGGTCTTGCGGGCTTCGTCCGCGCCCTCAAGGTCAAGTACCAGGACATCGAGGTCGGCCTGGACTTCGAGCCGGAGCCGGGCCTGGCCGACAACGGCGACCTGGAATCGGACCTGCAGGACCTGCTGGAGGTCGTCGGCAGGGCGGCTCAGGCGGCCGGGACGTGCGTCGCCCTGTTCGTCGACGAGCTGCAATACGTGCGTCAGGAGGAGCTTGCGGCGCTCATCATCGCGCTCCACCGCGCCGCTCAGCGGCAGTTGCCGGTCACGATGGTGGGGGCGGGCCTGCCTCAGTTGCGAGGCCGCATGGGCAAGGCGAAGTCGTACGCCGAGCGCCTGTTCGAGTTTCCCGAGATCGGCGTGCTTTCGGATGAGGACGCACGGCTCGCCATCGCCAAGCCCGCTGCCGACGAAGGCGTGGCGATCGACGACGACGCGCTGGATGCGATCGTCACGAGAACGCAGCGTTATCCGTACTTCCTTCAGGAGTGGGGAAAGCACGTGTGGGACGCCGCGGAACGCTCCCCGATCACGGCCGCGGTCGTCGATGCGGCCTCCGAATGGGCGGTCGCGGCGCTGGATGCGAGTTTCTTCCTGGTCCGGTTCGATCGGCTCACCCCGGCCGAGAAACGGTATCTGCGAGCGATGTCGGAGCTCGGGACCGGTCCGTATCGCTCCGGGGAGATCGCGCGGGAGCTGGGCACCCTGGTGACCTCGGTAGCTCCGCTTCGCGGTCAACTGATCAACAAGGGCATGATCTGGAGTCCGAGCCACGGAGACACCGCCTTCACCGTGCCCATGTTCGACGAGTTCATGCGGCGGATCATCCCGGGAGATGACTGGCGCGTCACTCGCACGTAGGCGTAGCTGCTCTTCTCTCCCGCGGCCGGCGGCAGTACGTTGACCATGCGATGAGCACCGTGGACACGCGGCCCGTCGCCGCAGAGCCGAGCTTCAACGAAGGGCTGTCCCTGATCGTCGATCGGGCGCTGCGCCACCTGGACCTGCCGGCCGGCCTGCCGGAGCAGATCAAGGCGTGCGACTCGGTGCTGCAACTGCACTTCCCGGTGCGGCTCGACGACGGCGCGCTGCACATCTTCCGCGGCTGGCGGGCCACGCACAGCTCCCACCTCCTGCCTGCCAAGGGCGGCATCCGCTACGCCTGCTGCGTCGACCAGGACGAGGTGGAGGCGCTGGCCGCGCTGATGACCTACAAGTGCGCGCTGGTCGACGTTCCGTTCGGCGGCTCGAAGGGCGGCGTGACCCTCGAGCCGGGCGAGTACTCGGAGCGCGAGCTGGAGCTCATTACCCGCCGCTTCGCGCGCGAGCTCATCTCACGCGGCTACCTGAGCCCCGGCGGCAACGTGCCGGCGCCGGACATGGGCACCGGCGCGCGCGAGATGGGCTGGATCGCCGACATCTACCGGATCATGCACCCGGAGGAGATCAACGCCCTGGCGTGCGTGACCGGCAAGCCGCTCACCATCGGCGGCATTCCGGGCCGGACCGAGGCGACCGGGCGCGGGGTCCAGTTCGCGGTGCGCGAGCTCTTCCGCCGCCCGGAGGACCTGGCGCTCGCCGGCATGGAAGGCGATCTGGAGGGCAAGCGGATCGTCGTGCAGGGGCTCGGCAACGTCGGCTACCACCTGGCCAGGTACCTGTCCCAGGAGGACGGCGCGCTGATCGTCGGCGTGATGACGCGCGAGGGGACGGTCCTCGACGACGGCGGCATCGACGTGGCCGGGCTGCGCGCCCACCTGGACGAGCACGGCGGCGTCGGGGGGTACCCGGGCGGCCGCACGGACCTCGACACGGACACGTTCCTGGCGATCCCCTGCGACCTGCTGATCCCGGCCGCGATCGAGGGCCAGATCCACCGCGGCAACGCCTCCGCCGTGCAGGCGAAGCTGGTGGTGGAAGCGGCCAACGGCCCGGTCACCTACGGCGGCGACGAGATCCTGCGGCAGCGCGGCATCCCGGTGCTGCCCGACCTGTTCGTGAACGCCGGCGGCGTGACCGTTTCCTACTTCGAGTGGATCAAGAACCTGTCCCACATCCGCTTCGGCCGCATGGACCGCCGCCTGGACGAGGGGCGCGGCGAGCGCATCGTCAGCGCCCTGGAGGTCATGACCGGCCGCTCGGCCGACGCGTCGCTGCGCGCCGAGCTGATCTCCGGCGCCGACGAGCTGGCGCTGGTCCGTTCAGGCCTGGACGACACCATGCGGCAGGCCTACGACGAGATCAGCCGGACCTTCCACCAGAACGGCGGGATCGACGACTTCCGCACCGCCGCCTACGTGGTCGCCGTCACCAAGATCGCCAACACCTACCTCGACCTGGGCATATAGCGCTTCGTCTACAGGAAGGCGCGCAGGCCGGCCAGGGTCTCGCGGGTGGATTCGAGGCGGGAGGCGCCTTCCTTGCGCCAGTGGGTCTCGACGCTGACGACGCCTGAGTAGCCGTCACGGCGCAGGGCCTCGACCTGCCCGGTGTAGTTCACGGAGCCGCTGCCGATCGGCGCCCAGGTCGTCAGGCCGGTGGCGTCGTCCACGACCGCGGCGTCCTTGACGTGCACGTGCAGGAGGTAGGGGAGGATGGCCCGGTAGCCGTCCGGGTAGGGAACGCCGCCGGAGACGAAGTCGTTGCCCGGGTCCCAGATGGCGCGCAGGCGCGGTTGGTCGACCGCCGCCAGGATGCGCGCCGCGTTGTGGCCGCTGTTTCCCCAGCAGGAGCGCACGTTTTCCAGTCCCAGGGTCACCCGGTGCTCCTCGGCGATGGCCGCCGCCGCGCGCAGGCCGGCGACGATCTTGGGTAGCAGGTCGTCCGGTATGGCGCCGCCGCGCGGCTCCCTCGGGGAGGGGTTTCCGGCGCCGGTCATGTAGCCGCGCCGGAACGAGAACAGGCGCACGATGCCGGCGCCCAGCTCGCCTG
>JAPOQV010000464.1 GCA_026710565.1 Spirochaetaceae bacterium | reverse complement strand
TTCGACAATTATGGCACTACATCGAAGAATTCAGCCCTTTTGGAGTCAGAGCCCCCCATAGATTCGCGGAAATCACTCCAACCCCGAGAAATCACCCCCACTGCCGTTAAACTTGGGCTAGAAGTCCGCGCTGTACTGCTCCTGCACCGCCAGCTTGCCGGAGAACAGCTCGGTCCAGTAGGCGTTCAGCACGCCGAGTCCGAGGTCGTGCATCGACTCGATCATCGAAGCGTGGCGGGACTCGACCTGATCGGGCGGTCCGGTGATCACCTCCATGATCTCCGTCGCATAGAAGTCCTTGATCACCGAGAACGCCTTCACCTCCTCGGAGTTGGACGGGAAGTTCTCCCCTCCGCGGTAGAACGAGAGGTCCTCGTAGGTGGCGTTGGTCGACGCCAGGATGTCCTGCAGCTCCGGAGATGCATTGGTGAACGTGCGTACCCCGCTCCAGTAGGCGTCCCGCCAGATGTTGTACGCGAAGATGCCGAAGTCGGCGGCGTTGGTGGCTGCGTCGATCGATGCCTGCGCCGGCTGCGTATAGCGCGGGATGCCGTCCTCCATCGTGTGCCCGTGGCCCTCGATGCCGAAGGCGATCATCCGCTGGATGTCGTCCTGGTACAGGTAGTCGATGAAGCGGATCGCCCGGTCCGGATGTTTCGACGACGTCGATACCATCATGCCGCTGCTGCCGGTTCCTCCGCCCAGCGCGTCGGTCGTGTAGCGCATCGCCGCCGGATCGATCGTGAAGTGCGGCAGCATGACGTAGCTCCGGTCCGGGTGGACCTCCTGCATCTTGGTGGTCCAGCGCGGCATGTTGTCCGCGTCCTGCGACAGCTCGGAGAACACCTGCCCGGTGAAGCCCTTGGCCTTCAGCGCGCTCTTCGCGTCGGTGAACTCGGTGGGGTCGAGCAATCCCTCGGTGTAGAGCGTGTTGGCGAAGGTCAGGAGCGCGACGAAGTTCGGGTGCTCCCAGTACTTGACCCAGGTGCCGTCGATGTCGAAGTAGCGCTGGCTCAGTCCCGCGATCGGCAGGGCCGACTGCACGAGCTGTGGATCCCCGTCGCGACTCGGGCTGGCGTTGCGCGAAGACTGCACGGGGATGAGATCCGGATGCGCCGCCTTGACCGTCCGCAGCAGGTCGACGTAGTCGGCCGTGCTCGCCACCTTGGGGTCGCCGGCGCCGTCCAGGATCACGTCCTGGGCGGTCGTCCCCTGATACGCACGGATCGCGTACGGGCTGTCGAAGTAATCCTGCGCCAGATGCTGGAACGGCACCATGAAGAGGTCCATCGAGTCGAACAGGGTGCGGAAGTGCACGATGACGTGCTTGTTGCGGTCCCAGAGGTAGTCCCAGACGCCGGGAGCGTGGCTCTCCGAGAGCTCCTTGACGTTCCAGACCAGTCCGTTGTCGGCGAGCTGGCGGATCTGCGGCAGCTCCTGGCTGAGGTGGATGAGGTCGGGCAGGTCGCCGGAGGCGATCAGGACGTTGAGCTTGGCCTGCGAGTCGTCCGGGGCGATGACCCACTCCAGGTCGATGCCGGTGTCCTCCTGCCAGCGCACGCTCACCGGGTCGATGCCCCAGAACGTGGTCAGGCGGAGCTGGGTGGGCGAATCGACGTAGACCGACAGGGTCACGGGACTGGTGTCGGTCTCCCAACTGTTCGCGGCCAACTCGGCAGCGGCCGTCTGCGTGGTCTCCGCGGACGGATTGGCCAGCGCCGCGGTCGGCAGGGCGAGGGCGGCCACCACGGCCACCACGACGTACGGGAAGGAGCGGATACGCATGCGATTACCTCCTGAACCGGACATTGGATGACCGTATCCGCCATCCGCGCGCCCGGCAAGCGCGCCGCGGCGGCTCAGTCCATCGGCCAGCGAAAGCGGCTCAGGCCGGCCAGGAAATGGCGAGGCCCCGACTCGTATGCCCCGATCACGTCCGGGCCGCGCGGGTCTTCGCTCCTGGCAGCGAGCCAGCGCAGGAATACGCCGAAGACGTCGCCTTCCAGCCACGCCCCGTCCGGGTCCAAGGGCGCGCCGCGATAGGGATAGAAGTGACCGCCGGCCGAGAACGGCCACACCGCCTGCTCGATGGCGATCCGGCCCCAGCGGACGAGCGCCTCGCGCAGCACCGCGTGCGCCCGCCCGTACGCAGCCGCCGCCTCTGCCCAGGCGCCGCGGATCAGGTAGAGCTCCTCTCCCTGGTAGAGCAGTCCGAGGCCGTGCAGAAACCGGCGTTCGACCCGGAACCACTCGGCCAGCGCGGACACCCGGTCACGGTCGATCTCCTGCGCGCCCGCGCCCAGGAGCTCCTCCAGCTCGGCGACGTTCCGGTCGAGCCAGGCCAGCGCATCGGACAGATCGCGCCGGAACCGCGGGTACTCCTGGTAGTTGTAGACGAACTCGCGGTGCATGAACGCGGGGTCGGCCAGGAACTTGTGGGTGAGCTTGTCGTTCAGGAGCAGCATGTCGAAGCCGAACGGGTAGAGGAACCCGGCGTCGCCGCCCACCCCGTCCGCCTTGGCCGCGTATCCCTGGTAGTCCCGGTAGGTCGGATCGCCGGCCACGTGGATCTGCGGACCCAGGCGGTAGATCCGCCCGGCCCGCTGCAGGCAGCGGCCGGTCGCGTCGCGGGCTCCGGCGCCGAAGGTGCGCTCCAGCCAGCGCTCCTTGAGGAGGTCCACGTCGTCCCGGAACGGATTCCAGAGCAGCTTCCAGTGGAGGTCGAGGTTGATGCCGAAGCCGATGTTGTCCTCCATGGCGGCGTAGTCGCCGAAGCGCTCACCCGGCAGCCAGCCGCCGTGCAGGACGACGCCGTGCACGCCGGCCCGACCCCAGTCGCGGTAGAAGCGGGCGACGCGGTCCACCATGTCGTTGGGAAAGCAGCCGGAACGGGGATGCAATTCCACCAACTGGCACATCTTGGGCACCACCCGGCGCCCGCGGCCGGTCCAGAGGGCGATCTGCGGGTTGGGATCCTCGCGCAGGTTCGTGTCGGTAGACACGGTGTAGGGCATGAAGATCACGTCCGGCGGGGTCTGGCGATCGACGTACTCGGTGGCGAGCGGCGACTTGATCGGCTGGAAGTCCCAGGCGTTGCGCACCACCTCCGCGTCCGGCCGCGCCGCCTTTACCGCGTCGTGGACCAGGTCGAACGCCCAGGTGTGGAAGAACCGCACGGCGGAGCTGCCGCGCTCCGCCCGCGGTCCGCCGATGCGGAAGCCGGCCGGCAGCTCGGCTTCGTAGCGCCGCAGGGCGGCCGTGCATGGTTCGCACTCGCACGGAGTTCCGAAGCCGCCTTCCGCGGAGGTGTACACGACGACGCCGGAGAGCTCCGGGAAGAGCTCGAAGGTGCGCTCGTACGTCAAGCGCACGATCTGCTGCATTCGTGCGGACGACAGACACAGCGAGATCTCCTTGGCCGAGTCGATCCCGCCCGTCACCACCTCGTCGGCGAAGTACGCGCGCGCCAGCGTCAGGATGGGGAAGCCCCATTCGTAGCGGCTGAGAAACACCCGCACGCCCAGCTCGCGAAGCTCGGCCAGCCGGCGTCGGTACGCGTCCACCTGCCGTTCGATCTCGGCCGGCGGCTGCTGCAGGTGCGGGAACCGGCCGCGGTAGCTGCGCTGCTCCCACCACTGCAGATCCTTCCAGTCGTCCGGCGTGACGCCGGCGAGCTCGGCCATCACCCGCAGGCCGGCGTGAATGCCGGCGAAGTCGGTGCCCATCGGCATCCAGGTCGGCAGGTAGACGGTATTCAGACGGCGCGAAGCGACGTAGTCGTCGTGCAGCGGCGGGACCATCTTGAACGCGCGCAGGGGGAAATGCGGGCCGTCGCGCTCGTCCAGCCCCTCCAGGGCGGCGAGGTCGGAGGTGCCGGCCTCGCGGATGCGGGTGGCCAGCTCGTCGGCGCCGTAGAGCACGCCCAGCGGTCCGCTGCCCGCCACGGCCAGCAGCCGCCTTCCGCCTTCCGCCAACAGCCGCAGGTGGAACCCCTCCTCGGGCGGGGACGGCCGCGCCGGAGACGCACCGACGGCGCCGCTCCGCGCCAGAGCGGCGATCCACGGGTTCGTGGCCGTGGTGCCGGCGACGACCACGTTCCCTTCCGGGCGGTCTCCGGCGGCAACTGCGCTGGCTGCTCCCGCGCTGGCGAGCGCCGCGCCGATCAATTCGGCGGCGCTACGGTCCGCGCGCGGGGGGCGCGGACCCAGGTGGATGGTCCAGTTCGTCAGGGCTCGCTGCCGGTCAAGGGTTGCCGGCCGCAATCAGTTCGGGCCGACGGCTGTCATGGCCCGCGTCGGCCAGGGCCGAGGTGAACATGCCCCGGTTGGCGAACAGGGCGGAGGTGCCGCCCGTGTACAGGAACACCACGGTCTGACCCGCATGCAGCTCGCCACCGCGGATCATGCCGATCAGGCCCGCCATCGTCTTGCCCGTGTACACCGGATCCAGCACGATCCCCTGCGTCCGCGCCACCATGGTGACCGCCTCCAGCATCTCCGCGGACGGCAGGGAGTAGCCGGGGCCGAGCCACTCGTCCCGGCAGGCCACCCGATCGGCCGCGGACGCCGCGCTGAGACCCAGGAAGGTCAGGATCGCCTCGGTGAGCGCCGTCACGTGCGGTTCCTGTTCGGCCCGCGACCGGCTCACGTTGATGCCGGTGACCTCGACGTCGGAGCCGGCGGCGATCAACCCGGCCACCAGGCCGGCATGGGTCCCGCCGCTGCCGGACGCGCAGACGATCCGGTCCGCGGTCAGCCCCATCTCCTCGAGCTGGTCGAGCAGTTCCACCGCGCACGACGCGTAACCGCATCCGCCCAGCGGATTGGAGGCCCCTCCCGGTATCACGTAGGGCGTGCGGCCCTCGGCGCGGGCGTCGGCTTCCGCCCGCCGCATGGCGTCCGGCGAAGCGTCGCGTTCGACCACGTCGATGCGCTCCGCTCCGAGCAGCCGGTACAGGAAGTTGTTGCCGCTGGCCTCCGGGTTGTACGTGCCGGGCACCCGCTCCTCCAGCACCAGGCGGCAGGACAGGCCTTCGCGGTTGGCCGCCGCCAGCGTCAGCAGGCAGTGGTTGGACTGGATGGCGCCGGTGGTGATCAGCGTGTCGGCGCCCTGCGCCAGAGCGTCCGCCACCACGTACGTGAGCTTGCGCACCTTGTTGCCGCCCAGGGCCAGTGGCAGCGTGTCGTCGCGCTTGATCAGCAGATCCGGGCCGCCGAGCAGCGCCGAGAGCCGTTCCATACGCTGCAGCGGCGACGGAGCGGGGAGATAGGGCCGTTGCGGCAGGGCGTTCAGGCGCCGGATTGCGGAGGTGCTCATCGTCATCGAAGTATAGCCGACCGGGCGGACCCGCATGGGCCGTCCCTGCGCCAAGTCATGGAGTGCCTTGACATCGACTGACTTTGGCGACGAACTAAGGAGGAGGGGAGAAGCCGTGAGCCAGATCACCGCAAGGGTGCCGGATGCCCTGGTGGGAGCGCTGGACGCTGCCGCCAGGGAGCTCAACCGCAGTCGCGCCGATCTCGTCCGGCAGGCAATAGAACGATACCTGGAGGACTTCGACGATCTCGGCATAGCCCTGGAACGGTTGCGTGATCCGACCGATCCGGTCCTGGACTGGGATGACGTCAGACGTGACGTACTCGGTCCGGATGCAGGGAGTGCGAATCTCCTGTGAACGTCGTCTGCATCGTCTCCGACCAGCACAACGCCGAGTTCATCGGCTGTTACGGGGGCCGGACCAGGACCCCCAACCTGGACCGGCTGGCCGGGGAGGGGACCCGGTTCGACTCCTGTTGGTGCACGTATCCCATCTGCGCGCCGTCGCGGGCGAGCTGGTTCGCGGGCCGGTACGCGCACGAGATCGGCTGCTGGGACAACGCGACCCCGTACGACGGCGGCCGGCCGGACTGGGGCACGTACCTGCGGGAGTGCGGCGTGCTGCATGCGGTGACCGGCAAGCTGGACTTCACCGAACGCGGCACCGCAAGTGTCGAGTGGCCGATGACGGTCAAGGTCAGGCGGAACTGGGACGTGACCGGCCTGTTTCGCGACAGCCCGCCGGTGACCCGTCCCGGCTCCGTCGAACAGTTCTGGCAGGTGCGGCCGGCCGAATCGCCGGGCGAACCGCACGGCACGGAAGAACGGATCACGCAGGAGGCGGTGCGGTTCCTGGAGTCCGGCCGCCCTTCGGACCGCCCCTGGGTGCTGGCCGTGCACTACTACAAGCCGCATCCGCCGTGGCGGCCCGATCCCGAGCGCTTCCGGCACCACCTGGACCGGGTAGCGCCGCTGGCGCCCAAGTACCTGCAGCCGTTCGAGGACCTGTCCGAAGCGGAACGGGTCCGCAGCCGGTGGACGGCCGGCTATGCCGGCGGGCCGGACAGGATCGCGCGGGCGCACTCCGCCTACCACGCGGAGATCGAGGAGGTGGACCGCCACGTCGGCCGCGTGCTCGACGCCGTGCACGCCAACGGGCTGGCCGGTGACACGCTGGTGATCTACACCTCGGACCACGGCGAGCAGGCGCGCGCGCATGGCGCGTGGGGGAAGATCTCGATGTACGAGGACAGCCTGCGGGTGCCATTGCTGATCCGGGGTCCCGGCGTGGCTTCCGGCCGCGTCTGCCGGCAGCCGGTGTCGCTGCTGGACCTGTACCCCACGATCGGCGACGCGGTAGGGCTGCGCCCGCCCGGCTTTGCGCGCGGGGCGTCGTTGCTCGCGCTGGCGGGCGGTCACGGCGACGGCACTTCGCGGCCGGATCACGCGATCGCGGAGTGCCACATGTTCCCTCGCGCCGCCTCCTTCGCGGTCCGGCAGGGAGACTGGAAGCTCGTCGACACCCTCGGATTTCAGCCGCTGCTCTTCAATCTCGCCGACGACCCCGGCGAGATGAACGACCTGGCCGGCGCCGGCGGCGCTGCCGCGTCTGCGCTCGACAGCCTGCGGCACCGGCTCCACCGCTTGTGCGACCCGCACGCCGTGGACGGGCGTGCTCGTCGGGACCAGCGGGCACGCATCGAGCAGCTCGCCGCGAGCGGCCGGCTGCAACAGGAGTTGGCCAAACGCGGGTTCCTGATGTCTACTTCTCGTCTGATCCCGGATCCGCACGCGTCGTCTGCAACATGAGATTCCGATGTGTGGAGGTGCAACGATGAGATCGTGGGCCGACAAGGCGGCCGTGTGATGGCCGAACGCATCTACACAAGAGCAGGCGAAGGGGGCCTTGAGCCGCTGGAAGAAGAGGCGTTTTCAAACGAGGAAGAACTCCAGAAGCTGGTCGCCGAGCACCCGGAGTTGTTGGATGGGAAACAGATACGACCGGACGACGCGCGGCGGTGGGTCGTCGTCAATCGAGAGATGGGAATCGCCGAGACCGCCAATGCGGGAGCTCACTGGGCGATCGACCTCCTCATCGTCGATCAGGACGCAGTCCCGACGCTGGCTGAGGTGAAGCGAGGCTCGAATCCCGAAATCCGTCGCACTGTCGTCGGGCAGATGCTGGAGTACGCGGCGCACGCGCAGACCTGGAGAGTAGACGAGCTGCGCAGGGCGTTCGAGGAGTCATGCAGCGCACGGGGGCTCGATCCCGACGATAAGCTTGCGTGGCTGCTTCAGAAGGAGGAAGCCCCGGATGCCGAAAAATTCTGGAGGCAGGTGTACACGAACCTCGCGGCCGGACGGCTCCGGCTGCTGTTCATCGCAGACGACATCCCCGAACCCCTCAAACGCGTGGTCGAATTCCTCAACGCGCACATGCCGGAGATCGAAGTGCTCGCGGTGGAAATCAAGCAGTTTCGGGGCGGGTCGACGCAAACGCTCGTACCGCGCGTCATCGGGAAGACCGCTGGCCACGCCAAGCCGCAACCGAAGTTGACTCCCGAGTTGTTCAGTGACGCGCTGCCAACCGCCACAGCTCGCGATGTCGCCGACCGACTCCTGGCCGTGGCGAAGCGGCAAGGTGCCTCTCTGAACTGGGGAAAGGGTTCTGTCAGCGTTCGAGTGCGTGTGGAAGGCGAGTATGCGCCGATCTGGCAGACGGTCGCCCGGCTCGCGGTGCCTGGGGCCACGATATTCGGTCTTCCCGCCTCTGACATATGGTTCATCTGGTTAAAGGAGGGCGAGTCATGTGATTATGACGTTGCCGCACAGAACATCGACCTGCTGGAAGCTCGACTGGCCAAGGCTGTGTCGGAGGTGAGGTCACCGTGAGCATCCTCTACCTGAGTTCGCGATCTGCCCCACGGCAGCCGGCGAAGCCAAGTTGGCCATGCTGAACGCTACCGGAGGTGCAGCGCGCGTTCGTGGCTTGAGTGCGGCAGATGATGTTGTCCCCCTTCGTTCCTCCGGAACTTCGGTCTGATGCGTTCCAGGCACCTGCCGATGACGATTGACGAGTTTCACGTCATGGCAGGAGAGCCAGGGTGGAAATACGAGTATTGGGACGGTAAAGCGCATGTCTCGCCGGCACATTGGACCGTTACCACCTCCCTCAATACCGAGCGGCGTTCATACCGATATCCTTGTCAGATCAGGCCCGTGGAAAGCAGGTATCAGCCGGGCATGATTGACGCTTTTGTGGCCGCATTCAGAGACGCCATCGAGTATTGTGACTGGGAGGATGAGAGAATCCTCGATTCGGCCAGAAACAATGTCACAGGGTTCTTTTCCGGCGAACGCGGACACCCTCTTCCGGCGTCGCGCTTGGCTTTGGTCTCCCAGCCCGAAGGCGAACGGGAATCGGTTGTCGGTGCTGCCCTCGTGATCGGGATGCGAGGCGGCTCCGTGCTGTTGGATGTACTCTTCGTTACTCCGGAATGGCAGCGAGTGGGTGTAGCGACAGCCCTTGTATCATCGGTTACCGATCAATTACATGATAGCGGACATAGTACGTTGAAGAGTCGATACAACCTCGGTAACGACGCGAGCCGAGCCTGGCACCGAAAGTTCGGGTTCGCAGAGGATTCCGACCTGTTCCTGGCAGAATCGTACTGTCGCCATGCTGAACATGAGCTTTGGCGTCGAGAGAAGCTCGGCGATCTCACACGGGAAGAACGCCGGAAGCTGATGCTGGAAATCGAACGATGGAGAGCCCAGGCTGACGAATTGTCCGCTCTTGCAGCACGCGTCAGCCACGCACCACACTGACGATGGCACGCAATTCGATGGCGAGGACGCAGGAGGTAAGCGAGCGATGGCAGGCGGCCGGTTCCACCTGACCGACGACCAGCGGTACCGCTTCGACCTGCAGGGTTACCTGGTGGTCCCCGGTGCGCTCGGCGTCACGGACGTCGATGCCTGCAACCGGGCTGTCGACGCGGTCGCCGGGACGCCGGCTGCGGCCGCGGGCATGCTCGGTTGGCCCAAACCGCACCGCGAGCCGTTTCGCCGACTGCTGATCCACCCGGACGTGGTGGCGCGGCTGAACGAGTTGTGCGGCGTCCGCTTCCGGCTGGACCATGGCCCGCGGCTGCTCGCCGGCAGCGACGGGACCGGGGCGGAGTTGCAGGGAGGCGGGGAGCCGTTCTCACCCGCCGCGTGGTACCACCAGCAGAACGGCCGCATCTTCGCCAGTGCCGTGACCGCGGCGTGGCAGTTGGGCGGCGAAGGGGGCATGTGCGTGGTGCCAGGCAGCCACAAGGCCGTGGAGCCGGCGCCCGCGGGCGTGCTGGCCGGCGGCGATCGGGGCGCCGCCATGGACGTGGTCCGGGAGCTGCCGACGCGGGCCGGCGATCTGGTGCTGTTCGCCGAAACCATCACGCATGGCGCGCCGCGCGGGAACGGAGAGGGCGGCCGGCGGGTCGTGCTGTACACCTACACCGCCCGCGCGGTGGTCGCTCACGCCGGCCGCCTCTTTCTCCCGGAGGAAGTCTGGGGCGACTGGACGCGGGAGTTGACGCCCGAGCAGCGCGCCGTGCTGCACGGTCCGGGCGTGGATGCGGCCGGTCGCCTGCCGCTCCTCGAGTCGGACGGCGCAGTGGCGCGGGTGCGCGGAGCTGACCGGGGGCCGCGGGGCGGACCGACGTGACCGAGCAGGAACGCTACCTCTGGGACCTGTCGGGCTACCTGATCCTGCCGGGCGTGCTCGACCAAGCGGAGACCGACGCGGCCAACGCCGCGATCGACCACTTTGCCGCCAGCATCGAGCGCGGGGCGGACAACACCCTTGCCAAGGACTCGCGCAGCCTGCGCGGCACCGGCCGGCCGACCCTGCACGGGCTGCTCCGGCTCGCGCCCCCGCACTGCGAGCCGTTCCGCCGCATGCTGGCCCACCCGGCGGTGGCGATGCGGCTGAACGCGATGTGCCAACCGGGGTTCCGGCTCGACCACGGGCCGCTGTTGATCGCCGGGGTGAAGGGGACCGAGGGCTTCACCTTGCACGGCGAGGGCGAGCCCTTCCGGCCGTGGGTCGGCTACCGCGGCCGGAACGGCGCGAGCTATTGCGCGGGGGTGACCGTCCAGTGGCAGCTCCGCGACGTGGCCGCCGGCGACGGCGGCTTCGCCTGCGTGCCGGGCAGCCACAAGTCCCGCTATCCGAAGCCGGACGGGGTGCGCACCGCCGACGACCACCGCGGCACCGTCGTGCAGCCGGCGATGCGCGCCGGCGACGTGCTGTTCTTCATGGACGGCGCGCTCACGCACGGCACGCTGCCGTGGCGCGGCGCGGGCGAGCGGCGCTCGATCCTGTTCAAGTACGCGTCCCGGTGCGCGGTCCGCCAATGGCCGGACCCGGCACAGGCCGAGCCCGAGTCCTTCTGGGATCCCGCGTTGGTCGACGGTATGACCCCGGAGCAGCGCGCGGTCATGCACGGGCCCAACTCCGGCCACGCCGCTTCGGTGCCGGAGCTGACCGTCGAGGCCGACGGAACGGTCCGCGCGGAAAGCAATTAGAGTAGCTGTCGCCACGGCGGGGCTGGCGGCCACGGCGTGGCGTCTTCGGTCGCCTGCGCCTTCGACGATCCAACATGGGGTGTGCAGTCAAACAGCCCGCGCTACCAGAGCTCCGCACCGGAGACCGGATCTGTGCTTGCGGCGCTGGCTGCTCACGATCATCCGATGAACTATTTGGAATCGGTCGAAAACGTCCACCTCATCTCTCCACTAATCGTCTTGGTTGAGCCTTCGGTGGCTGCCGCTTCGACAATAAACTGCCGGCCTGCCACCATCGCGGGTACCGCCTCACCGGAAATATCCAAGGATTGCCTATCATACCTCAGAATACCTGACGAGAAAAAATCGGATTGATCGAAGACTGACATCGCGTCGCTCGGCCCTTGGTGCCTGGCCTTGCCTTCGGCGCGTTCATCTATGTGTTCGAAGGCATCTCGAATCGACTTCACTCCATCTTCAATTTCCGAAACCGCAGTTGGTACCGGGACCTTCACGGATACTTTGGCCTCGGCTTGGCGAATCATTCTAATTGCTCGGCTCAGGGCGATGCACATTGACTCCGCATGCCCAAGTGCGTCGAACAAAACTGCCCTAGATCTCAAAAAGGAGGGTTGGCTCGAACTCTCTGCCAAGCCGCGGAGCGCTCCCAAACAGTGCACGTGGGCAACATCGAGCCGTCGTGCCAACGACAGAAGATAGTTGTGAACGCTCGTGCCAAGTGTAACCGGAGGAATGGCGAGCCAGCTCCAAACCGTGTTCGCGACTGGTGCGTACCCGTCTTGCTCTGCCTCAGAGTATCGGTCAACGTCCATGATCGTAATCTTGACACTGCCTTGCGGAAATACCAACGTATCACCCCGCGTGACGCAGATGGCTTTGCCAGCATCGGGCTCTCCGTAATCTAGTGTGCGGCCGTATACTGTGCGCTCTTTTCGCACAGTCGGAACGACTCGGACGCCGACGATCGAGTCGTTCGAACCCACTTCCGGTCCGAGGTTTACGCTGATGTGGGTGATTGGTGAAATGGCCATATCGAGAAAGCAAGCCTCCGTTACACACAAGGCATAGAGTCTGTGGAATCGACGGCACGATCAAGGAAGCACGCGGAGACCCGCCGGAGCATAGTGGACGGTCCGACTCGCAAGGGACTTCTTAACCTCCTGAACGTGGTGTAGCTACGGAGTTTCGGAAACGCTAAGCATGTCTATAGATACGCGATCACTATCTCGATGCCCTCGATACGCAGGCAATCCCGAACGTGCAACCGGTCGAGCGACGCCTCGATCCGGTTCTCTCCCTGCACGACCGGAATGTCGCGCCAGGTCAGGGTCGTGGTGGAGGGCAGCTCCAGGCGACGGCCGCCGTCGAGACGCTGCCCGTTCAGCGACACCGACGGCGTGCCGCCCGCGACGCTCCCCGCGCAGGTGACCCGCAGCCACGTGTCGGCCAGCGCCTGCTCGCGCCGTGCCGACTCGATGTCGTCGCCCGCGTGCAGGGTGAACGAGCGACTCGTGGCCGCGGCATCCAGCTCGCAGGGAAGCGGCAGATCGCCTCCCTGCTCCGGGGTCCTGAGCCGCATGTCCACGTCTACCGTGTAGCGCTTGTTCTTGCGGGAAATCAGGTTCGGGTCCTGGATCTCGCGCAGGAGCTGGACCTCGTCGGGCGTGTACGACTGGTCGCCGCTCGTCTGCCGATGGCAGTCGTAGTTGAACAGGTAGATGGAGCTCGCCCCCTGGTGCCAGAAGCTCGATGCCGCCGCGTACAGCATGTCGTTGCCGGCGTAGCCGTACCCCTTGGCCAGCCGCTCCAGGCCACCGCCGATCCGGCACGAGGTGCCGGCGGCGATCTCCGTGAATGCCGCGATCTCGGCCCCCATCTCCAGATAGCCGCCGTTCATGGGGATGATCAGGTCGGCCAGTTCTTCCCGAATCCAGGTGGGGACGTCCAGCCCGATGCGACGGCACCCCTCGCGGGTCGCCGGAACCCGCAGCATCAGCGTGAACGGCCGCCCCTTGCGGTCCATGATCTCCGCGATGCCCGTCTTGACCTTGCGCATGAGATCGGTCATCAGCGGCATGCCGGAGTCTTCCTGCCCCTGCTTGAAGAACCAGCGCCCGCGCTGGAAATCCATCTCGAAGCCGTCGACGTCGTAGCGCTCGCAGGTCTCCAGAATCAGGCCGAGCTTGCGCTCGCGCACCTCCGGCCGCGCGAAGTCGAACGCCCAGGTGAAGTCGTCCTGGTCATAGCCGTAGCCGGCCTCGGTGGGGTAGGGCGAGCCGATCAGCAGCTCCCGGTGCTCCTTCTTGAAGGTGCTGCGGAACGCGCCGAAGCGCTCGGTGTCGTCCTCGTGGATGTCGTTCATGCGCAGCGCGGGCCAGAACTGCATGCCGCGCTCGTGCGCCCGTGCAGCCAGCAGCTCGACGATGTCGATCCCCTGGTCGAGCAGCGCCCTGGTGCTGTCGGCCATCCACTTGACCCACTCCAAACCTGCGCCTTGGGGCCACTCGGTCACGTCGGAGCCGTAGACGTTGCCGAACTCGGTGCGGTGGGAGAAGGTCTCGTCCCCGCGGCCCATCGAGTTGGTGAATACCTCGACCGCGGTGTCCGCGACCTCGTCGACGTCCCGGCACGCCTGCTCCGGCGTTATCGGCGGCGGAAAGGTGATGAAGGTCGTCGAATCGCCGTCGGAGTTGTAGATCAGGCGAGGGATCTCGCGCGCTCGGTCCGCGGTCCGGTCGTTCATGGCATGCTCCTGTCGGCGACCGGCACCGCGCCGCCGTCCCGAATCCACGGTTGGGTGCGACCCGAGCCCAGCTCGAGTGAGCGGGAGATGACGCACGCCAGCGTGGCCTGCGCGACCAGTCGGTGGCCGATCGGGTCGACCGTTACGGCGAAGCCTTCCAGCGTGCGGACGCCCAGCAACACCTGGTCGCCCTGCCGGCCGAACACGACCTCGTCGGTGGTTTCGTACCCTTCAGCGCGCACGATCGCGTACCCGATCTCGCGCTGCAGCCGCTCCCCGGTAGCCGTGATGAAGGTCCGCCGGCGTCGCGGCGTGATGCCGATTCCGGTCAGCTCGGGCGCCGGCAGCCACGTCAACTCGGATCCTGTATCGACCAGTGCCGTGATCGGTCCGGTGACGATCTTCTCGTTCTTCGGATTCACCGCCACTACGCCTACCCGGAACGCGCTCATCATGCGACCGCCTGACCGCGTATCATATCACTTTTCCCCCATCTCCCACGTCGTCGATCTTGTAGAGTGGTGTCGGTCGGCAAGCGTGATGATGGCGAGGATCAGGGACATCAGCGTCGCCGGCCGCCGGTACGAATCGGAGGTGCCCGACACCCTGGACTTGGCGGACCGAGCGCGGCTGGCGATCCCGGCGCTGACCCGGCACCTGAGCCCGGAAGCCGACTACGGCGTCGGCGACGACGCCGGCAGCCTCTACCTGGCCGCGAAGTTCGCCGAGGCGCTGCCGATGGTGCGGGCGATGTGCGGGGACGACTCCGACCTGGACGTCGAGCAGGCGATGATGGCGTCGCTGGTCTCTCTCATCGACGAGGACGGGCTGCTCTACACGCCGCCCAACACCCCGGCGCGTCGGGGCGGTGCGGCCGACGGCAGGGAGTACGCGGAGACGGACGAGGCGCACACCAGCGCGTACGGCAACGCGCGGATGATGCAGGCCATGCTGTTCTGGCACCAGCGGGACGGCGACCCGGCGTGGCTGAAGCAAGTGCAGCGCATGGCCGATGGCCTGCGCAAGGTGGCCGTGCTCAAGGACGACTACGCCTACTACCCGGACGGCGGCGTGGCGTTCGACTTCAGCTACCTCAAGGAGTCCGGCTACCGCAACACCGAGGAGCCGTCCTCGGCGAGCGAGGGGTTCGAGGGAGCGGCGCTGTTCTACAACAGCAACCAGATCGGCGCACTGTGCCTCTGGCACGCGACCAGCGGCGACCGGCGGGCGCTCGACCTGGCGCGCAGGCTCACCCGATTCGTCCTGCAGCCGCGCTTCTGGCACGCGGGGGAGTCACCGGATGTCGCCGGCGCAGAGCGCGGCCACTGGCGGGGCCACTTCCACGAACGCATGATCACGCTGCGCGCGTTGCTGTGGTTCGCGATGGCGACCGGAGACTGGCGCCTCAAGGAGTTCGTGCGCGCCAGTTACGAGCACTCGCGCAACTATGGCCTGGCCCGCATCGGCTGGAACCCCGGCTGGACCGGCCCGCATCCCCTGCACCGGAACGAGCGTACCTGCGAGTCGTGCGGCATCGCCGGCCAGGTCGGCTTGGCGGTGCGGCTCTCGCAGGCGGGCCTGGGCGACTACTGGGACGATGTCGACGGGTACGTCCGCAACCACCTGGTCGAGCAGCAGTTCGCAGACCCGGAGCTGATCGAGCGGGCGCGCAGCACCTGCTATCCCGGTTCACGCAACTGGCTGGGCGGGTTCTGCGGCCCCGGCCGCGTAACGTCGCTCAACAACGGCTATCCGGCGCGCTGCTGCCGCGGCAACGGCGCGCAGGGGCTGTACCGCGCATGGGACGGAATCATGAGATGCACGAACGGCGCCGCGCAGGTGAACCTGCTGCTGAACCGCGCCTCGCCGTGGCTGGACGTGGACAGCCACCTGCCGTACGAGGGTAGGGTGGTGATTCGCAACAAACAGGCGCGGACCGTGGCGGTGCGCCTGCCCGCCTGGGCCGACCGGGAAGCGGTCGAGAGCCGCGTCGGCCGCCGCCGCGCGGCTCCGGGCCGCGTGGCCAACTACCTGGTGTTCGAGGGCGTGCGCGAGGGAGAGGAGCTGACCGTCGAGTTCCCGATGATCGAGGAGACGGCCGAGTACACGGTGGCCGACGGCGCGTACGCGGACGGAGCGGACGGCCCAGAGCTGCCGGCGACGCGCTACCGGTGCCATTTCAAGGGCAACACCCTGGTCGACATCGCACCGCGCGACGGCAGGAAGCACCTGAGCAGTCCGGAGCAGCAGCCGTACCCGATCTATCTGCGCGATCACTATCTCGCGGACCGGGCGCCGAGCCGGCGGGTGAACCGCTACATCGCTCCGTATTCCATCTCCTGGTAGCCCCGGCCAGGGCGCTCCTTTGCAGCGCGTCCGGCGGCCGGCCATAATCGTGAATCTTCCCGAACAGGAGGTTTGTCATGACGAACAGGACGGTCGTAGGGGTGCTCGCGGCCCTTGCATTGCTGGCGCTGCCGGTGGCGGCCGGCGCCGAGGGGGTGGATCTGCACGGCGCGACGCTGCGCCTGCAGAACCACTGGGGCTGGACCTACCAGGACTACGTCGACGGCGGCTCCCAGCAGGAGTGGCGCGAGTGGGTCGAAGAGGAGTTCAACGTCAAGATCGAGTTCTCGGAGAGGAACTTCGCGACCTTCGCGGACGACCTCACGGCGAGCGTGCTGAACGGCGATCCGATCGTGGACATCTTCCGCAACGCCGGCATCGCGGAGACGATTCAGCTCGCCCGCGCCGACGTGATCCTGCCCGTCGACGACGTGCTGCCGGCTGACTACCTCGACAGGACTCCCAGCTTCTCCCGCAATTACGCGGAGGTGATGGGCAGCTACGACGGCAGGATCTACGGCGTCAACATGAACCACGAGTCCATCTTCCTGGGCGTCGTGTTCAACAAGACCCTGCTCGAGCGCGAGGGCCTGCCTTCTCCGTACGACCTGATGGACGCAGGCGAGTGGGACTTCGATGCGTTCAAGGAGATCGTCCTCCAGGCCACCAGGGATGCCGACGGCGACGGGGAGATCGATCAGTGGGGGCTGACGTTCGGCCAATGGGGACATCCCGAGCCCCACATCCTGCAGCGGCAGGCGATCTGGTTCGCGATGGCGAACGGCGCGTCCGTGGTGGAGGATCAGGACGGCAGCAAGGTGTTCGCCCTCAACGACTCGCGCGCGGTGGAGGCGGTCGACCTGCTGGCGGAGCTCAACGCCGCGGGCGCGGTCCGCGGTGCCAGCTACGACCAGGTGCAGCTCTTCTTCGAGAACAACGTCGCCATGGGGGTCATCGACTCCGGCTGGATGGAGCACTTCGTCAATCCCGAGAAGATGTCGGAGCCGGTCGGGCTGGTCCCGCTGCCCATGGGGCCGCAGGCCGACGGCCACGTCTATCAACGCGTGATCGGCGAGACCTTCCTGATCCCGCGCAACTCCGAGCTCGACCCGGCGGCGGTCATCGAGGTGTTCTCCGCCCTCTATCAGGTGGCGGCTCCGTACGCCGACATCGACGAAATGGAGGCGGCCTACTACGCCAAGTGGGACGAAACACGCGCCGGGGACGAGCGGACCTCGCAGTTCCTCCGCGACGCCGAGGCGAACCAGGTCCTCATCCCGGGTGCCGAGATGATCGGCCAGGAGGGGTACGGTTTGCTGCTGGAGACGCTGGGCCAGGCCATCGCCGGCGAGGTGGCGGCATCGACAGCCCTGGCCGAGATCACGCCCGCCATCCAGGCGCTCGTGGACGACCTCTGGGAGTAGCCGTCTGGCGGACCTGCCGCGTCGCGCGGCAGGTCCGCCAGACCCCGTAACGGCCAGACCCTTAACGGAAGTGGGACTGCGCCTCCTGGCGCTCGCGCTGTTCGCGCTCGCCGTTCCGGCCGTGTGGGCCGACTCCGCGTACCGCTACGACAGCCGCGAGCGCGTGGTCCACACGCCGTCCCTCTACCACGTCGACCGGGTCGTGCACTTCAGCGACCTGGGGATCACGGTCGACGATCTCCGCGACTTCGCCGTCACCGGCGACGGGGCGGTCGTGCTGGATTCCGGGAACAGCCGCCTC
>JAPOQV010000463.1 GCA_026710565.1 Spirochaetaceae bacterium | reverse complement strand
CCGGGGGCGCGCCCGGGCATGAGTTCTTCACCCCGCACCGCGCCCACTGCGCGACCGCCTGCTGCGCCCCGGCGGAGGGGTGCCGGACGGTGGGCGAGCAGACCGACCGCTTCACGTGGTTCGCCGGGTACGCGTGGACGATCGCCCTGTGCCGGCGGTGCGGGACTCACCTGGGCTGGTGTTTCGTCTCCGCCGGGGGCGGCCACCGCTTCTTCGGACTGATCGAGTCGCGCCTGGTCCGTTTTGGACAGGGCCGCGCCAACTGAGTGACGCGAGCATGAGCGGCCGCGTCGACGGCCCGCGCGCCTGTCGGCCCGAGGAGCTGCCGCAGGTGGTCGAGTTGATCGACGCGATCTTTCGCGCCGGCT
Source organism: Spirochaetaceae bacterium (assembly GCA_026710565.1). Next base: position 23,490 of record JAPOQV010000463.1, on the reverse strand, counting down.
CCGACCAGCACATCGCGACCGACTACCCGCTGGTGTTCACGCCCCTCCATGCGTATCGGTCGCGGGTGGTGGCGGTCGACGGCCGGATCGTCGCCCACGTGCCGGCCGCGCCGCGCATCGTCGCGGCCGGTCCGGACCGGTTCGGCGTGGCCATGATCGCGCCCACGGCGACTCATCCGGACTACCGCCGCCGCGGCTACGCCACGCAATGCCTGCGCGATGCGCACCGCGTCATCGTCGCGCACGGTTGCCCGGTCGCGGCGCTGTGGACGGAGCGGGCCACGTTCCCGTTCTATCGCCATTCCGACTGGGAGGCGGTCGCCTCACAGGGCGAGGCATTCATGCTCACCGCAGCGGACCGGGACCGGTTCCGGCCGGCTCCGTTCGCGGTCAGCACGCAGGGCGACGACGAGCAAGGCATGGCCGAGCTGCTGGCGCTGCATCGGGCCGAGCCGTGGCGGCTGGAGCGCGACGAGCAGCAGGCACGCGCGCTGTTCCGGCTTCCCAAGATCACCGTGTACCGGGCCGATGATGCCGGCGTTCGGACCGGCGCCGGTCGCCTGCGCGGCTACCTGGTGCTGGGGGCCGGCACCAACAAGCCGGGCATCATCGAGGCGACAGGCGATCCGGTGGCGGTGGAGCACCTGCTGCACCACGTGCTCGGCAGCCGCACGGACGGAGCGCCCGTGCAGGTCGTGCCGCCTCCCGCCCGGCCCGACGGGGTCCCCTCGACCCTGTCCGCCGTGATCGCCGGCCGCGGAGCGGGGCGGCGCATCACGCTGGAAGAGGCCGCGGGCGTCGGCTTGCAGATGATGAGGCTCTTCAGCCTGCCGCGTTTCCTGCAGGCGATCGGCGGGTACCTGCGGCAGGCCGCGGCGTCCGGTGTCGAAGGGGCGCTCACGCTGGGCTGCCGGGAGGACGACCAGGCGGTTCGTGTGCGGCTGGCGGGCGGCGAGGCTTCCGTCGAGCAGGCAGGTCCCGCCGCGGCGCAGATGCTCGGCCGCCGGCAGCTCGCGCAGGTGCTCTTCGGCCACCATCCCGGCGATGAGCCGCCGCCGCTGCTCGACGACACCGGCCTGGCAGCGGCACTGTTCCCGTACCGGCTGCCGCTCTGGGAGCTGGACCACTGCTGAAGCAGAGAGGAGCGATCATGGAGCGACGAGAGCTGACCGGCATGCCGGACGGGGTTTCGGTCATCACGCTGGGGACCATGCTGTTCGGGCGGCCGGTGCCGCGGCAGGAGTCCATCCACCTGGTGCACGCCGCCTTCGACCTGGGCGTCAACCTGTTCGATACCGCCGACATCTACGAGGGCTACGACCGCTTTCTGGGGTCGCCCGGCGGGGTGGCCGAGACGATCCTGGGCGAGGCGCTGCGCGGCCGGCGCGACCGGGCAAACGTCACCACCAAGGTCGGCAACCCGGTCGGCAGCGGGCAGGACGGCGGCCATCCGGCCGGCGCCGACTACGCGGGGACCGGTCTGAGCCCCGACCACGTCGAGCAGCAGATCGACGCCAGCCTCAGGCGCCTGCGCACCGACTACGTGGACTACTACCTGCTGCACATCGCCGACCCGGACACGCCGCTCGAGGACACGCTCGGCGCCGTCGACCGGCTGGTGCGCGCCGGCAAGGTCCGGCACTGGGGATTCTCCAACTTCGACGCCGGCCAGATCGACACCATGCTCGACCTGTGCCGCGGCGGCGCGGCGGCGCCGCCGGTGATGGCGCAGCCCTGCTACAACTGGCTGGAACGGGACGTGGAGTCCGGCTACCTGCCGGCCTGCCGGCGGGCGGGCATCGGGATCACCCCGTACCGGCCGCTGGCGGGCGGCCTGCTGAGCGGCAAGTACCGTCCGGGCCGGACGCCGCCGGCCGGCAGCCGCGCCGCGGAGTCGGCCTGGATCGACGCGGCGGAGATCCCTCACGACCGGCTGCGACCGTTCGACGAAGAGGCGGACGCCGCGGGCGTCGCGCCGGCCTGCTACGCGGTCCGCTGGCTGCTCGACCGCGAGGGGGTGGTGTCGGTCGTGACCGGCGTGAAGTCGGCCGTCCAGCTCGAAGAGCTGGCCAACTGCGCCGGGAACGCCGCGTCATGACTGTGGACGCCCGCGACGCGGTTGACCGGGACCGCCTGACGGCGACGGCGACCGCGCTGATGGAGCTCCCCAGCCCCACCGGACAGGCCGGAGCGGCCGCCGACCGGCTGGCCGAGCTGTTGGCGGCTGACGGCTTCGAGGTGGAGCGGATCGCCGCAGGCCATCCGGATGCCCCGGCCGTGATCACGCGGCTGACCGGCGCGCGGCCCGGACCGACCCTGCAGTTCGACGGCCACCTGGACACCGTCCACCTGCCGTACCGGCCGCCGCGGCTGGCGGGCGGCGTGCTGGCCGGCAGCGGCGCGGCCGACATGAAGGCCGGGATCGCCGCGGCGGTGGAGGCGCTGCGCGCGGTGCGCGACGCCGGCGGCCTGCCGGCGGGCGGCCTGCTGTTGACCGCGCACGACCTGCACGAGGCGCCGTGGGGCTACGGCGAGCAGCTCGACGCCATGATCGCGGCGGGCGTCGCCGGCGACGCGGTGATGCTGCCCGAGTACGAGGGCGCGGCGCTGCCGGTTTCCGGGCGCGGCAACGCGGTGATCGCCGTCACGGTCCGGCGCGCCGGCGAGCCCATGCACGAGGTCCTGGGCGGCGCGGAGCAGCCCGACGTGATCGCCGCCGGCGCCGGGCTGACGCTGGGCCTGAAGGAGCTGGCCGGCGAGCTCGGGGCCGAAGGCGCAGGCGTGGCCGGCCGCGCCAGCGTGTTCATCGGCACGGTCGCGGGCGGGCAGATGTTCAACCAGTCGCCGGTGGAGCTCACCCTTGAGGGGACGCAGCGCTGGCTGCCCGGCACCCGGCCGGAAGCGGCCGAACGGCGGCTGCGCGAGCGCCTGGCCCGGCATACGCCGCCGGGGATCCAGGTGGACTGCCGGTTCCAGCTCGTCCGCGGCGGCTTCGAGCTGGATTGCGGCCACCCGGTGGTGGATGCCTTCGATCGCGCGGTGGCCGCGGAGCTCGGCGCGCCTCTGCCGCGCGGCCCCAAGCGCTTCGCCGACGACGGCAACAGCTTTAGCGACCTGGCCGGGATCCCGGCCATCACGCACGGGCCGCGCGCCACCGGCGCGCACACCGTCGACGAGCGGGTCCCGGTGGAAGAGCTGACCCGCGTGGCGCGCGTGTACGCCGCCACCGCCCTGCGCTACTGCGCCGGCGCCGGGGACCTGCGGCGGTAGAGCCGGTAGAGGACGATCGCCAGCACGCCCGCGGCGCAGCCGGCGACGAACACCGGATCGTAGCCCCAGGCGGCGATCACCGGGCCGCCGCCGAAGCCGACCGCGATGAAGGACAGCGCCGCCGCCGTCTCCGTCGCGCCCGCCATTCTGGTCCGCCAGGGTCCGGACACGCTGCTCATGGCGGTGAGCAGGATGGCGGTGCGGGCGATGTGGGTGATGCCGTTGAAGCCGACCAGGGTGACGAGCGCCCCGGGCCGCGAGTCGAACACGGCGATCGGCAGCATCACCAGCGCCACCGCCGCCATGGAGACGTACAGCGTGCGGTCGGCGCCGAACCTGCGGATCAGCTCCGCGGACGCCAGCACCAGCGGGATGGCGAGCGCCATGGAGGCCGACCACGCGCTGCCGATCGCCTGCGAGGTGGCGCCCTGCACCTGGTCCAGGAAGACGCTGCCGTAGGTGTACATGATCGCTCCGGGCATCACGCGCAGGAACATCATCAGGAACATCACCGCGATCGCCAGCAGCGGCGCCCGCTCGTTCGACGGAGGAGCCGGCTGCCCGGTGCGCGGGGCCGGCTGCGGGCCGACGTCCGCCGCGCGCGAGATCAGGAGCGCCGCCGGCATCGTGGCCGCCCCCACCAGCACCAGCGTCAGGGCGAATGGCTCGGCATGCTGCTGGGTGAGCCGCAGGAGGTCGGCCGAGGCGGCCGACAGGAAGCCGCCGCCCAGGCTGCCGACCAGGCCGCCGGCCATGCCCGACGCCGCCCACGCGGCATAGGCGCGGGCGTGGGTGCTGGGGGTCGAGGCGGCCATCAGGTACGGCTGCAGCGCCACCATGTACAGGCCCAGTCCCAGCGAGCGCAGCAGCAGAACGCACAGGACGAACGGGGTGCGCGCCGGCGGCGGAATGAACAGGGCGAGCGGCACCAGCAGGTTGCTCGCCTGTCCGAACACCGCCCCCAGCATCATCGCCGCCCGCGGGTGCATCCGGAGCGGCAGGCCGCCGGCGCTCACCACCACCGCGCAGGCGGCGTACATCACCACGCTGATCGCGTGCAGACGGCCGACCGCGGTGACGTCGTAGCCCAGGCGCAGCAGGAACAGGTTCATCACCGCGCTCTGCACCCCGAACACGGTGGTCGAGATCATCAGGTCGGCGCCGAGCACCCACCAGATGTCGCGGCCGAGGCCGGCCGCCGGGGACGGTCGCGCGCTCAGCGGAGTTAGCTGACGACGTTGCGCGGCTCGCCGCGCAGGAACGTCAGGATGTTGTCGACCGCGCCGCCGTTCAGCAGGTCGACCCCCTCGGGGGTGGTATCCGCGCAGTGCGGCGTGAGCACCACCTGCTCGCAGGTCAGCAGCGGGTCGTCGGCCGGCAGCGGCTCCTCCGCGAACACGTCCAGACCGGCCCCGCCCAGGTGACCGGAGTCCAGGGCGGCCTTGAGCGCCGCCGCATCGACGACCGGACCGCGCGCGGTGTTGACCAGCAGCGCGCCGGGCCGCATCAGCGCCAGCTCGCGCGCGCCGATCAGGCCGCGGGTGGTGTCGGTGAGCTTGACGTGGATGCTCACCGCGTGGGCGGTTGCCAGCAGCTCGTCCAGCTCCAGGAAGCGCACCCCAAGCCGCTCCGCCCGTTGCGGCGACGGATGCGGGGTCCAGGCCGCCACCTCCATGCCGAGCGCGCGTCCCAGGCGCGCCACGGCGCCGCCGATGTCGCCGGCGCCGATCACCCCCAGGGTCTTGCCGCCCAGGTAGAAGTTGTCCATCCGCTCCCAGCGGCCCGCGCGCATCGATTCGGTGAAGAAGGCGGCGCGCTTGGCCACGGCCATCAGCAGCGCCACGGCGTGCTCGGCGACGATCGGGGCGGTGCGGCCGGGGAGGTTGCAGACCAGGATGCCGAGCTCTCGCGCCACGTCCAGGTCGATGTTGTCGACGCCGATCGAGCAGGTCGCGATCAGCGCCAGCTTCGGCAGCCGGCGGAGCGCGTCTTCCTTCCAGGAGACCTGGGCGCGGGAGTTGAGGATGACGTCGGCGTCCTGCGCGCGCTCCACCTGCTCGTCCAGTCCGCCGGGCAGGTCGGTGAAGACGGTGACCCGGTGCCCGTCGAGCCGGGAGAGTTTCGGGGAGTCGGCGATGTGCGGCGGATGGTCACCCGGAATCACGATATGCGCGGGGTTCCGTGCCGTGCGGTAGGTCGTGGTCGGGGCGCTCATCGCGGCGACAAAGTAGGCGTTTACCGCATCACCGACAAGCTACGACCAGCCAGGCGGCCGCACTTCGTCCTCGCCCATACCCAGCGTGGCGCACAGGCGCTCCAGCCGCGTGCGCGATGCCCCCTGCCACCGCAGGTCGCCGACGGCCTCGGCGATCGGCACGTCGGTCACCAGGGTGGCGAGGCGCTTGTACAGCAGCGCCCGGTCGCGCTCCGCGTTGAGGTTTCGCGCCAGCGCCTCGGCGCCGCGCGGCCGCACGGACCACTCGTTCGTATCCTCCGGGATCGCCTCGATGCTGCCGTATCGGGACAGCACCGTCGCCGCCGAGCGGGCGCCCCAGCGCGGGATGCCCGGCAGCCCGTCGGCGCCGTCGCCGACCAGCGCCAGGAAGTCGGGGACGGATGCGGGCGCCACCCCGAAGCGCTCGCGTACGCCGGCCTCGTCACGGCCCGCGCGCCGGATGCGGTCGAAGGTGACGATGCGCTCCCCGTTCACCACCTGCGCCAGGTCCTTGTCCGGCGAGCAGACCACCACCTGCCCGACCTCGGGCCGCGCGGCGCAGCGCAGCGCAGCCGTGGCCAGGGCGTCGTCTGCCTCGTACTCGTCCATAGGCCAGGTGACGATGCCCAGCGCCCGCGAGGCCTCCTCGGCCTGATCGAACTGGGCCAGCAACTCCTCCGGGACGCCGGCGCTCGACTTGTACGGCTTGAAGAGCCGGTTGCGGAACGACTCGATGGGGTTGTCGAAGGCGCAGGCGACGTGGGTCACGTCGCGCTGCCGGAGCAGGGCGGCCAGCGAACGCAGCAGACCGGCCACCGCGCCGACCTCCTGTCCCGACGGCGCTCGCAGGGGCGGCGCGCCGTGGTAGGCGCGAAACAGCTCGAAGGTGCCGTCGACCAGGTGGACCCGCACCGGTCCGTCAGATCCGGGGATGGCCCCCTACCACCATCCCATCTTGTCGCGAAGCGTGTTGACGTGGGCGATATGGTGGCGCCCGTGCCACGAGTAGGTCTGCACGATCCAGCTCAGGGTGATCAGTCCGTGCTCCGGGTGATTCAGCGTGCGCTTGAACGCGGACTCGTCCAGGGCGCGCAGTGCCGCCACCCAGCGGGCGTGCAGTGCTTCCAGCAGGCTCATGGACGATTCGATCGGCGCCATCAAGCCGTCGGGCAACTCCGCCCAGGCGGCCTCGTCATAGGGTTTGATGGTCGGCTCCTCTTCGGTGAGAGCCAGCTTGGTCCGCACGTAGGCGTTCAGGTGGCTGTCGGCCAGATGGTGCACGACCTGCCGCACGGTCCAGCCGTCCGGCCGGTACGGGGTGTCGAGTTGCCGCTCGGAGAGGTCCTGTACCAGGGCGCGCAACTCGCCGGGGACCCGGCCGATCTGGTCGATCCAGCCCTTGTGCTTGGCGCGGCTGGGCTGCGGATCTTCCTGGAACCGGCCGATCGGATACCGGAGGGTCTCCATCCGCGCGTCGTCGATGGCCGCGCCGTCGCTCCTCGTTTCGTTCGCGTAGTCTTCCACTCACAAGTTAATACTGCCGTAACGGCCTCTTCGTCGAGCCGTGCTATCGTCATGTCCGTCATGGCACGGCTGTTTGGACGGACCTTCACGCGGGACGAGATGCTCGATCTGGTCGGCGACATGAGCCAGGTGGCGGCCGTGCGGCGCGCTGAGCTGGTCGAGGGCAACGAGCGCGGCTCCGGGCTGATCGAGGTCACCAACGCCTCCGGCCTGTCCTTCTCGCTGCTGCCCGGGCGCGCCCTGGACATCGCCTCCGCCTTCTACCGCGGGATGTCGCTCTGTTTCCGCGGCAACACCGGCGACGTGGGGCCGGCCTTCTACGAGCCGCCCGGTTACGGCTGGATGCGCGGGTTCTACGGGGGAATGCTGACCACCTGCGGCATGACCTTCGTCGGCCATCCGGAAGTGGACCCGGAGGAGGAGAACGAGGAGCTCGGCCTGCACGGCCGCCTCTCCTTCCTGCCGGCCAAGCAGGTGCGCGCCGGCGGCCGCTGGCAGGGCGACGACTATGTCATGGAGGCCACCGGGACGATCCGCGAGGCGGTAGTGTTCGGCACCTGCCTGGACCTGTCGCGCACGGTTTCCACCACGCTCGGGGAGCGCAGCATCCGCGTCCACGACCGCGTGGAGAACCTGGCCGCCGAACGCTCACCGCTGATGATGCTCTACCACATGAACCCGGGGTTCCCGCTCCTGGATGCCGGCGCCCGGCTGGTGGTGAACAGCGAGCGCACGACGCGATGGCAGGACGATGTCGAGGTCGGGCCCGACCGGTACGCGGTGGCCCCGCCGCCACAGCCGGGTGGGGGCGACGTGGTGTACGTGCACCGGCCGGTTGCGGACGACGCCGGCATGGTGGCCGCGGCTCTGGTCAACGAGCGGCTGGGGCTGGGGCTCCGGTTCCGCTTCCCGAAGGCCGAGGTGCCGCTGCTCACGCAGTGGCAGCACTTCGCGACGCGCACCTACGTCACCGGCATCGAGCCCGGCAACTGCAGCCCGCTCGGCCGCGCCTGGAACCGCGCGAACGGCTATCTCCAGCACATCGAGCCGGGCGAGGTGCGCGAGTTCCACATGGAGATCGCGGTGCTGGACGGCGCCGAGGAGCTGGCCGCCGCCGAGCGCGAAATCCGCGGTTGACGCCGCCGGCGCGGGGCCCTGCGGCTTGACGCGAACGAGCGCGCGGGTAGAATTGTGCCCCAGTCGTGCCACCCCGAGACTGACGCCCGGGACGAGGCCGGCAAGAGAAACAGAAGAAAGAGGTTCGTTGTGAGCAAAGCGTTGCTGATCGCGTGCACCCTCGCGCTGGTGCTGACATTCGCGGCATTCGCCACCGGGACGGAAGAGGAAGGTGACGGCGAGGGCTCTGCGGTAGCCGTGGGTCGTACCACCTTCGACCACGAGTGGAACGACATCCGCTACTACAACACCATCGCCGACTACACGACCGCCACCGGCAAGACCATCACCTCGTTCCAGGAGGCGCCGATGCTGGCCGAGATGGTGGCCGCCGGCGACCTGCCGCCGGTCGAGGAGCGCCTGCCCGACGAGCCGTACGTGGTCGTGCCCTATCAGGAGATCGGCCAGTACGGCGGCTACGCCTACGTGGGCCGCGACGGCACCGGCCACTGGGGCGACGGCCACCTGCTGATCGGCATCGAGCAGTTGAACCGTATCGCCGGCGACCTCTCGACCCAGTCGCCCAACGTCGCGACCAGCCATGAGCTGTCGGACGACGCCCGGGTGCTCACCGTCACGCTGCGCGAGGGCGTCAAGTGGTCCACCGGCGAGCCGTTCACCACCGAGGACATCAAGTTCTGGTACGAGGACATCGTCCTCAACGAGGAGCTCACGCCGAACCCGGCCCGCTTTCTGCAGCCGGGTGGAGAGCTGATGAAGATGAACTTCATCGACGACTACACCTTCCAGTTCTCGTTCGCCGTCCCCAACCCGGTGGCGGTCGAGTGGCTGCCCCATCCGAACCGCGGGGTGACGCCGATCAAGCACGCCAAGCACTACTTCAGCCAGATCCATCCCACGTACGTGGGCGCCGACAAGGCCGAGGCGCTGGCCAAGGAGGCCGGATTCGAGAGTTGGGTCCAGCACTTCAGCGATCTGAACAACTCCTGGAGCGAGCTGCCCAAGTTCAACACCGACCGGCCCATGCTCACCGCCTACCGGCTGGCGGAGATCGGCACCGACCTGGCGCGCTGGGAGCGCAACCCCTACTACTGGAAGATCGACGTCGAAGGCAACCAGCTCCCCTACATGGACGGCATCAACGCCGAGGTGTTCCAGGACCTGCAGGTGTTCGCCGGCAAGATCATCGCCGGCGACATGACCATGTCGATCGGCTGGTACGCCCCGCTGAGCGACTACCCGCTGTTGAAGCAGAACGAGGAGGCGGGCGACTACACCGTCGAGCTGTGGCCCAGCCTGGAGGGCTCGGCGCAGTTGTTCCAGGTCAACCGCACGGTCGACGATCCGGCGCTGGCCCCGATCTTCGCCGACAGCCGCTTCTCGCACGCCCTGTCGCTGGCGCTGGATCGCGACGAGATCAACGAGGTGGTGTTCCAGGGCCTGGGCACGCCGCGGCAGCATACGCTGATCAACGCGTCCGTCTACTACGAGCCGGCGTTCGCCGAGGCGTACGCCGAGCACGACCTGGAGCGCGCCAATCAGCTCATGGACGACCTGGGCCTGGCCTGGGACGCCAACCAGGAGTGGCGCCTGCTTCCCGACGGCAACCGCTTCTCGGTGATCATGGACACCGGCAACGCCGTGCTGCCCATTCACGAGCTGGCGGTCGAGCAGTGGAAGGAGATCGGTCTCGAGGTGACCATGAAGAGCTTCTCCTACCAGCAGAGCGAGGAGCGCTCCAAGACCAACCAGATGCAGCTCTACGGCGGCTCGGCGGGATTCAACGCCCGCTCGGAGGCGTTCGTGGCGTCGCCGCTGTTCTTCGTCCCGCAACGCCAGGGCTGGGAGAACCCGTGGGGCAACCAGTGGGCGCTGTGGTACGTCTCCGGCGGCGAGAACGGCATCGAGCCGCCCGACGAGGTCAAGCTCAACATCGAGCGCTGGGAAGGCATGATCGCGACCCGCGATCTCGACGAGAAGACCCGGCTGGGCAAGGAGATTCTCGCCTCGCAGGCGGACAACCTGTGGGTGATCGGCACGGTCGGCGAGGTGCCGCTGCCGATGCCGCGCAGCAACAAGCTGCGCAACTTCCCGGAGCGGGGCGGCCACGACTGGTCGATCGGCTCCTGGACCGGTCCCCAGCACCCCTCCCAGTTCTACCTGGTGCAGGAATAGGCGCGCCACGCATCGCCGCTGGCGCATGACCGACGGCCGTCCGGATCGGGCCAGCTCGCCTGAGAGTTGCCCGGCCTGGCGGCCGTCCGTTTGTCCCGGAGCCCCATGGGACCGCTGATACTTCGCCGTACGCTCTACATGATCGTCTCGCTGTGGGCGATTTCCATCGTGGCGTTCGTGGTCATCCAGCTCCCTCCGGGTGACTTCGTCGACACCATGATCCTCAGCATGGAGCAGCAGACCGGGGAAGAGGTCGAGGAAGAGGAGGTCGCCAAGCTCAAGCGGCTGTACGGGCTGGACCGGCCGCTGGTGCCACGCTACTTCGCCTGGATCGGCAAGATCGTGCTGCACGGCGACTTCGGCCGCTCGTTCGCATTCAACAAGCCGACCGCCGAGCTGCTCGCCGAGCGGGTTCCGTTGACCATGCTCATCACCATCCTGACGCTGGTGGTGACCTATCTCATCGCGGTCCCGATCGGCATCTACTCGGCAACGCACCAGCACTCCTGGGCCGACCATCTGTTCAGCGGGGTAGGCTTCATGGGCCTGGCCACCCCGAACTTCGCCCTGGCGCTGGTGTTGATGTGGCTGGGCTTCCGCTACTTCGACATCTCCATCGGCGGGCTGTTCTCGACCGAGTACCGGCTGGCGCCGTGGTCGTGGGGGAAGCTCTGGGACGCCATCAAGCACCTGCCGGTGCCGTTGCTGGTGATCGGCACCGCCGGCACCGCCGGGCTGATCCGGGTGATGCGCGGCACGCTGCTGGACGAGCTGGGCAAGCAGTACGTGATCACGGCCCGCGCCAAGGGGGTGGACGAGCGGCGCCTCCTGTTCCGCTACCCGGTGCGCATCGCCATCAACCCGCTGATCAGCACCGTGGGCTGGCTGCTGCCGGCCATCGTCTCCGGCGAGGCGATCACCGCCATCGTGCTCAACCTTCCCACCACCGGCCCGATGCTGCTGCGCGCGCTGCTGTTCCAGGACACCTACCTTGCCGGCAGCACGGTGCTGTTCCTGGGCGCGCTGACCGTGATCGGCACCTTTCTGTCCGACCTGGCGCTGGTGTGGGTGGATCCCCGCATCCGCTTCGAGCGAGTCGCGGCATGAGCAGCACGGAACGCGGCGCCGCCGGCCAAGACCCCTCTGCCGTCCGGGAGGAACGCTACTACCTCGCATCGCAGTGGCAGTTGATGTGGCGGAAGTTCCGCCGCCACCGCATGGCCCTGATCGGCGGCAGCGCGCTGCTGCTCCTGTACCTGAGCACCGCGGTGGCCGGCTTTCTCAGCCCGTATGAGAAAGCCACTCGCGATCACGACTACGTGCTGGCGCCCCCGCAGCGCGTGCGCCTGTTCCACGACGGACGGTTCGTCGGACCGTTCGTGTACGCGCTGGAGAGGACCCGCGACCCGGAGACCCTGCAGCGCATCTACACCGAGGCCCGCACCGCCCCGCACCGCATCCGGCTCTTCGTGCGCACCGATCCGTACAAGTTCCTGGGCTTCATCCGCACGGACCTGCACCTGTTCGGAGTGATGCCGCCCGCCACGCTCTACCTGTTCGGGACCGACGAGCTGGGCCGCGACCTGTTCTCGCGGGTGTTCTATGCCGGGAGGGTGTCCCTGTCGGTGGGGCTGATCGGGGTGGTCATCAGCTTCCTGCTGGGAGTGATCATCGGCGGCATCTCCGGGTACGTCGGCGGCGCGGTGGACACGGTCATCCAGCGCGTCATCGAGTTCCTGATCAGCGTTCCGACGCTGCCGCTCTGGATGGGATTGACCGCGGCGCTGCCTCCGAAGTGGCCGGCCCTGCGCGTGTACTTCGGGGTCACGATCATTCTGTCGATCCTGGGCTGGACCGGACTGGCGCGCGTGGTGCGCGGCAAGCTGCTGGAGCTGCGCAGCGCCGACTTCGTGCTCGCGGCGCGCGTCAGCGGCGCCACCGGCGGTGCGATCGTCCGCCGGCACCTGCTGCCGTCCTTCCTGAGCTACCAGATCGTCCACCTGACCCTGGCGGTGCCGAACATGATCCTGGGAGAAACGGCGCTGAGCTTCATCGGGCTGGGCCTGAAGGCGCCGGTGGTGAGTTGGGGCGTGCTGCTCACCGATGCCCAGAACTTCCGCACGGTCGCCCTCAGCCCATGGCTGCTGCTCCCGGTCCTGTTCGTGGTGGTCACGGTGATGGCCTTCATGTTTCTCGGCGACGGCTTGCGCGACGCCGCCGACCCGTACAAGTGAGCCCCGTACAAGTGAGCCCATGGCCGGACTCCAGCCGCGCGTGAGAGTGACGCGATGACGCGGTCCGACCTCGACCGACACCTGCAGAGTGTCCGCCGTGACGGATTCACCGTCCTGCGCGGCCTCACGCGCGCACACGTCCAGGGGTGGCGGGCCGCCATCCTGGACCGCTACGGCACCGATCGAAAGAGTCCCATGGACCTCCTGGCCGAGCGCCCCGAGCTGGTGCTGCCCTACGTCACCCATCCCGACCTGCTCGACCTGCTGGAGGGGCTGATGGGACCGTTCGTCGGTCTTGCCGGGTCCGGAGCCCTGGTCGAGCCTTCCTGCGCCGAGGACCGCGCGCGCCGGGAGCGCGTGTGGCATCGCGACATGTGGCCGCTCCCCGGTTGGACCGACGACTACCTGCCGCCCGACGGCGTGAACGTGCTGACCTACCTTCAGGGAGGCGAGGCGGCCGGCCCGTTGCGCGTGCTGCCCGGCTCTCACCGCGGCCGGCGTGGCATCCCTGACGACGCCGTTCAGCAGCCGCACCCCGATGAGCTGGCGGTACGGGTCGAGCCCGGCGATACGGTGGCCGTGCACTCCTGCACGCTGCACAGCGGGGCCGGGAATTTCAGCGGCGCCGAGCGGATCCTGGTGTACGCGTTCTTCACCAAGTGCTGGCTGCCCACGGAAGGCGACCACGACAACGCGGCGATCCGGCGCCTGCTCGACGATGCGCGGAGGCGTAACGATCGCCGCGTGGTGCGTCTGTTCGCACCGGATCGTGCCGAGCTGATCGATCGGGCCAAGCAGTTTCACGCGCACCGCCCGGACGGCTGTTCGATCTCCCAGGAGGAGATGTGGCGGCGGTGGATCGCCGAGGACCGCGCGGCTCTGAACGCCGCTGCTGCTATGATTGAATCCGGGAGTACGCGATGAGAATAGGTGTGGTCGTTCGGCCGCTGAACGACGCCAACCTCCGGCTGGCCGCCCAGATCGGGGCGGACGAGGTGTGCGCGGGCATCTCGCATGAGTTCGGCCGGGTCTGGTCTCCGGAAGAGATCACCGGTCTGAAGCGGCGTATCGAGGGCTTCGGGCTGCGCTGGCGGGTGGTGGAGACGCTGCCGGTCAGCGACGCCATCAAGCTCGGCCTGGAGGGTCGGGACGCGGAAATCGACGCCCTGCGCGAAACGATCAGGAACCTGGGAGCGGCGGGACTCGATACCGCCGTCTATACGTGGACGGCCGTGTTCTCGTGGCTGCGAACCGACCTCGCCGTCCCCGTGCGGGGCGGCGGGCTTGCCACCGGCTACGACCACGCCGCCATGCAGAGCAGGCCGCCCTCGAACGTCACGGTCCGGGAGGACCGGCTGTGGGAGACGCTCGAGTACTTCCTGCGCGCGATCGTGCCGGTCGCCGAGGACGCGGGAGTCAAGCTGGCGCTCCATCCGGACGATCCGCCGCTGTCGCCGGTGCGCGGTGTCGGGCGGATCATGATCAGCCCGCAGAACTTCCAGCGGGCGCTGGACCTGGTCCCCAGCGAGGTCAACGGGATGACGTTGTGCCAGGGGTGCTTTTCGGAGATGGGCGTCGACGTCCCGCGTGAGATCGCGCGGTTCACCGGACAGGGGCGCGTGAACTTCGCCCACTTCCGCAACCTGCGGGGTACCGCTCAGCGGTTCACCGAGCAGTTCCACGATGACGGAGACGTCGACATGGCGGCGATCATGCGCGCCTTCCTGGACGCCGGCTACACCGGCGCCATGCGACCGGATCACGTGCCGCTCATGGAGGGCGATGGCAGCGAGGACCCGGGCTACACCATGACCGGCCGGCTGTTTGCCGTCGGTTACATGCGTGGTCTCATGCACGCGTTGCGCGGCGACCGGCGGTGACGGCCGGCTGACCGGCCCTGCTCGGCTGACCAGCCCTGCTCGGCTGACCAGCCCTGCGCCGCGACGCGGAACGCCCCCGCGTCACACGGTCAGAGGCTTGCGGCTCCGACGTCGGTGGACACGTCGGCTCCGGCCGACAGCTCAGCTCCGGTCGGAAGGGAGACTCCTCCGAGGGAGCCGTTTCCGTTGTGCCCGTTCGGCGCGTGCACGTGCTCGATCTGTGCGCCCAGTGAGCGGTACACCGTGATCACGTCCGGGTAGCGGCGGCGCAGGATGTCGGTGCCGTGGATGACGGTCTCGGCCGGATCGGCCAGCGCGGCCAGGAACAGCGCCTTGACCGACTGGATCACCTCCGGCGGGGTGACTTCACCACCGTGGAACAGGGTTGGCGGCTCCGGCACCACGACCCGCTGCGAGTCGAGCAGCTCGATGTCGGCGCCGAGCTGGTTGAGCTGATGGACGAAGTTCAGCCCATGCTCGTACATCCAGTTCTGGAACAGGATGCGCCCGTTCATCTTGCACGCCAGGGAGACCATCACCGGCAGGACGTCGGTTGGGAAACCCGGCCACGGCCGCACCGCCAGCTTCGGCAGTCCGGGAGCGGCCGACGGCAGCAGCTCCGCGTTCAGGAACAGCTCGTCGGTCCCGTCGGCGATCAGGTCGGCGCCGTCGCGGGTGATGGTGAGCCCGAACCGCTCGAACCAGTCGACGAGCCCGGTCATGATGTCGGGCAGATTGGCGCCGCGGATGCGGATCCGGCCGGCGGTCATGCCGGCCGCGACGATGAAGCCGGAAATGTCCACGTGGTCCGGGGACGGCCGGAAGTCGACGGTCTCCGTCTTGCCGTCGATGCCGGCGGTCACGGTCACCCGGTTGGTGTTGATGCCCTCGATCTGCGCGCCCAGGTCGCACAGCAGGTCGAGCAGGTCCCGCACATGCGGCTCACACGCGGCGTCGACGATCTCCACGTTCGTGCCGGTGCCCGCGGCGTACATGGCGACGTTCTCGGTAGCGGTGACGCTGGCCTCCGGCAGCCAGACGGTGGGCCGGGGCCGGTCGCCGCGCGGTGCGGTGAACCGCAGGTAACCGTCCACTTCCTCGACGGTGACGCCGAGCGCCCGAAACGCGGCAATGTGGGTCTCCAGTGCGCGCTGGCCGAGGCGGCAACCGCCCGGCATCGGCAGCTCGGCCACGCCGAAGCGGGCCAGCAACGGCCCGACGAACAGCACCGGCGCGCGAAACCGGGAGCCCAGGTCGGCATCGACCCGATACGATGAGACAGGGCGGCAGTCGATGGTGACGTCCTGGCCGTCCGTATCCACGTCGGCGCCCCAGTGGCGGTAGATGGAAAGGAACGTCTCCACGTCGCTGGTTGCCGCAAGGTCGCGAAAGCGCACGGGACGATCGCACATCACCGCGACCGGCAATGCCGCCATCAAAGAATTCTTGTTCTGGATCGGCAGGACCGTCCCGCTCAGCCGGTGACCGCCCACGATCCGGTACGTCCCGTTCATCGCACTCCCCTCCCCAGGGTAAGGTGCCACCATACCATGACTTGCGTAGATGGCACAACGGGCGCCGGAAGCGCGGCTCGCACGGTCAACGACGGCTCCCTGCGTGCTCGGTCGTGAGCTCGGCAACATGTTTCGCCCTCCCGATGTTCATTGTCGGCAGGGATCGGTGAAAGCTGTTGCCCCGGGCGCGAATTCCGGCACGTGAAAGCCTCCGCCCGCGTCCGCCCGCGTCGCTCCGTAAGAACCACCGGCTCCGCGCGATCCAGACGGCGATGTTGAAGTTTCAGTCCCCTTGTACGCGCGTCGCGTTCGCCATCGTACTCGCCGCGATCCTGGCCGTCGCCGGGGTCTCGATCGCCGGCCCGCGTGCGGAAACCTCCGCGGCGCCGGTGGATGCCGGCAGCGTCGAGCTGCTTGCCGAGGAGTCGCCGCCGTCGGGCGCGACCAGGCAGTTCCGTACCGACTTCAGCCGGCACACGGTGCCCTATTCGGAGATCCTGTCCGGCGGTCCGCCCAAGGACGGCATCCCCGCGGTCGACAACCCGCAGTACGTGTCGGTCGCCGACGCCGATGCCTGGCTGGAGCCCCTGGAGCCGGTCGCCGTGATCGAGGCCGACGGGCGGGTGCGCGCCTATCCCATCCAGATCCTGACCTGGCACGAGATCGTCAACGACCAGCTCGGCGATCTGCCGGTGACGGTCACCTTCTGCCCGCTCTGCAACACCGCCATCGCCTTCGACCGCCGGTTCGACGACCACGTGCTGGACTTCGGCACCACCGGGCGCCTCTATTACAGCAACCTGATCATGTACGACCGGCAGACCGAGACGTGGTGGCAGCAGGCCACGGGCGAGGGGATCGCCGGCGAGTATGCCGGCAGCCGGCTGCGCTTCGTCCCGCTTGCCATGGTGAGCTGGGAGGACTTCAAGGCCTCCTTTCCCGACGCCGATGTCGTGTCCAGAGACACCGGCCACGGGCGCCAGTACGGCATCAATCCCTACGGGGGCTATGACGGGGAAGGGAGCCGCCCGTTCCTGTACCGCGGGCCCGCAACGCCGTCGGACCTGCCGGCGATGGCGCGCGTGCTGACCATCGAGCTGGATGACGAGGCGGTCGCCTATCCCTACACGCTGCTGCAGGAGCGCGGCGTGGTGAACGACCAGGTCGGTGGCACGCCGGTCGCCGTGCTGTGGGCCGAGGGGACGGCGTCGGCCCTCGATCACTCGGTGATCTCCTCCGGCCGTGACGTGGGCGCCGCGGTGCCCTTCTCCCGCCAGGTCGGGGACCGGGTGCTGGAGTTCGAGCTGCGCGACGGCAGCATCGTCGACACGGCCACCGGATCGGTGTGGAACCACCTGGGCCGGGCGGTGGAGGGCGAGCTTGCCGATACGCAACTGGTGCCGGTCGTGGGGGTGAACCACTTCTGGTTCTCCTGGGCGGCCTTCCGGCCGCAGACGCGCGTCTTCAGCGGCTGACACGCGCCACGGCGCGTTGACCGCCGGACGGGCCGGCGGGTATGTTTCTGGCCTCTACGGCGCCTGCGGGAAGCGGGCGCCGACCGGGCGCACGTCCGCGGCAAGATGGAATCGCGGACAGGGGATGACAGGTTGAAGGCGAGCAACGACCGATGGCGAGCGGCCCTGGCCGACCGGGTGCCGGCTGACATGGCCGCAGAGATCGACGTCTTCGAGAGCGAGATCGCGCTCCGCAAGCAGAACCGGATCGAAGAGCGGGTATTCGCCGAGACCCGGCTGCGCCGCGGCGTCTACGGGCAGCGCTACGACAACGGCCACCGTTACGACGGGCGGACCGAGCGCACGCTCGACTATCCGTCGGGTGAGCTGACCAAGGGCCCGGACACGGCGTGGGACGCCCCCGGCATGCAGCGCATCAAGATCCCGTACGGCGGGATGAACGCCCGCCAGTTGGAGGTCATGGCCGACCTGGCCGAGGAGTACTCGGACGGCATCGCCCACGTCACCACGCGGCAGGACTTCCAGCTCCACTTCATCCACGTGGACGACACGCCGGCGCTGATGCGGCGCCTGGCGGCGGTGGGCATCACCACCCGCGAGGCGTGCGGCAACTCGGTGCGCAACGTCACCGCCTGCCCGATCGCCGGCGTCTGCCACGACGAGGTCTTCGACGTCACCCCGTACGCGAACGCCTGCGCGCAGTTCCTGCTGGGCCACCCCGACGTGCAGGACTTCGGGCGGAAGTTCAAGATCGCCTTCTCCGGCTGCAAGGACCAGCCGTGCGGGCTGGTGATGCTGCACGACATGGGCGCCATCGCCGTGGAGCGCACCCGTGACGACGGCACGGTCGAGCGCGGCTTCGAGCTCTACGTCGGCGGCGGGCTGGGCAGCGTGCCCTTCCAGGCCAAGCTGTTCGACGGTTTCGTGCCGCCGGAAGAGTTGCTGCCGCTGTCGCAGGCGATCTCCCGTGTCTATGCCCGCCTCGGCGAGAAGAAGAACCGCGCCGCGGCGCGCATCAAGTTCCTGATCAAGAAGCTCGGCATCGACGAGTTCCGGCGCCTGGTGCTGGAAGAGCGGGCCGAGCTGCCCGACGATCCGCGCTGGCTCCAGTACATCGAAGAGGCGAAGCGGTTCGAGGAACGGCCGCTGAAGGCGGGGGCGCCGACCAACGGCGTGCAGCCGCCGGAGGGATACGCCGCCTGGAGCGCCGCCAACGTGTACCGGCAACGGCAACCGGGCTACGCCACGGTCACCATCACCCTGCCGCTGGGCGACATCACCGCCAGGCAGCTCCGCAAGCTGGCCGACATCTCCCGCACCTACGTCAGGGAGACGGTGCGCACCACCGTCGAGCAGAACATGGTCCTGCGCTGGGTGAGCGAAGCGGACCTGCCGGAAGTCTACCGCGAGCTCTCCGAGGTCGATCTGCACGCTCCCGGCGCCGGCACCATCGTGGACATCACCGCGTGCCCGGGCACCGACACCTGCAAGCTGGGCATCGCCTCATCGCGCGGGCTGGCCGGCGAGGTCCGCGAGCGCCTGCTGCGCCGATCGATGGAGCTGGACGAGGTGATCCGCGGCCTGCGCATCAAGGTGTCGGGCTGCTTCAACTCCTGCGGCCAGCACCACGTCGCCGACCTGGGCTTCTACGGCGTGAGCCGCAAGCGCAACGACTACACCGTCCCGCACTTCCAGGTCGTGCTGGGCGGTCAGTGGACGAACAACGCCGGCTCCTACGGTCTGGCGATCGGGGCGGTGCCGTCGCGCAACATCCCGGAGGCGGTCGACCTGATCACCGGCCGCTACCTGGCCGACCACGAGTCGGGCGAGTCCTTCCAGGACTTCATCCGGCGCATCGGCAAGGCGGCCTGCCGCAAGATGCTCGACGAGCTGACCACCGTGCCGACCTACGAGGAGGACGCCGCCTTCTACAGCGACTGGGGCGACCCGCGGGTGTTCACGATGGGCGACCACGGCGTCGGCGAGTGCGCGGGCGAGGTGGTGGCGCCGGTCGATTTCCAGTTGGCGGCGATCGAGCGGGAAGCGTTCGAGGCGCAACTTCACCTGGAGGCCGGCCACCTGGCCAAGGGGGCGCTCACCGCCTACTTGGCGATGGTGCACGGGGCCGAGGCGCTGCTGCGCTACAAGCTGGGCAGCTTCGCCGGCGGCGAGGACGACGCCGTCGACGCGTTTCGCCGCGAGCTGTACGACACGGAGCTGTTTTTCGACCCCTACGCCCGCGGCAAGTTCGGTGCCTACCTGCTGCGCGCGCAGGGCCGCTCGCCCGAAGACTACGATGCCGAAGGCGTCCGGCAGCTCGCCGAGGAAGCCTCCCTGTTCGTGGAGGCCACGCACGCCTGCTACCAGCGCATGGCATCCGAACGGGAGAAGCAGCCGGCCTGAGCGCCGCCGTACACGGACATGGACATCACCTCACTGCAGCACGTCAACGTCAAGGTAGCCGCGGCCGACGGCGGCGGCCTCGATCTCACCCGCGTCATCCCCGTGTTCCATCGCTGGATCCAGGACGGCGTTCTCACCGATGAGCTGGCCATCGACGTCGCCGACTACCGGCACGTGCCCGACGGCCCCGGCGTGATCCTGGTCGCGCACGAGTCGATCTACGGCCTGGACCAGGGCGACGGGTTCCTGGGCCTGCTCTACGACCGGCGCACGGCGGTGGAGGGGACGCCGCAGGAACGGCTGCAACAGGCCGCCCGGGCGGCGCTCACCGCATGCCGGCTGCTGGAGGAGGACCCCGCGTTAGCAGGCGACCTGCGCTTCGACGCCGGCCGCATCCAGGTGAGCGTCAACGACCGCGCGATCGCGCCGAACACCGACGACACCGACCGGGCGCTGCGCCCGGAGGTGGCGCGGCTGCTCCAGTCGCTCTGGGGCGCCGGCGGCCACACGCTCGAGCGGCTGGGCGAGCCGCGCGAGCGCTACCGCCTGGGGGCCTCGGCCGGCCGGCAGATCCCGGTCGCGGAGATCCTCGGCCGGCTCTGATCACTCCGGCAGGAATTCGGCGCAGCCACGTAGATCCCGAAGACGATACGAGCACGCGGGCAACATGCGCGATGCATGCTGACACCGTGGACCAGCGCAGGTTGCCGGTCGGCATCCAGACCTTCCACGAGATCCGCGAGGAAGGCTACTACTAGGAAGCCACCAGCCGCGGCCGCATGGACCTGGCGGTGGTCTCACCCGGCACGGCGTGGCTGTTCGAGTTCAAGGTCGCTGAGCGCGCCGAAGCCGGCGCGGCGCTGGCGCAATTGAAGGAACGAAGTTACGCCGACAAGGACCAGGCTGCGGGCCGCGCCGTGCATCTGCTCGGCGTGGAAATCAGCGCCGAGCAGCGCTCCATCGCCGCCTTCGATGTCGAATCCGCTTGAGCGCAGGACACCGGAAGCCCGAGAGCATCGAGCTGTACGCCGGTCTCTATGCTTCGATGTGATCGCGGCGATCGAAGAGGGCCTTCAGGAGATCGAGCTTCTCGGTCACTTCCGGCGGTATCGACGCGGGATCCACGCTTCGGACGAGGCGGTGCAGTTCTCCTTTCCTGAGCAGCATCGGATGTCCGAGACGCTCGCCCAGACGGCGAAAGAACTCCTCGGCAAAGTCGCTCATCTTCAGAGACTCGGTTCTGGCGTCCCACAGGAGCTGAGCCGCATCGGCATCGACGCGATTCCAGGTGGAAAACTCGCGGTCATCGAAGACGCGTTCGCGGATCAGCGCATCGAGGAGTTCGTCGGCCGCTTGTAAGAACAACCCTGCCCCGTAGTGCTCGGCGACGTGACTGCGCAGCAACTCGGGGGTGATGAAGTAGTTCTCGGTCTCGTAACGCCTCCAATAGACGATGCGGAGGCGCCCTTCATCGGTGTCCTGCCGGTGGCGTCCGTCGTTGTCCAGGACGGCGAGGCCGCGCAGCCCCGCGACCATATCGCGGAGAGCTGAGAAGTGGTCTCTCGGCGTGAGTCCATAGCCGCCTTCAACGCGTTCGAGCTCGGCGCCGAGGTCGCGATCGGGGTGGTTGTTCGCGACGTAGAATGCGTTGATCCGTTCGTCCCATTGGTCTGCAACCGAATGGCGAAGCCTCCTGGCAAACTCTCGCAGGATGTCGAGATCCGTTCTTCCCTCGACGTAGAGCACGTAGCGGTGCTGGATCGCTCGGATGTAATGCTCGGCGCCGAAATAGGTCAGGGCGTTGCGGATCTCGGGCTTGGCGGCCAGATCGTCGGTCTTTCCACCCATGAGCAGCGTCAGGTTGTGTTCGAGCGCTTCCTCCAGCACGACCTCGGAGTGCGTGACCAGGACGACCTGAGAGTCGTTTTGAGCCGCGATTTCCCTCAGCAGCACGTACACCTGCCGCTGCCTGAGTATCTCCAGATGGGCATCGGGCTCGTCGATCAGGAGCACGGCCTTCCCGTGCGAGTAGAGGTAGGCGAAAATCAGAAGCAACTGCTGGAGCCCGCGACCGGCGACCGATACCTCCAGGGGCTCCCTCACGCCGGGTTGGCCGTAGAAGAGGTCTATGCTGCCGCGTGCGGTCTCGGCAGGATCGCCCAGTTCGACCGAAAACAGCCTCCGCATCAGGCGGACGATTTCCTGCCAATCGTCCCGGGACGTCTGGAAGACCAACAGACACAGATTGCGCAATACCTGCGCGGTCTGGCCCTGTCCCAGCAGGACGTCGATGCGTCCGGGCTGCAGGATCGGCTCTTCGGTCTCCAGGCCCGACATCGGATAGAGCAGGTGCACGTTCAGTGAGGCCGCCGTCCTGATGGCGTCCGGATTCTGCAGAGTGGACTCGTCGGGCGTGCAGTAGACCAGATCCTCGCCCTGATTGCGGAAGCGCATGGTCACGGGCTCGACACTGTTCTCATGCTGCACTCCCACGGTGATCAGGAGCGGAATCTCGCGGTTCCCGGTACGAACGGCGGTGTTGTGCCAGAAATACCGAGTGCGCTGAACGGGAACGGAGACGATGTTCAGACGGTTGAGCGATGTCGCGGTTCG
The DNA here is from genome assembly GCA_026710565.1 of Spirochaetaceae bacterium. The sequence continues at coordinate 1,050 of JAPOQV010000463.1, read as the reverse complement.
CTCTTTCGGCCTGGATTGACCCTTGGATTCGTACCAGGTCTTGACCGCTTGCGACCACAGGGCGATCGCCTGGATGGCGGTCGTCTTGCCGCAGTTGTTCGGCCCGATCAACACGGCCGGGTGATCGAGCTCGATGCACTGTCTCTCGCCGAAGTGCTTGAAGTTCTGAATCTCGAGGTAGTGCAGAAGTCTCATTCAGAGCCTTCCCGGCGAGTGCCGGCGCCAGGGCTCACCTTCCTTGCGCCCTGCAAGCTCCGATTGCCTACTTGCAGCCGGCGACCAGGTCGTCGACCACGCCCGGCTCGGCCAGGGTGGAGGTGTCGCCGAGCGCGGCCGGCGAGGTTTCCCCCTCGGCGATCTTGCGCAGGATGCGGCGCATGATCTTGCCGGAGCGGGTCTTGGGCAGCGACGGCGCGAACTGGATCTTGTCGGGCGAGGCGTGCGGGCCGATGTGGGCGCGCACCTCGCGGACGATCCCCTTCTCGACGTCCTCCGAGGGCTCCTCGCCGCTCATCAGCGTCACGTAGGCGTAGATGCCCTGGCCCTTGATGTCGTGCGGGTAGCCGACCACGGCCGCCTCCGCGACCGCCTCGTGCTGGCCGAGCGCGCCCTCCACCTCGGCCGTGCCGATGCGGTGGCCGGAGACGTTGAGCACGTCGTCGATGCGGCCGGTGATCCAGTAGTAGCCGTCCTCGTCGCGGCGGGCGCCGTCGCCGGTCATGTAGTAGCCGGGGAAGGTGTCGAAGTAGGTCTGCCGGAACCGTTCGTGGTCGCCGTAGACGGTGCGCATGATGCCCGGCCACGCCGTGCGGATGCAGAGCGCCCCGGTTGCGGGGTTGCCCTCGACTTCCTTGCCCTCCTGGTCGAGCAGCACCGGCTCGATGCCGGAGAAAGGGGGGGGGGGGGGGGGGGGGGCGCGTGGGGGGGGGGGGGGCGGGGGCGGGGGGGGGGGGGGCGGGGCGGGGGGTAGGATGGTGGGTTGTGAGGGGCAGGGGGGCGGGGGGGGTGGGCGGTGGGGGGGGGGGGGCGTGGGGGGGTGGGTGGTGTGGT
>JAPOQV010000462.1 GCA_026710565.1 Spirochaetaceae bacterium | reverse complement strand
CGGCGGGGGCCATCGAGAGCGCCGGCGTGGCCGTGACCCGTAGCGGCGCGCCCCCGCCGCAGGTCAGCCTGCAGGACGCTCCGGCGGCGCCGCCGGAGCACCTCGGCATCCGCGTTGCCCTCGGTCCGCCGCTGACGGTCGTCGGCGCGCCCGCGGCGCCGTCCGGTCTGACGGCGGCTGCCGGCGACCGCAGCATTCTGCTGCGCTGGAGCGATCCGGGAAACGACCGCATCACCGGGTACGAGGTGCGCGTGCAGGCTGACGGCACCGACGGCGCGGAGTGGCAGCCGATCGCCGGCAGCGGCGCGGGTACCGTAGCGCACCGGCTGACCGCATTGACGAACGGCACGGTGTACGACGTGCAGATACGCGCCGGCGGCGCCGCCGGTCCCGGTCCGGCGAGCGCGACGGTGAGCAGCAGTCCGCGACCGGGCATCTGCGAACGCACTCCGGCGGTTCGCGACGCGATCGTCGCGGAGACCGTCGGGATCACCGACTGCGCGCAGGTGCGCGGCGTCCATCTCGGCGCCGTCGTCACCCTGGACCTGAGCGAGCGGGGGATCGAGAGCCTGCAGCTCGGCGACTTCGCCGGGCTCACCGGCGTTACCGAGCTGCGGATGGAAAGCAACCGGCTGGCCGCCCTGCCGGCGGACCTGTTCTCCGGCCTCGGCGCGTTGGTCACGCTGTCGCTGCGGGACAATGAGCTGACGACGCTGCCGGACGGCCTGTTTACCGACCTGGGCGCTCTGACGCATCTGCGCCTGGACGGCAACGCCCTGGGCCGCGTGGAGGCGGCGACCTTCGACCCGCTGACCGCGTTGCGCAGCCTCGATCTCAGCGGCAACCGCCTGACCGCCCTGCCGCGGGGGTTGTTCAGGGGCCCCTCCGGTCTGGTCACGCTGGACCTGCATGGCAACCTCCTGACGTCCCTGCCGGAGGGGGCGTTCGCGGAGCTGGCCGCGCTGGACGAGTTGCGGCTGGACGGCAACCGGTTGAACGCGCTGCCGGACGGGGCGTTCGTGGGGCTGGCCGCGCTGGACGAACTGCGGCTGGACAGCAACCGGCTGAGCGCGCTGCCGGAGGGGGCGTTCGCGGGGCTGGCCGCGCTGCGCGAGCTGCGGCTGGACGGCAACCGGTTGAGCGTGCTCCCGGCGGGGGCGTTCGCGGGGCTGGCCGCGCTGCGCGAGCTGCGGCTGGACAGCAACCGGCTGAGCGCGCTGCCGGAGGGGGTGTTCGCCGGCGTCGGCGCGCTCACCGATCTGCGCCTGGACAACAATCGCGGCGCCCCGTTCACGCTGCCGGTGGTGCTGGAGCAGATCGGCGCGCGCACGTTCCGGGGCCGGATGCCCAGCGGCGCGCCGTTCGCGGTTCGCGTGGGCGTGGAAATCGCCGACGGCATCCCGGTGAAGGCGGCCGCCGAGGTGCCGGCCGGCGGCGTCGAGAGCGCGCCGATCGCGGTGACCCCGCGAGTGGCCGGGACGGCGCCGGTGGTCACGACCAGCGTCGCGCCCGTTCT
>JAPOQV010000461.1 GCA_026710565.1 Spirochaetaceae bacterium | reverse complement strand
GTTTTCAACTGGACAACGGCAAGACTCTCTCGATCTGCTCGCGTCATGACAACGAGGCCGAGGTATCCACGTACACGTACTTCTTCAGGCACTTGGGCTCCGAACCGGAGTTCCGGTATTCGGGCCGCGTCCTGGCGAGGCTGGGTGGTCCATCGTTCCGTGTTGAGGGGCCCGGATCCAGTGTTCTGTCGGCTCTGGTGGGAATGGCCGGGGACGAAGAGGCACGCGCGGTTCTTGTGAAGTTTTCGGATGCGCCGGGCACCGAAGGGTTCATCGTACTCAGGGACTCGACGGGATACTTCAGTTCGGGCTGCTACATCTTCCGGAGCGGAGGATGGCAGTACGAGGTCTGCAGCACCACGGGGAGGACGTTAGACGCGCAGGCAGACACAGAAGAATACGAGAAGCTGGCGACCTACGCGGACTACTGGCTGACCTTGCGATCCCCCGATGGTAAGGTCTATACATTCCGTCAGGAAATTGGTGAGTCGCCATTCCAGGGGTGACGGAGCGAACCGATGAGCGGACGACATTCGACACGGCTGAATTGGGGAGGCGCACTGCTCCCCTCTAGCTGTGAGGGCCGGAAGCTCCGGCCACGAGCGGCGCAAGCCAATCGGGCGGCGGGTTCTTCTCAGGGGCTGGGAGGTGATGATGACTGAGGCGGCCGCTATCGTCCTGCTGGTGTTCTCGTTTGTGACGTTCCTGTGGGCCGTGGTCGGCCTGATCAACCCCGAAATGGCCAGGTTGCCGCATCGCCTTGCGTCGGTAGGGGTGTGGGCCGTCTCGTTCGCGATGTCGGTCTTCAGCCTGGCGCTGATGCACGAATCGTCGGACACGCCGGCAGGCGCCGAGGTCGCCACGGCGCCGCCCCTAGTCGTGTCGCCGGAAGAGCTGCTTCAGGCGTTCGAAGAGAACGAGGTTCGCGCTGAGCGGACGTATCGCGGGCAAAGGGTCCAAGTGACCGGACTCGTCGGCAGCATCGAGGGTAACGCCTGGGGAGGTGGCGGATTCATCGAGTTTCAAGGCGGCGGCCTCCTGCAAGAGGTTGAGGCTCACTTCAAGGACAGATCGGTTCTGGCGGATCTGTCGAGGCACCAGCGCGTCACCGTGGTATGCCTCGCCGTGGACGGCGGGAACATCATGGGCGCGACGTTGCGCGATTGCAAGCTCTCGACGATGGAGACCAGCGGTGCCGAGGCGGTCAGCGAGGTGCAGGATGCAGGAGACCTCAACGGGAACGTCGACCTCGAACTAGACAGCATGGCACCGGTGTCCGAATCGTCGGATACGCCAGCGGTCGCCGAGGTCGCCAGCGCGTCAGCGCGCGTCGTGTCGCAGGGAGAGCTGCTTCAGGCGTTCGAGGAGAACGAGGTTCGCGCTGAGCAGACGTATCGCGGGCAGAGGCTTCAACTGACCGGACTCGTCGGCAGCATCGAGGGGGATGCCTGGGGAGGTGGCGGATTCATCGAGTTTCAAGGCGGCGGCTTCCTGCGAGAGGTTGAGGCTCACTTCAAGGACGGATCCGTTCTGGCGGATCTGTCGAGGCACCAGCGCGTCACCGTGGTATGCCCCGCCGTGGACGGCGGAAACATCATGGGCGTGAGGCTGCGGGATTGCGAACTCTCGAGGATGGAGGACAGCGGTGCCACGGCGACTGAAGCCACCATTGCCGGGCTCGTTCAGACCGGCCACTCCTTTCTCAATGCTGGCCTTCACGATGCCGCGGCCGTGGAGTTCCTTGCCGTGCTCCAGGCCGACCCGGAGCGCCGGGACGTGCTGTTTCCTCTCAGTCTGGCGCAGATGAAGGCGGGTGACGGCAACGTCGCGGGTGAGTCCTTCGCCGACCTGCTCGATGCCGGTCTCCCCCTTGAACTCGCAGCGAGTCACAACCATGCGTTCGGGAAATGTGAAGGGACGTTCACGTTGACGAGAGAATCGGTGAGCTACCGGTCGCCGCGGAGAGACGACCCGGGTCATCGCTTTGACGTGCCGCTCGATCGAGTCGTGGAGACCGGACTGCGGAGCGACGAGTTGCTGCTGATCCGTGCGCCAAGCGCGGACCAGGTCCGGAAGAATGGGGGCGGCTCAAAAACCTGGACGTTCCGCTTCGACCTCTGGGGAGCGGACAGGGAGGTCGCGAGCCTCATTTCCGGGTATCTGTCGGCGGAACGATAGTCGGCGGACGACGGTGGAGGCTTGGCGCCGCCCTGTCCACTGCTACCCCTGACAGATTACGGTCCCGGGAACCTATCTGTCCGATGCTCAAGCGGCACGCCGGCCAGCTTCCAGAGGCTCTCCTGCAGACCTCCGGCCAGGGCCTCGAATGTTTCCGAACCGGCGATCTCCACGTGCTTCCAGTTCGAGTACGGCAGCACGAAACGGTACACTAGGTGCGGGTACGGCCCGCCCCGGATCGTCACCCCCAGCTT
>JAPOQV010000460.1 GCA_026710565.1 Spirochaetaceae bacterium | reverse complement strand
CGAGCCGGACCGGCGGGCTCGGTTCGTACTCCCGCCGGTCAAGATGCCGCATCGTCGTGGTCGCCCGCTTGGCCGTCGCTGCTGCCAGCCCCCCCGTTTCCCTCCGCGCCTTCGCGCCCGAGAGCGTCGAGCTTGAACTGGTCGAGGCGGTCGCGTTCGCCGTGTAGACGCTCCTCGATGTACGGCAAGACGTTGTGCTCCCAGATCAGATCGACCATCTCCTCGTCGAGTCCTTCCTTCATGAAGTAGCTCGGTCCTATCGCCGCCGGCTGGTCGTCAAGCTCCTCGTTGGCTCGATCGACCACGTCCGCCACCCAGCCCATGTGCTTTGCGTGCCGATTCAGCCAGCGCCCGAGCAACCCCTCGATGGGTGGCTTGCCGGGATGGAACTCCACGAAATGGAACCGGCGGCGCAGCGCCAAGTCCACGAGCGCGATGGAGCGGTCGGCGGTGTTCATGGTGCCGATGATGTACAGGTTCTTCGGCAGCGCGAAAGCTCGTTCGGAATACTGGAGCTGCATCTGCCGATCGCGGTACTCCAGCAGGAAGTACAGCTCGCCGAACACCTTCGCGAGATTGCCCCGGTTGATCTCGTCGATCACCAGGAAGTGCGGATCGTCGGGAGCCTGCCGCGCCTGTTCGGCCATGTTGAGCAGCGGCCCTGGCCTGAGTTCGAAACCGGGCTGCTCCCGCTGGTCCCGGCCGAGAAGAGGACGAATCCCCTGGACAAAATCCTCGTAGGCGTAAGACGGGTGAAACTGCACCAGCCGGACGCGCTTCTCGTTACCGGCGAGGCACGCCGCCAGCTCCTGTGTGACGTAGGTCTTGCCGGTCCCGGGCGGTCCCTGGATAATCACCTGCCGCTTGTCTTCCAGCAGGCGCTGGACCTTGCGAAGGTGACCGGAGTCGACCAACAGTTCGTGTGCGAGATCCTCGATGTCTGGCGTTCGCGTCTCCGTGGCCTTCTTCGATGTCTGGTGGATCGTGGGAGACGGCGCGGTACCGCTCAGCCGATCGAGCAAACTGAAAGTTGCGCGATACTCAGAGACTTCCCGAAAATGAATCTCGGTCCTATCGGCCCTGGAGAAACCGAGCCTGGATGCCAAGCCCGGCAGGTCAGCAGCCGTCTTGTTTACCCACAGGACATGAAGTCTGCTGCTGCCCGCGATCTCGTCCGAGTAGTCGTTGCGGTATACGACGCCTATCCCGCGCCCCTTCAGTCGGCCCTCATGTCGAACGAGCACAACGTCGCCCCGCCGCGGAATCGAAAGCGGATACTCGAGGTGCTTATCGCCTGGCTTGGGTATGGCCCAACCCATCTTGGGACCACGTTCTCCCGTACGCACCCAGTTGTTGTCCCTGAACTCCTCCCAGCAATCATCACCGTTCTCGTCAACATTCGTGCTGACCTGATAACAGCGCCGACTATTCGTCGTAATCTCTCCTTTATGCTGCAAGTAAGCGAACAGGTTGATTTCATAGGGCCAACAGTCGGGAAACACATCTCGGACCCGGCGGAGTTCTTCCTGATAGCGTGACCACCTGATATTCTTGGGCTTGTCGAAGCTCGAACCGTCCAGCGAGAAGACCCCGGTTTTGTCAAACGGCAGGAATCCTCTCGGGTTGATGAGAAACAACACTTGTGTCAGTTTCGCTATCTTGACTCCACTGATCTCCAGTGCTCCATTGAAGTCGCCCTCATCCACGGATTCCACACCCGATACGGCACTCCGAAACAGGCTCCAGAGCAAGTCCGGGCGGCCTTTGCCTCGATTGTTGAACAAGGCCGCCACCGAGGGTGACGCGGGAAAAGTGAAGGCGTCGCCGCGATCGAGAGGCGGTAGGTCGCGTGTACCGGCGATTCGGTGGATGCTTGGGTATATCCTGGTCCGGTTTCCGGCGCGGTAGCTCAGGCCGGCCAAATAGTTGAAGAACGAAAAGGGATCAACGTTTTCCTCTCCATAGTTCAGCAAAGGCGGAGAGTAATTGGTTAGCGCGTCGGTACGAGCGGCAAGCGTCGAAGCGCCGGGCGCGATGTGGAAGGCGGCGGTCGCTGGCGTCGGGGGTGCACAGAATTGCACAGGTGCCGATAAACGGGGTATGCGCCCGACGCGCCGCGAGCAGGACGCCCCCCGGCCGACGCCGGAGGAGCACGCGCGCGTGAAGCGCGAACT
>JAPOQV010000459.1 GCA_026710565.1 Spirochaetaceae bacterium | reverse complement strand
CCGTGGTCACCCTGCTCCTGCTGCTGGCGGCAAACGGGCGGGGCTGGCGGCTTACCGGCAAGGGGCTTTTCTGCCGTGGCGGCGCAAAGCGGCCCGCCCGCCGGCGTGCGCACCCTGTCGCCGGTGGACGCGGCCTTCCACGTCGCGGTGTACGCCGGGTTCGCGCTGTTCGCGCTGCTGGTCTTCTACCCGTTCTGGTTCGTGCTCATCAACTCGCTCAACGGCATGCTCGACTACGGCGTCTCCCTGTACGTGCCGCGGCGCTGGTCGCTGGTCAACTTCGAGTTCGCGTTCCGGGAGCCGTTGCTGCGGAATTCGCTCATGGTCTCGATCCTGCGCGTGGCGGTCGGCGTTACCGTGATGGTCGTCGTGAACGCGACGTGCGCGTTCGCGCTGCGCAAGCGCACGCTGAAGCTCAGAAAGATCTACCTCGTGATCTTCACGATCCCGCTGTTCTTCGGCGGCGGGCTGATCCCGCAGTTCCTGAACCTCAAGCGCTTCGGGCTGCTGGACACGTTCGCCGTCTACATCGTGCCGGAGGCGTGGAGCTTCTTCTTCCTGGTCATCCTGATGTCGGCGTTCAACGACATCGACGACGCCATCGAGGAGTCGGCGCGGCTGGACGGAGCCAGGTCGCTTCTCATCTGCCTGCGCATCTACCTGCCGATGTCGGCGCCCATCATCGCCGCGATCGCCCTGTTCGCGGGCGTGCATCACTGGGGGGCGTGGTTCGATGCCATGTACTTCGTGCGCTCACAGGAGCTGCGCACCTTCTCGGCATATCTCATCAGGCTGGTGCAGCAGGCGACCCTGAGCGAGGAGTTGCAGGACCTGCTGTACGAGTACCGCGACCGGATGAACGTGCAGGGGGTCCGGTTCGCGGCGGTCGTCATCGCGATGGTGCCCGTCCTGCTGGTCTATCCGTTCATCCAGCGGTTTTTCGTCAAGGGCATACGCATCGGCGCCATCAAGTAACGGCTCGCCCGAAGGCGAGGGTTCAAGCGGTCACGGCGAACAGGTCGGCCGCGCGCAGGAAGAAGCGGATGCGCACGGTGCGGCCGGCGAGCTCCGCGCCGGTCCGGCCCTGCCAGTCGAGCTCGATCGCCAGCGAGTCCTGCGTCGGCAGGAGCCGGCAGCGGTGGCGCTCGTAGCCGGGGACGATGCGGTCGCAGTCGTCGATCAGCTCGGCCATGACGAAGGACTGGATGCGGCCTTCGGGGTAGCCGTCGCCCGGGATCTTCGCGTTCAGATTGAGCGGGCCTGAGGGCATGGCGAAGCGCGTGGTCTCGAACACGGCGTTCGACCGGGAGGTCACGCCGGTCAGCCGGTCCTGCGGCGTGCCCAACACGTCGTGGGCCTGGCGCAGCACCGTCCCCTCGCCGGTGACGCGTCCCAGGTCCCGCTGGTGGAACAGGAGCTGGCCGTCCACCACCATCGGGTTGTGCTGGATGAAGGCCACCCGGTCCGTGATCGTGTTGGTTGCGCGGAACGGGCGCTCCCAGCGCAGCCCGTCGCGGCTGATCCACCACTCGGAGTCGATGTTCGGACCGTGGCCGCCGGGGGCGACGCCGGGTGAGCCCGCCGGCAGCAGGCTGGGCGCGTAGTTCAGCATGTTCATGAAGTAGCGCCCCTCGTACTCGAAGACGTAGCCGGCATAGAACTCCAGGTCGGGCGGATCCTGATCGTCGGGGGTAATCTGGTACTCTGGCGGCACCGCCGGGCCGCCGAACCGCTTGACGCCGTCGATCTCTTCGGTGCCGCGGCGTGACCAGTCGGGATCGTCCGGCTCCCAGCGGCATCCGTCCGGGCTGGTGCGGATGGTGACCACGCGGCGCGCATCCCACCGTTCGGACATGCCCACGCCGCCGTATAGGAGCTCCGGAGTCAGCTTGCCCGCGTGCCGCTGGATGCCCTTGTTGTAGGTGATGAAGCGCTGCACGGCCGAGCTCCAGACACAGGCCCAGCGGTCCCCTTCGACGTAGACGGGGTTGGTGAAGCAGGGCTCCCAGCGCTCGCCGTCCCGGCTCAGGTAGGCGTAGGTGCTGCCGCCGTCGTCCTCCTTCATGTTCTTCAGGCAGAGGAACAGCTCCTTTTCCGGGCTGTAGTTCAGGGTGGTCGTCTGCGACCAGCGTCCCGGTTCGCTCTGGTACACCTGCTCCTTCGCTCTCAGGTGGATGCCGTCCTCGGTCCGGTAGCGGTATATCTGCCACGGCTTGTGGTCGCGGCCGCCGTCGCAGGCGTAGACGACGTAGGAGCCGTCGTCCTGCCGCACGCAGCAGCGCACCGTGAAGTCGGGGCTCACCGCCGGATCCGGCTCCAGCTCCGCCACCCGCTCCAGCACCGCCGCGCGGAACCCAACGTGCCCCCAGGTGTTGAAGACGTCCTCGCGATCCATGAACAGCAGCTTCATCGGCGTCCTCCCTCATCGCGCGATCCGCGCGCCGTGATCGATTTATGATCGCGGCATGAGTGAATTGCAACCGGTGCCGCCGCACCGACCGGCACCGTACCGGGACGCGGCTCTGCCCGTGGAAGCGCGGGTCTCGGACCTGCTAGGGCGCATGACGCTGGAGGAGAAGGTCATGCAGCTCCGCGCCGATATCGGCCGTCCGGACAAGCTCTACCGCCGGACCGATCGCGGCGTGGAGATGGGCGACAGCCTCGTCGGGCTGCTTTCCGATCCGCCCGTCGGCAACATCGGCCTGCTGCTGCGCGCCGACCCGTTCATCGGCATCGACCCGGATGCCGCGCTCGGCCCGGAGGAGTGCGCGGACCTGGTCAACCAGATGCATCGCTTCGTGCGCGAGCACACGCGACTGGGCATCCCGGTGACGATCGGCAACGACAACAGCCGCTGCCACGAGGGCATGCAGGCCACGATCTTCCCGGCGGTCCGCAACATGGGCTGCACCTGGGACCGCGACCTGAACCGCCGCGTGGCCTGTGGCATCGCCGCCGAGTCGCGCACCCGCGGCGAGACCCTGAACTTCGCGCCCGACCTGGACGTGATCCGCGATCCGCGCCTTGGCCGCAGCGAGGAGAACTACGGCGAGGACCCCTACCTGGTCGGCGAGCTGGGCGTGCAGTTCATCCGCGGCCTGCAGGGCGACGACCTGCGCTCGGACCGCACGATGGCTGCGCTGCTGCGCTGCTACCCCGGCGCCGGCGACTTCGACGGCGGCCTGGACTTCTCCGACACCAGCCGCGGCGCTCACGACATGGAGGAGGTATCGCTGTGGCCATGGCGCGAGGCCGTGCGCGCCGGCGCGCAGGCGATCATGGTCGAGTTCGCCACCTACGACCGGGTGCCGGCGGCAGCCAGCCGCCACCTGTTGACCGAGCTGCTCCGCGAGCGGTGGGGCTTCGACGGCTTCACCATGACCGACTCCTGGGCGGTGCGCTTCATCATCCAGTGCCGGGTCGCAGGCGACCGGGTGCAGGCCGCGGCCCTGGCGCTGCGGGCCGGCACCGACCAAGCCTCGCCGGACGGCGTCATGGACGAACGGGACGACGGCGACGGCACCAACACCATGTACGGCGTGCTGCCGGAGGCGCTCGACGCGGGACTCATCGACCTGGAGGACATCGACCGCGCCGTGCGCCGTGTGCTCCGCGTCAAGTTCCGGCTCGGGCTGTTCGACGATCCGTCGGTCGATCGCTCGGCTGCGGCCTCGGCGTCGCGGACCTCCGCCCACCTGGAGCTGGCGCGCGAGGCTGCGCGGGCGGGCATCGTGCTGCTCAAGAACGACCGCGGCACGCTGCCTCTCCGCGAAGGGGTGCGGACGATCGCCGTGGTGGGCCCCAACGCCCACGACGAGATGACCCAGCTCGGCGACCTCGCCCCGCCGCATCCGCCGGAGACGGTCACGACCATCCTGCAGGGCCTGGAACGGCTGGCTCCGGAGGGCACGCGCGTCCGCTACGCGCGCGGCTGCGGCATCCGCTCGCCCGATCGGTCGGGACTGGCGAATGCCGTCGAGACGGCGCGCACCGCCGACGTGGTGGTCGCGGTCGTGGGCGGCTCCAGCGCGGCCGAGCACGTTCAGGAAGACGGGGTGTGGAGCGGCCGCCGCACCTCGGAGGCCGACTGCGGGGAGAGCTCCGACCGCGCGACGCTCGACCTGCTTGGCCTGCAGCAGGAGCTGCTTGCGGCGCTGCATGAGACCGGCGTGCCGCTGGTGGTGGTGCTCGTGCACGGCCGGACCCTGACGATCGAGTGGATCGCCGAGCACGCCGACGCGATCGTCGACGCAGGCTACCCCGGCGAGGCGGGCGGCACGGCGGTGGCCGAGGTGCTCTACGGCCTCCACAACCCGGGCGGAAGGGTCACCGTGTCGGTGCCGCGCCACGTGGGACAGGTTCCCGTGCACTACTACCGCTGGATCCGCGCGGGCCGGCACCCGTACGTCGACCTGCCGACCGGGCCGCGCTATCCGTTCGGCTACGGGCTGAGCTACACCCGGTTCGAGTACGCCAACCTGCGCGTGGAGCCGGCCGTCATCGCCCCCGACGGGACGGCGATGGTGACCGTGGACGTGACCAACGCCGGCGAGGTGGCCGGGGACGAGGTGGTGCAGCTCTACATCCGCGACGAGGTGAGCTCGGTGGCGCGGCCGTACCGGCTCCTGCGCGGCTTCCAGCGGCTCAGCCTGAAGCCGGGCCAGCCCGGCACGGCGCGCATGCCGCTCGGCCCCCACGAGCTGGCCTCCCACGGACTCGACGGCGGGTGGATCGTCGAGCCGGTCGAGTTCACGGTCATCATCGGCCGCGACGCCGAGCACGACCTGCTCACCGCCACGCTGACCGTACGGGAGGGGTAGGGAGAGGGCCTCCTCCTACAGAAGGGCGTCGAGCTCGGGCAGCTTGAAGCGCACGCTGACGATCGACTGCCGCTCGGACCCGGGCCGGTACTTGACGTAGGTGGCGACCATGAAGGTGTCGTCGGGCAGCAGCTCGATCGAGGAGTAGGAGCCGTCGAAGCCGGCGTGGCTGGTCAGCAGGCGCACGCGGTACTGCCCTTCGCGGCCGGCCAGGATGTCGTCGTAGGTGCCGACCCACAGCGTCAGGTCGCCGCGTTCCGGGCAGCCGGGCGCCGTGTTGCGCATGGTCACCAGCAGGCGGCCGTCACGGGAGTGGCGGTGCCGGTGTCGGTCGCCGGTGAGTCCGAGCGGCAGCTCGCGCGGCTCGGACCAGGTCTCGCCCTCGTCGTCGGAGGTGATGAACAGCGACCGGCTGGTGTACTCCCAGCGGCCGGTGTTGTCGCGCAGCAGGCAGAGGATCTGGCGCCCGTCGGGCGAGCGGATCAATTCCGGCTCACCCGGGATGCGCGGCGGACAGTCCAGGGTGATGCGCCAGCGGCTCCAGGTCAGCCCGCCGTCCTCGGAGACGCTCTGAGCGATGCGGTTTCCCACGTGACCGCTCGGCGTCATGGGCTTGCGGTTGTTCGGGTCCTCGTCGCGGCGGATGTTGGTGATGCCCAACAGGCGCGCGCCGCCGTCGATCGGGAGGATGGAGCAGAACGGCATCACGCACTCCAGGCCGTTGGAGGCCATCGGCGTCCAGGTGCGGCCGTCGTCCGACGAGTGCGCCTGGTGCATGGTGTTCTCGGGCCCCGCGCGGAGCTGTGTGCCTGCGCGTCCGGCGAATACCAGCAGCCGGGAGGTGCCGAGGGGATCGGTCAGGCGGTAGCTGGTCGGGCAGTTCTGGACCGTGCCCCAGTTGTCCGGCACCGGCAGCAGCCCGCTCCACGTCAACCCGCCGTCTGTGCTGTTCTTCAGCGGCCCGCAGCGCCCGCCGTGCTCGTAGCTGAAGGCGCAGTAGATGGTCCTGCCGTCCGGCATCAGCACAGTCGTGGGACTGCAGTAGTAGGCCTCCTCGGTGCCGGCGGCGACCATCACATGCCGCTCGGACTCGCCGGACAGGTCGATAAGCGGGATCGGCAAGGCTGATTCGGTCATGAGTCCATTCTCCCTCGTTGATAGCGGGTCACGTGGTCGCTCCACGATGGCGGAACCACGCGCGGGTCGTCGCTGCGCACCGGGAACGGCCGCAGCCGGCCTTCGGTTTCGCCGAACTCCCGCAGATAGTCGCGGGCCAGCCCGTCGGTGTCCGCACCACCGTTCGCCCGTGGCGTGGGCATGTAGCGCAGGTCCACGTTCCAGCGCACCGTGCGGGTGCGGTTCAGCTCGCTGCAGTGGTAGGTGAGGTTGGAGAACACCGCCAGGTCGCCGCGGCGCAGCATCAGCGGCACCGGCGTTCCGCGCTCGATGACCTCCTGCGCGCTGCGCATGTTGCCTTCCCGATCGCGGGCGCCGTCCTGCAGGCCCCAGCGGTGGCTGCCCGGGATCACCCACAGGCAGCCGTTTCCCTCGTCCACGTCGCCCAGCGGCACCCACGCGGTGACGATGTGGAGCCGGTGCGTGGGGATGCTCGTGGCGCTGTTGAAGTACTGCGCGTCCTGGTGCCAGTGGAGGCGGCGCAACCGGTTGCCGGCGAACGCCGCCGGCAGCTTGCAGCGGATCTGGAAGCTCCAGAGATAGGTGATCTCCGGTCCGAGGAGCGCTTCCAGCACATCGAGCACCGCCGGGCACGTGGCGATGCGGTAAAACTCCCCGGTCCTGGCGAGTCCTCCCCAGCCGATCGGAAGGTCGAGCCGGCCGGTCGGGTCCAGGTCGGCGAGCCGCGTCAGGAACGGGCTGTCGCGGCAGGGGTCGGCGACCTTGCCTTCGCCATGCAGGCGCTCGGCCAGGTCGTCGACCGCCCGTTCCAGCAACCCAATGGCCGGCCGCAGCACCGCCTCGGACACGGCGCCGGGCACGGTGACGTACCCCTGGCGCTCGTAAGTCCGAAGCAGCGTTTCGACCGGCTCGGGCAAAAGGGCCTGCCTTACATGCTCTTGCCGGGCAGCGCCTCAAGGAGCTGCGCCAGGCCGGCGTCCATCATGTCCTGCACGTAGGCGTCCCACGAGGCGGCGATGTCGATCGCGCCGGTGAGCCCCTTCCAGGCGAACTCCTGCTCGATGGTCTTCAGGTTGCCCGCCAGGGCGCGCTCGTCCTCGTTCCAGGACGGCCGGAAGCCGATCCCTGGACCAAACGTCTGATTGGCCTCGATCCAGGACTGCAGAGCGTGGCGGTGCGGCGCGATGTACACCTTGTCGACCGGCGGCACGATGTGCGCCGGGCTGATCATGCGCACGCCGAGCAGCGCCCCCGTGGGGCCGTCCTTGGCGGCGCCCGTGCCCGGGATGGCGACGCTGTAGCCGTTCTCGTCGATCTGCCACGTCTCGCCCTGTTCGCCGCCGTAGAAGACGCGCGCGTACGACTCGGCATCGGAGAACTGGGACTCCAGGATCTCCATGATCTTGATCAGCACCTCGTCGCTGGTGTTCGCGCCGATCGTGACCGGACCCCAGTTGGGGTTGCGGTACCAGGTGCCGCGTCCGCCGGTGGGACCAACGGGCGTGATCGAGTAGGCGATGTCAGCGTCGGGATGGGAGTCGCGCAGGGCTCCCCACGGGCCTGCCCCGTAGTTCGACTGCCAGGCGTCGAGCTCCGACCACGACCCGAACTCGTCGTTGGCCATGGCCCGCACCACGTCGGCGCGCACGGCGGTCGGCGTGTCGGGATGGATGATCTCCTGCTCCCACCAGGTGTTGACGTAGATCAGCGCGTCCCGGTAGTTGGGGTCCACCAGCGAGTAGTAGCCCTCACCGTCACGCACGTCCCAGACTTGCCACTGGATGCCGTACGAGCCGAACAGGTTGGGCAGCACCGTGCGCTGGAAGTCTGCGCTGTTCTTCCACACCATGTAGCCGTAGGAGTTCTTGTTGCCGTCGCCGTCGGGGTCGGCATTGCGGAACTTGAGCAGCAGCTCCTCGATCTCGGCGAAGCTGTCGGGCCCGCGGAAGAAGTCGCGGTCGGGCACCGGCTCGGGCTCGTAGCCCACGGCGCGCATCCAGTCGGCGCGGAACCCGATCACCTGCCCCGTCGATGCCATCGACAGGGCGGTCGGGATCGCGTAGTTGACGCCGTCGACCGTCGTCCGCTCCCACTTCTGGTCGCCGGTGTAGTGATCCTGCCACCGCATCCAGTTGGGCATGTGCTCCATGATCATCTCGCGGGGCACCTCCCGGACCATGCCGGTGTCCACGCACTCGCCGATCGACCCCTGACAGGCGCCGATGTTCGGCAGGTCGCCGGTCGCCAGGCGGACCTTGATGGCCGCCGAGTCGTACACGTCGATGTCGTACCACGGCTCCAGGTTCACGTTGTAGCGCTCTTCGAGCCACAGTTCCGTCCAGGTGTCCGGGCCCAGCGTCGTGCCGCGGGGCGTGAACGGTACCAGGCTGATCGTCGGCCTCTCGTCGGCGGCGGCTTCCGACTCGGCTGCACCGAACAGCGTGGCGGCAGGCACCGACAGCACCAGCACCGCAACGGCCAGCGTCAGCGACATTCTCATCTTCTGTCTCATCTCTCCCTCCTCAGGTCTGAGATCGTGGTTCGCACCGTTTCGTTTCGAATGGCCGCTCGGCTCAGCCCTTCACCGAGCCGAGCATGATGCCCTTGACGAAGTAGCGCTGAATGAAAGGGTACACCAGGATGATCGGTCCGATCGACACGAACAGGAGCGCGGCCTTGACCGTTTCCGCGGTGATGTTGCGGATGTCCAGATCGGTCAGCAGCTCCAGCTCCGACGTGATCTGGTTCTCGATCAGCACCCGGCGCAACAGCACCTGCAGCACGGTCAGGTCGCGCCGCGGCGTGAACACCAGCGGAAAGAACCACTCGTTCCAGTGCTGCACCGCCGCCCACAGCGCCACGGTGGCCACCACCGGGACCGACAGGGGCACGATGATGCGGAACAGCACCTGCGTGAGGCTGGCGCCGTCGATCGTGGCGCTCTCGGTCATCTCCTGTGGAATCTCGCGGAAGAAGTTGCGCATGATGATGATGTAGTAGGCGTTGGCCGCCAGGTGCAGGATCCAGGCGATGCGTGTGTTGAGCAGCCCGAGCTGCTTGTACCACAGGAACGTCGGGATCAGGCCGCCGGAGAAGAACATGGTGAAGACGATGAAGAAGGTGATCCCCTTGATGCCGGGAAGCGTGCGGTCGGCAAGGCCGAAGGCAGCCGTGAAGCTCACCAGCAGGATCACCCCGGTGCCGACGCCGCTCTTGAGCGCCGAATTGATATAGGCGGTGCCCAGGATCGTGTTGTCGAGCACCTGCTGGTAGTTGCTCAGCGTCGGCTCGGCTGGCCAGAGCTTGACGCGGTCCTGCACCGATGCGGCGGGCGTGTTGAACGAGTCGACCAGCATCGACCAGAACGGGTACAGGATCGACAAAGCGAACAGCACCATCACCGCGTAGGTGAGCGCCGCGATCAGGCGGTCTTCCAGCGAGCGGCGCCGCGCGGGGGCGCCGCCGGCCGCCAGTTCGCGCGCGCTCATGTGAGGGAATAGGAGCCGGCCTGGCCCAGGCGCTTGACGACCAGGTTGGCCACCACCAGCGCCATCAGGCCGACCAAGTTCTGGAACAGCCCCACCGCCGTGGCGAAGCTGTAGCGCAGCTCCTCCAGCCCCACGCGGTAGATGTAGGTGCCCAGGATGTCACCGACATCGTACACCAGCGGGTTGTACAGGTTGAAGATCTGGTCGAAGCCGTGCTCCAGGATGTTGCCGAGCTGCAGCAGGAACAGGATGACGATCACGAAGGTGATCGAGGGCAGGGTGATGTGCACCATCTGCTGCACCCGTCCGGCGCCGTCGATCTCGGCCGACTCGTACAGCCCCGGATCGATTCCCGAGATCGCTGCCAGGTAGATGATCGAGCCCCAGCCGATCCCCTTCCAGATGTCCGAAACCAGGATGATGATGAGGAACCAGTCCGAGCGCTGCAGAAACAGGATCGGGCCGTCGACGCCCAGCGCTTCGACCAGCAGATTCATCGGACCGTTGCTGGCCGCCAGCGCCCGGATCAGGCTGGCCACCACGACCCACGACAGGAAGTGCGGCAGGTAGCTGATGGTCTGCACGACGCGCTTGAAGCGGAGGTGGCGGATCTCGTTCAGCAGCAGGGCGAAGATGATCGGCGTGAAGAAGGCGATGCCCATGCGCAGCACGCCGTTGATGAACAGGGTGTTGCGCAGCACGCGGAAAAAGTCGGGCGCGTCGAACAGGCGCTCGAAGTACTTCCAGCCGGCCCAGGGGCTCCCGAACAGGCCCAGCGTGACGTTGAACTGCTTCCACGCGAGCACGATCCCCGCCATCGGGACGTAGCGGAAGACGACGAACAGCAGCAGCGCGGGGAGCAGGAGCAGGTAGCGCTCCTTGTACTTGTCGAGGGTCGCGAGCATGCCGCGCCGGGGCAGCGCCGCGACCGGTACGGCCGGTTGAGCCACGGCGTTCAAGTGTGTCAGGTCCGGCGGGGGCTGACAAGGCGAGCGGTGCCGCGTGCCATCCCGTTCGCGCATCGGGAAAAGGAGCCGGCGGCCGTGGGGCGCAGCGGCAGGCGGCGGGTGAGACCCCTGCCGGTTCCTTGACAGCGGTCGGCAGATACCGAAGCATGGGCGGGACATGTCGGAGACTGGCGCATCTCCGGTGTCCGGGTACGTACTGGGCAAGCGGGGATTCGTTGCCACCTTCCTGAAATACAAGGAGCGCTATCTCCTCCTTGCGCTGGCGATAGTCCTGTTCTTCGTGTTCCGCTACGTGCCGATGGCCGGCCTCGTGCTGGCCTGGAAGAAATTCACCGTGTCGGGTGGATTGTTCGGCAGCCCATGGGCCGGGTGGACCTATTTCGAGCGACTGTTCACCGCACCCGACTTCCTTCGCGTGCTGCGCAACACGGTGTTCATCAACGTCGTGCTGCGCATGGGCATCGCCTTCTTCATGCCCATCCTGTTCGCGCTGATGCTCAACGAGATCGTGAACATGCGGTTCAAGCGCGTGGTGCAGACCATCAGCTACCTGCCGCACTTCTTGTCGTGGGTCGTGGTGGCCAGCCTGATCCGGCCGCTCACGTCGGCACACGGACCGATGAATCTGCTGGCGGAGCTGGCCGGCATGGACACGCCGATCCTGTTCCTGCAGCGATCGGGATGGTTCCTGGGCATCATTCTGGTTTCGGACATCTGGAAGGGCATAGGATGGGGATCGATCATCTATCTGGCCGCGATCTCCAGCATCGACCCTGCGCTCTACGAGTCGGCCGAGATCGACGGGGCCGGGCGCATCCAGAAGATGCGCTACATCACCGTGCCGTCGATCACCTTCGTGATCGTCATCATGTTCCTGCTCCAGCTCGGCAACGTATTGGAGCTCGGCTTCGACCAGATCTTCAACCTCTACCATCCGCTCGTGTACGACGTCGGTGACATCATCGGCACGTACATCTATCGCAGCGGGCTCCAGGACTTCCGCTACAGCTTCGCCACCGCGGCCGGACTGTTCCAGAACGTGGTCGGCCTGATCGCGCTGGTGGGGGCGAACTGGTTCGTCAAGAGGCTGGGACACGCAGGGAGCTATACCCTGACATGAGTGAGGCGACATGAGTGATGCCGCCGCCACGCCCGGGCCTGTCGCGCGGTTGACCGCGAACCGGTCAGGGGAGCGCACACTCGCCGACCGGTTGCTGGTGGCCATCATCCATCTGGGGATGGTGGCGTTCGCGCTGTCGATCGTGTATCCCTTCTGGTACCTGTTCGTCGACTCGTTCAACACGCCGGAAGCGTCCATCCTGGACCGGGTGAAGCTCTGGCCCCGTGACATGACGCTCGAAAACTACGGAAAGGTGTTCGACAGCGGGATCATCGGCACGGCCTATCTCAATTCCCTGTTCAAGGCGATCGTCGGCACCGGCTCGATCCTGCTGGTGAGCTTCATCGCCGCCTTCGGCCTGGCGGACCGATCGCTGCCCGGCATCAAGATCATCACGTTCTTCATGATCTTCACGATGTTCTTCTCGGGCGGCCTGATGCCGACCTATCTCTGGTACAAGCAGCTCGGGCTGCTCAACTCGCGGCTGGTGTGGTTTCTTCCCGCGCTGGCCAACGCCTTCTACATCATCATCATGCGCAATTTCTTCCGCGAGATTCCGGCCGAGCTCACGGAGAGCGCGACGATCGACGGGGCAACGCTCACGGACGTCCTGTTCAGGATCGTCGTCCCGCTGTCCGCGCCGGTCGTGGCGACGGTGGCCCTGTGGGCGGCGGTCGCGCATTGGAACGACTGGTTCTTTCCGTTGATATTCACGCCAGAGAAGGACAAGACCGTCCTGCAGGTGCTGCTTCGCCGCGTCCTGGTGGAGAACCAGACGTCGGAGCTCGAACTGTTCGAGGAGCGCGAGGTGCGCAACATCACCGCGGAAACCGTCAAGGCGGCCCTGTTGTTCATTTCCATCGGACCCATCATCGCCGTCTACCCGTTCATCCAGCGCTACTTCGTGAAAGGCATCATGCTGGGAGCGGTAAAGGGATGACTTCGATGTGGTTCCGACCGATTCACGGCTATGCCACCCCGGGTCCGGGGTGTCGGCACCCCGCAAGGGGCAATCCATACTCCCGAGGAGGGACATCATGAAACACGCCATGCGACTGTGCGCGCTGGCGACGCTGCTGATGGTGGCGGCCACGCCACTGTTCGCGGAAGGCCAGGAAGAGCAGGCAGCGGAGGAGCAGCTCACGATCTCGATGATACCGTTCACCGCCCGTGGCACGACCCTGGCTCCGGATAGCTGGGTCGAGCTCTTCCTGGAAGAGCGCTACGACGTGAACCTGGAACCCTGGTACGACATCGACGCGTACGACAGTGAGGCCAGGAATGTGCGGATCGCATCAGGGGATATCCCCGATTATCTGTCAGTCTGGGCACGGAACACGGCCTGGATCGACGCGGGCATCGTGAGAGCGATTGCACAGGACCTGATCATGGAGCACATGCCCGGTTGGATGCAGCAGGTGGAGGACTACCTCGGCGACACGAAATGGCGCACCACGGTCTACGACGGCACGAACTACCTCATTCCGTCGGCGATGTCGATGGCATCGACGGGGCAGGTGATGGGCTTTCGGGCTGACTGGATGCGAGCGGTCGGCGTGGAGCCGGAGCCGGTTCCGGACCGTGAGTTCTTCCGTGGCCCGGATACGATCGCGGAGATCGAGGATCTGCTCCTCAAGTTCCGCAACGAGGATCCCGACAGAGACGGACAGCAGGACACGTACGGCTACATGGTGTGGAAGAACGGTCCCAACATGGACAGCACGATCCTGCCCAACGTGTTCGGTTCATACGGAATTCGCCTGTTCACGTGGGACGTGCGCGACGGAAAGGGCTATTACTCCATGGTCGACCCGAATTACCGGGACGCCCTCAAGTTCGTCAACCGCTGGTGGGAGATGGAGATCATCCACCCCGATACGCCCACCGCCGTACGCGCCGACGTGATTCGGGCGATGGCGAACGACGAGTTCGGCGCCTGGTCCGAGCTGGATGCCTGGATGTCCCAGTACGGCGCCGGACCGTGGGGTGCCCTGAGGGAAGCGCATCCCGACGCGGAGATCGCCTACTCGATCACGCCGATGGGCCCGACCGGAGACCGCGGCACCTGGTTCCGCGATCCGACCGGATCGTCCGCCGGCTTCGGCATCGACGCCAGCGACGAAAAGGTGGTGAAGATCATGCAGATGCTGGAGGACATCTACGCGGATGCCGACGTCTACGCCGAGAATCACTACGGCGGCCGCGAGGGCGAGACGTGGGAGCTCGACGCCGACGGCTACCGGGTATCCATTCCCGGCACCGGAGGGGGCAAGGACAGCGCCACGGGAACGCTGCTCGGCGTGCGCATGCTGACGATCATCCCGCAGATCGTGGAGCCGGTGGACAAGGTCTACATCAACCCGCCGCGCCATGCCCTGCAGACCTTCCTGCAGGACAACCAGACGATCAACCCGGGCATCGGCTTCAGGCCGACGTGGTCGGAGGAGGACCGCGCCCTGGCCGCGAACGTGAGCACGATCGAGCACGAGTGGGGCTGGAAGGCGATTACCGGCCAGGTCGACATCGACGCGGAGTGGGACAGCTACGTGCAGTCGATGATGGACGCCGGACTCGACACCCTGTTGACCAGTCTGGCCGAGCAGGACATGTAGCAACGATTGCCGAGTACGCGAACGGTTATCTGGAGAGCCCGCCGTGTCGGCGGGCTCTCCCATTCAGCGCGAAGCTCGGTCGGAAGGAGTAATTGAGATGGGTCTTCCGATTCCCTTAGTCGACATTTCGGGCGAGACGGAACGGCACGTGTTCATCGCGCGGGGAACGGAATCGGTCTATCACTGCGCGCCGACCACGGTGCTTCTGCCGGACAACAG
The DNA here is from genome assembly GCA_026710565.1 of Spirochaetaceae bacterium. The sequence continues at coordinate 4,926 of JAPOQV010000459.1, read as the reverse complement.
AACGCTGCATGCCGTATGGACCTACGAGCACGCGGGGCAATGCGGGCCGCTGAAGCGGAGCACGGACGGCGGGCTCACGTGGAGCGAGCTGCTGCCGGTCCCGGAGAGCTGGAGCAGGGTGAGGAACGCCCCGACCATCTACCGTCTTTTCGACCCGAAGGGCACGGCTCGTCTGTTCGTGTTCGCCGGCTGTTCGGGAGCGGTCGGGGATCCTCCGCGGGAGAACACCATGCAGCAGTCGCACTCGGCAGACGACGGCGCTACCTGGTCACCGATGGCGTCCAACGGGCTGGAGTGCGTCATGCCCTTCTGCTCGATCGAGCCCGTGGACGGCGGTTCGCGGCTCCTCGGGATGAGCAACATCCGCAGGGCGGTGGACAGAGACGCCCCCTTGACTCCGGCGGGACACAAGGGGAACCGCATCGCTCAGAGTGTCTCTTCCGACGGAGGGCTCACCTGGAGCCCATGGGACATCGTTCTGGACATCCCCCCTCACATCCCGATCAACCCCGAGATCGTTCGGTCGCCCGACGGCTCGCAACTCCTGTGTCTGATGGGGGACAAGGCGGGGCGATGGGAAACGACGAGTCGTTCGCTGTTCATGGCATCGAACGATGAGGGGGCTACCTGGTCAGAGCCGCGGGAACTGCCGCTCGGCCTCACCGGCGATCGCCCCAAGCACCGGTATGCCCACGACGGGAGGCTGGTGGTAGCCATGCGGAACACCGCGCCGGGTTGTCCGGACACGGGCGACCTCGTCGTATGGATCGGTACCTACGACGACATCGTCATGGGCAAAGAGGGGCAATATCGCGCAAGGCTCCTGCGAACCCACGCCGGCGCCGACGCGTCATACCCTTCGATCGAGCTTCTTCCTGACGGGACGTTCGTGGCGACCACCTACATCAAGTACCGGCCGGGGAAGGAGAGACACTCAATCGTGAGCGTGCGCTTCACCCTCACAGAGCTGGACGGCAGGGCCGAAAACGGCGTGTAGCGGGAGAACGGGCGAGATGACGGAGCGGGGGCGCGCTCCGGGTACGAGCGGATCATCGTTCCGAAGCCTCGTCGTCCGCTTCCCCGAGGATCCGTGCGGCGAGCCGCTCGTCGCCGTGGCGGCGGCACACGCTCACCGCTTCCTCGTCGTCGCCGAGCCTGCGCAGGACCGCGACCGCCTCGGCATAGCGGGTGGGGCTGTGCGTGAACAACAGGTGGTTCCGTTCGGTCGGCTGCAGGTCGCCCAGTTCCGCGTCGAACAGCTCCGGCTCGACGATCCGCAGGCACAGTTGCAGCTCCCGATCGCCGGTCTTCGCCACCGTCTCCCTGAGCCGGGCGAAGAACGCATTGTAGCGGTCGTCCTCGGAGGCGTCCCAGATCACGGACAAGAGCGACACGATCGGGTTGATCAGACGCAGCTCGATGAGCATCTCGCCCAACACGTCGTAGAGCGGTGAGGTGACCCCGTACTGCTTCGGCAAGGTGGCCAGGATGGCGTCGATGCGGTCGCGCCGGTCGGCTTCGGCGCCGCGATGCAGGCAGCCGTGCAGCAGTCGCAGCACGATCTCCAGGCGATCGTCGGGCAGCGTCCACAGCGTGACCTGCGAGTCCCGGCCCCGCGCCATGCCCTCGACGACGGCGAGCGGCAGCACGAGGTCGGGCCGCACGCCCAGGTACGCGGCGGCCTGCCCGGCCCGCCCCTGGTCCAGGAAGTAGCGGATCGCTTCCTCGTGGCGCGCCAGCCGCGCGTACTCCTGGCAGGCGTTATCCACGACGGTCGCCGCGACCCGCTCGCCGTGGACGCGCTGGAGTGCAAGCCAGTGCGCAAGTGCGCGTTCGTGCTCGCCGGCGCCGCTCAGGCGGCGCGCGGAGCGCGACAACTGCTCGGTCCGTTCACGGCGCCGATCCCAGGTGGCCAGCACGTACTCGCCGAGATATTCCACCGCCTGCCCCAGACTCTCCGGCGTGCCGGTGAGGGCGATCTCACGAGCTGCCGCACGGTAGCGGTTGTCGCTGGCCAGACAGGCTGCCGCGGCGGCGTGGTCTCCGGCCTCCTGGTAGAGCGCGACCGCCTGCGGCAGGTGGCCGCCGCCGCGCTCGAAGATCTCCGCGGCCTCCCGGTGCCGTCCGAGGCCTGCCATCCGGATGGCGTCCTTGACGCCCGGCCGCTTTCCCGCGATCTCCTCCAGCCGCTGCTCGAGGTCCTGCCGATTGGCGTCCGAGCCGCCTGCGTATCTGCGGAAGCAGTCGATAGCCTGGTCGAGATCGTCCTGTTTTTCATACACGAGTGCCGCCTCGTGGTAGTCCTCCTGCTTCAGGAGGCAGCGCAGCAACGCCTGCACGTCGTCCAGCCTGCGGTACAGCGGCGCGGCATTGCCGTACTGTCCGTCCTTCTCGAACTCTTCGGCTGCGTAGTCGATCATCCCGGCATGGCGATACTGCAGCGCCGCCTCCGCATGATCGCCCAGCCGCTTGAGATGGTGCGCGGCCTTGCCACTCTTCTTGAGGTCCAGGTAGTGGTCGGCCAGCAGCCGGTGCTCTCCGCCGCGTTCCCAGTTGCCCACCATCCGCTCCGTGTCGCCGAGTCGGTCCCAGCAGGCGGCGGCCTTGACGTACCGTCCCGACCCCTCGAAGTGGAGGGCGTCGCAGGTGAGCGCGCGCCGCTCGTCACCCGCTCGGCGCCAGACCCGCGCCGCCTCGCGGTAGGCGTTGCCGCGCTCCAGGTTCTGCGCCGCCCGCTCGGGGTGGCCGTGGGCGGCGAACAGGTCGGCGGCCGCGTGATGGTCTCCCGTCCGCTCCAGATCATGGGCGCGTGACAGCGCCTCCTTGGCGTGCGCGGCGGCGTTCCGGTAGCACTCCTGGGCGGCCGCGTAGTGTTCCCGGTCGAAGAAGTAGTCTCCCTGAGCCTCCCACTCCGCCGGGCTCGACACGCGCTGCCAGACGGTGGCGAGCGCGTCCTCGTCGCCGGAGCGCAGCATGTGCCCGTCGAGCTGGTCGACCGACCAGACCGGACCCGCCTCCGGGCCGTCCCAGATCACCAGGGTGTTGCGCGCCCGCGTCACGGCCACGTACAGCAGGTTGATCTCATGGCGAATACGGGGGGTCTCCGCCGCTTCCAGGTGGTGCTCGCGCGCGATACGCCGCCACCGGGCGGCCGAGCCTGCGGTCTCGGCGAAGCGCCAGAGCAGGACCCCGTCGAACTCCAGACCCTTGGCGTCGTTGATGGTGAACACGAGCTCCGTGCGCAGCGCCGCGCGCAGGCGGTCGCGTTCGGCGGCGGTGCGGACCAGCACCACCTGACCCGCGCCGGCCTGCCTCATCGCGTGCAGCAGCTCCGGCTCCGCCAGGCCGTCCACCAGCAGCGGAGGACGGCCGCGGAAGGTCCAGCGCTCGGCGATCTCGCCCGAGGCCAGGCCGACCAGCGATCGCTTCAGCTTCAGCAGCTCATTGGCCAGCGCGACGATGTTGCCCACGCTACGGAAGTTGACGCTCAGGTTGACCACCTCCGGGACCCGCAGGCCGCGCTCGTAGTAGCGGGCGCGCACCTCCGCCCAGCGGAACCCGCTGGGGTTGATGATCTGCTTGGGGTCGCCGGCCAGCACCGTGTGCAGCGGATCGACCGCAAGCCGAAACAGCAGCGCGAGCTGCATGTCGGTGAAGTCCTGCACCTCGTCGCACACGACCAGGTCATACCGGAACGAGACCTCGTTCTGCTCCAGCCGCTGCAGCGCGGTGCGGGTCAGATCGATCTCGTCGAGCCGCGACGTCTGTTCCAGGCGGTCCTGGTAGTACTCGGCGATCCCGTGGATGTCGCGGCGGTCGAACGGAAAGTTGGGTGCCCGCTTGCGGCCCAGGCTCTCGTACTCCCGCAGGGTCAGCAGCGGCTGGTCCAGCCGCTGCGCCTGCCGGTCCACGAGGCGCTGCGCCGCATCCAGCATGAACATGTGCTCCGCGTGCCGGGCGCCGTCCGCATCGCGCACGCCGGCGGCGAACTCCAGCAGGGACGCGAACGAGGTCTTGCGCTCGCGCACCGCGTCGAGCCTGTCGCCGAGCTCCAGGTTGCCCAGGCGCACCAGGTACTCGGCGAGCTCGGCACGCTCGCGCATGGTGATCTGCGAGCGCGAGAAGCGATCCGTCAGCTCCGCGAAGCGGCGCCTGCTTACCGGCGGCTTGGCGCCCTTGATGATCGAGCGGATCTCCTCCCAGACCAGCTCGGCGTCGTAGCGGGCGGCGCTCGGGTGGTTGTGGAAGATGGCATGGAACTCCCGCAACCCCGTGGGCGGTCGGGAGGGCGCGCGTGCATCGGCCGGCAGGATCTCGCCCAGCAGCTCGGTGAAGGTGGCGAAGCGCGCGGCATCCGGCGCGTCTTCCAGTTCGGTCGCCGCCACCAAGCCGCGATAGATGCGCTCCGAGAACCGTTTCAGATGCGGGCTGCCGGTGACGAACAGGGCTCGCTCGCGAGCCGCCGCCGTAGCGGCGGCGTGGGCATCGGCGTGCGGATCATGCGCATGGACGCGGTCGCCGTTGCCCGTACCGGCGGTGCCGGGCGTAGTCCCGGCGAGCTGGCACGCGCGGTGCCGGAGCAGGTAGTAGACGGCGATGGTCGTCTTGCCGCTGCCGGCCGTCCCGGACAACAGCACCGGCGGCTCGCTGTGCAGCAGGCGAGCCTGCTCGCCGGTCAGAAAAAGATACAAGCGAACGCCTTCCGGATCCTCCGTCTCCAGCAGGCGGCGCCACTCTTCGTCGTCGACCACCAGCCAGCGCTGCGGCCCGGCGTCGGGGGCGCCGCCGTTCGGATGGCCGAACGGGTAATCGGCGCCGGCGCGGTCCCCTGCCGCGAAGAACGGGCGCTCGAACGGCGCGCCGAGGCGCTCGTCGGGCAGATCGTCCAGCACCAGATCCGGGAGCTGCTCGACCTCGTCGGGACGG
>JAPOQV010000458.1 GCA_026710565.1 Spirochaetaceae bacterium | reverse complement strand
CGTCAGGTCTTCTCGCACAAGCTGATCATCTTCCCTCACCGCACGCACGCTGCTTTCTGCGCGCTCCAGTCCCGCCCCCATGAGACTTGGCGCCGCTTCTTCGGCTCCACCTTGGAAGAACGGCTCACGTACAACCCATCTGATGTGTTCGAGACCTTCCCCTTACCCCGGAACTGGACCGCCGACCCCGCCCTCGAAGCCGCTGGCCAAGCGTACTTCGACTTTCGCGCCGACCTCATGGTCGAACGCGAGGAAGGCCTCACCAAGACCTACAACCGGTTCCACGACCCGCACGACAAGGATCCGGCGATCATCCGGCTGCGCGAGCTCCACGCCGACATGGACTGCGCGGTTCTCGCCGCCTACGGCTGGTCCGACGTTCCCACCACATGCGAGTTTCTGCTCGACCACGAATCCGACGAGGACAAGGCATCCCGGCGCAGGAAGCCCTATCGTTACCGTTGGCCGGACACCGTCCGGCACGACGTGCTGGCCCGGCTGATGGAATTGAACGCCGCACGAGCCCGCGAGCAGGAGCAGTCGTGAGGGCCGGGCTGCGGAGCCAGGAGACTTGGCACCAAATGCGAAGGTCCAGTGGCCCGGGGCCAGTCAGTCCATGGCGGCCCGATCATGTACGTTGTGTCCCGACCAAGTTGACCCGCGACCGAAGGATGACCTGAAGCCGTGACCGATGCGATCCTATCCGACAACCAACGAAAGGCGGAGCTGTCCAAAGCCTTCATTGCTACCCTCGCGGCGAGGGCCGGTTACGCCTTACAGCTGGGACCAGATCCTGACATGGACAGCGTTGACGTGACCATACGATCCGGGTCTCCGAATCGAGACGCCATCGACCTGCAGTTGAAGGCAACCGCGACCGCAGACAAGCGTCCCGATGGTCTCCACTTCCGGCTTAAGCGAAAAAACTACAACGACCTCGTGAGATCGCGGGCAATTCCGCTGCTACTGCTTGTCCTGGAATTGCCCGCCGACGACAAGGAGTGGCTGGATGCACTCCCGAGCGGTTGATCATGAGGAAGTGCGGTTGGTGGCTCTCGCTCGCGGGGGAGAATCAGATGGACGCCGAATCCAGGACCGTGGTCATACCTCGCACCCAGCGCATCGGCGAGTCGGAGCTTGCCCCATTGTTCGCGCATGCACGACAGGAGGCGTCATGAGCATCGCAGCCGGCGAAGTCGCACTAGCCAGGACCGTCGGTCTTCGCGGCGTCCATGCCTACTTGCGCGCCAACGGCTGGATCCCCACCGATTCTCCACGCCGCGAAACCGCTGACATCTACGTCTGGCCGGAGGACGACCAGGAGGCCGCCATCGTACCGGCCTCCGAGGAGTACGCCGACTACGGCACCAGGATCTACCAGATCGCGGAGCAACTGGGCCACGTCGAGGGGCGGGAGATGTTCTCCGTGCTCACGGATCTCTGCCTCGCCGAATCGGACCTGGTCCGCGTTCGTCTCCCGCACGCTTACGAGGACAACACCGCGAAACTCACGGACGGGGCGGCCGTGCTTGATGAGGCGAGGGGCCTGTTGCTCGCGGCGGCGTGCTCTGCGGACCGACCACAGCGGATGTACCGGGCGGGGAGGAACAAGAAGGCGGCAGACTACCTGAGCAACGTGCGTCTGGGCCAGACCGAGCCCGGCAGCTTCGTAATCAACCTCCTTTCGCCGGTCCCCCCTCGCCTCGCCGAGCAAGCCACGCTGTTTCCCGATGAATCCCTCGGGCCCGTTGTCGAAGAACCTTTCGAGCGCAACGTGACCCGTATGCTCGTCTCTGGTCTCAGCGCATCGAGAAAAGCGATGGACCGGGTGAACCGCGGCGTGGCTGGCATCAGTGAATTCGAGAACCGGCTGGCGGAGGGCGTCAGCGCGAACCTCTGCAGAGCGATCGCCAGGCTTACCGAGGTAGGGAGAGGCCTCGAGGTCTCCGTGAGCTGGGCGATGACGAGGCCTGCCGACCCGGAGGTGTCCAAGAGGGTAGCGGTG
>JAPOQV010000457.1 GCA_026710565.1 Spirochaetaceae bacterium | reverse complement strand
GCGGTCTGGGCGTCAGCGCCGGCGGCAACATCAACCCGGACCCGGGCGGCTGCAGCATGTTCGAGTGCATGGGCGGTTCAGCGCCGAAGTACACCGGCAAGAACGTGATCAACCCGATCGCGGCCATCGCCGCCATGGGCATGTTGCTGTCGGTCACCGGCGAGCAGAAGGGGCTGGACAACCTGGCCCGCGCGTCGCAACGGGTCGAGAACGCGATCCATGCCACCACGCCGAAGATGCAGAGCATGTCGGCCGGCCGGATGGGCTACTCCACCACCGAGGTCGGCGACCTGGTGGCTTCCGCGCTCTGACGCTCGGCCGCGATACATCAGGTGTGCGCCGGACCGCGGCCAGAACCGTCTCCGCCCGCTCCGGGTCGTCGCGGCCGGCGTGCGCCCTCAAGGGGGCCGGTCGTTCGTGTGGATGTGCGATGAGGCAATGCGGAGGCTTGACGCCGCAACTCCGCAGGTTCATACTGTCGTGGGCTTTGCGTAACGCTGAATCCCTGCGGCGGCAGAGCCAGGAGGTACCTGATGACGACAGCCCGTTTTCTCGCCTTGGTTACGACGTTGCTGGTGGTCGTGACCGTGCAGGCCACGGCCGGCGCGGACATGGAAGCGACCGCGGTAGAGCAGCCGATGGACATCTCCTGGTTCGGTCCGTTCGGAGGGGAGATTGAGGACGGCAACCCGGTGCAGGCGCACATCGAGGAGAAGTTCAACGTCAAGCTGATCAACACGCAGCTCTGGCGGCGCGATCGGGAGAAGTACCAGCTCCTGTTCGCATCCGGCGAAGAACCGGATGCCGGTTACATGTACGTTACGCCGCGCGACTACTACCTGCAGGGCGTGTTCCGCTCCATTCCCAAGGAAATGATCGTGGAGCACGTTCCGTCGATGGCCGCGTGGCTTGACTCCATGGGACCGGCAGCGTGGATGTACGGGCTGGTGCCGGGCAAGGAAGACGAGTACATGGGGCTCGTGAGGAGCTACGACTATGCCGGTGGCGTCTCCTACTTTCCCGTCTTTCGCCTGGATTGGCTGGAGAAGATCGACATGGCCCCCGCCGAACTGATCCACGCCGGTGCCGGCATCTCGGAAGGCAAGACCTACTGGACCAAGACCCCCTACACCTTCGCAGAGTTCGAGAAGATCCTGTACGCCTTCCGCAACGAAGACCTGGACGGCAACGGAGTGGCCGACACGATTCCCTATGCCACGGACAGCACCATCGGCTCCCGCGGGCTGCACATGCTGCTGACGATGTTCGGCCTGAACGGCGTGGACAACTACGATGACGGCGGCACCGCGGTGAAGATGGCGGTCCACCCCAGCCTCAAGGAAGCCTTGAAGGCCGGCCAGCGCTGGTACCGGGACGGAATCATCGACTCCGAGCTGCCGACCGTATCGAAGGAGCAGCGTGACAACAAGATCATCAGCGGCCTCGCCGGCGCCTACACCAGCGCCCCGGTCTACGTCGCCTCCGGCGCCAACCCCAGCGGAGAGAACTGGCTACCGCATCCGCTCTACGCGCGGGACGCCAGCGCCAAGGCGGTGATGACTCCGGTGCCGGTCGGGCCGGACGGCACCCATACCGGCTACGCCAAGGCCGGCGGTACCCTGCCGATCGATGCGCGCCAGATCATGTTCATGGTGTCAAAGAGAGTCGACGACGCGAAGCTGGCCAAGATCCTGGACATCGTCGAGTACACCAACTGGGACCCGGAGGGCAGGATCTACGCCTACTTCGGTTGGCCTGGCGTCCACTTCAACTGGACGGGCGAGCCGTTCAAATCGCCGGTGACGTACACGGAGGAGTATGGACGTGGCGGCACCACCGGCATTCTCTACTACCCGTACATGAACTTCTACCGCGAGCTGCACCTGATGTACGTGTCGCCTGAGCAGGCTCCACTGCAAGCCTACTTCGGCGAGGGCGGCGAGGGCGGCGCGATCGCCGTCCCCAGCTATCGAGAGGACCTGTTCAGCGAGACCGACTACGCCACGGTGTGGGCCGAGTACGCGGGCGCGCTCGACACGATCAGAGACGAGTTCATCTGGGAAGCGATTACCGGTGACCTGGAGATCGATGCCGCGTGGGACAGCTACCGGGAGAAGTGGTTGCAGGCGGGCGGCAACGACGTACACGCCGAGATGGCCAAGATGCCGATCGTCGCGGAGCTGCGCAAGGGCAACGTGGTCTACTGAGGTCGACCGCCGAGGGAAATGCGCCACTCCCAAGTGCGCCATTCCCTTGTAATGGTCCCGATGCAATGGTGCGATCCGTGAGATCAGCAGCTCCGGCATCGCAAGGAACGAGCCAGGGGTTCGAAGTATTCCGTGAGGATCTCGACCTGTTGGAGGCGGTCGTTGCCGATCCCCGGAATGTCGTCGTAGGTCCGCAGGCGTTCTACCTGGACTCCTACGGCTACCAGGGGTTCGTGCACGACTTGGTCAGCGACTACCGTGTGCTCTCCGTTGTCAGAACCAAGCCGGGCGCCGCGTTCTTCATCAGCAAGCCGGCGCGCGGCACCTACTACCCGGCGTTCATCATGTACGACGAGCAGGGCGTCCCCGATCAGGTGGTGACGTACTTCGTTGGCAACGAACGCAAGGGAGTCGCGGTCGCCGCCGCCCACGACAATCGTTCGTACCTGTTCGTGCTGGCGGAGGCGTGCGAGTTCACCGGCACCGCGCTGATCACGCTGATGACGCCGGACAGCGTCGGGGGCTCGTATCGGATCGAGAACCTGTTGCTGCTCAAGGACAAGCCGCGGCAGGAGCGGCGCAGCTACGGGTTCAGTTCCGTGCGGGCGGTCCCGCTGGAGCGCGCGGGAAAGCGGCAAGCGCGGATTACCTGGATCACCGACTGGGCGACACGGTCGCGGCTCGAGTACGGGCCGTCCGCCGACTACGGCAGCCGCGTGGAGACCGAGGAAGTGGCGCTGCCGTCCTCCGCGGCGACCTACGCGCAGGTGTACGTGCCACCGGTCACATCGATCTACAACAACCATCGCGTCATCCTGGACGACCTGCAGGCGGACCGGACCTATCACTATCGACTGCTGGGCACTGCGCCGGACGGCACCGAGGTGATGTCGCAAGACTATACGTTCTCGACCGCTCCGCGCCGCCGGCCGCGGGGTGACGTGGCGCGGGATGCCGTGCCCCTCCGGGTTGCCAACCAGGCGCCGGTGCAGCGGCGGGGGTGGCCGGTGACCTCGGGCCTTCCGTTCCCGCAGGGCGCGCTTTCGGCCGCCGAGAGCACGCGGCTGCTGAACGGATCGGGATTGGAGATCCCGCTGCAGACCGCCGTGCTCGCGGAATGGCCGGACGGCAGCGTCAAGTGGCTACTGATCGACTTTCAGGCCGATGTGGCGGCCGCGGGCAACGCCGAGTATCGGCTGGAATTCGGCCATGGCGTGGTACGCCGGGAATACCGGCCGCACACGCCGCTTGAGATCACCGAACACGGCACCGAGGTAGCGTTGAATACGGGACCGCTCAAGGTGCTGCTGGACCGCCGGGCGCCTTGCTTCCCCGCGAGAGTATGGATCGACGCCAACGGCGACGGCGCGTTCTCGGCGGACGAAGAGATCACCGACCCTCGCTCTCCCGGGCTCATGGAGATGGCGACCGCCGACGGCACCATCTTCCGCACGCCCGGAGGGGTGTCCTCCGTCGTTGTGGAGGAGAGCGGTCCGCTACGGACCGTGGTGAAGTTGCAGGGCCGACTACAGGCCGCGGACGGCACCCGCATGTTCACCTACGTCACCCGCCTCACCGTCTACGCTGGCAAGGACTTCGTGCGCATTCTGCATACTTGGGAGAACGACCACGTAACAGACAACTTCACCGCCGTCCGAAGTCTCATGCTGCGTACGCCGCTACGGTTGACCGACCCTTCCTGTACGCTGTTCTGTGCGGATGAGGCGGTATACCGGAGCGACGGCCAGCCGACGCTGGCGCAGCTCGAGGACGACGAATACACGGTGACGGAGCCCGGTCACGCCGGGCAGAGCGGCGGGCGGGCATCGGGAACGATCGATCTGAGCGACCGCGCGCGCGGGCTTACCATCGCCGTGCGCGACTTCTGGCAGAACTACCCCAAGAGCCTCGGCGCCACGGCCAACGGCCTGGAGGTGGGGCTCTGCCCGCCGCTTCCGGACGACCGCTACCGCGCCCGCGGGAAGCTGGAGGACAAGCTCTACTACTACCTGCAGGACGGCGTGTACAAGCTCAAGCAGGGCGTGTCGCGCACCCACGAACTGGTATACCGGTTTCACGCCGCCCCCGCTCCGAGTTCCGCCCCGCATCTGCAGGAACCGTTGCGGGCCCGCGCTCCGGCGGCATGGTACTGCGACAGCAAGGCGTTCGGGGACGTGGCCGCCGTCGACCCGGGCAGGTTCCCGGAGTACGAGCACTACGCCGACCACAGCCTCGCCAACTACCTGGAAACCAGGGAAACCGGCAGAGAATACGGCATGCTCAACTTCGGCGACTGGTACCACGTTCAGAAGTGGGGCAACATCGAATACGACACGCCGCACGTGTTCTTCCTCCACTACGCGCGCGGCGGCGACTCCCGGTTCTTCACGGCCGGCGAGCAGGCGGTACGCCATTACATGGACGTCGACACCTGCCACCATCACGTGGACCACGGTTTCGTCGACCGGGTGTACGCTCATTGCATCGGCCACGTCGGCGACTACTATCCCTATTACTACCGCAAGGGGGGCGCTCAGGGCGTAATCGAGATGGAGGTCGACCACACCTGGGTCCAGGGACTGCTGGACTACCACCTGCTGAGCGGTGACCGGCGTGCGCTCGAGATCGCGACCAGGATCGGCGACAAGTACGACCAGCTCTACACCGTCAACTTCGACTTCTGCAACTGCCGCCGGCCCGGATGGCACCTGATTCTCACCATGGCGCTGTACCAGGCCACCGGCGATCACTTCTATGTGAATGCCGCCAGGCTGATCGTTCAGCGAGTGCGCGAGCGCTACACGCCCAACGGCTGGCCGCATCAGTTGTTGCTCGGCCACTGCGAGTGTCTCCCACGCTGCTCCGGCAACGCGGATTTCATGGTGGGGGTGCTGCTGTCCGGCTTGAAACGTTATCACCAGGCCACCGGAGATGAAGCGGCCGCAGACCTGATCGTGGGCGCCTGTGACTTTCTGATTCGAGAGCACTGGATCGCCGCCGAGAAGGCGTTCCGCTACACGCGTTGCCCCAAGAGCGGCATCAGCGCCGCCAGAAACAGCCTCATTCTCGAGGGGCCGGCCTACGCCTACCGGCTGAGCGGCGACGAGCGCTTCAAGAGTGCGGTGCTGAACGGCTTCTACGCCGGGCTGGAGGGCTCGGCGCACGCCGCGCAGCCGATCGGCAAGCACTTCGGTGAGCGGGCCTGCGTGGCCCCTCACATTCTCTACGACATCGACACCTGCATGCACTGACGTGCGACGGAACGCAGCGGCAGCGACCACGAGCGACCAGGCAATCGCCGCGTACCGGCGCGTGCTGAAGCGGCAGACCATCGCGCGGGCGATTCGCATGCGCCCTATCTATCTGCTGCTGCTGCTCTCCATGACCCTGCTGGTGGTGTTCAAGTACGGTCCGATCTACGGGCTGGTCATCGCCTTCAAGGACTACAACTTCTACGACGGCGCGCTGGGCAGCCCGTGGAACGACTTCGCGCATTTCAAACGTCTGTTCAAGGACCCGTTCTTCCTGCGCGTGTTCTTCAACACCTTCTGGTTGAGCGTCCTGCGACTGGTGTTCGGCTTCCCCTGCCCCATCATTCTGGCGTTGCTGCTCAACGAGGTGAGGGTGTCGCTCTACCGGCGGGTGGTGCAGACAATCTCCTATCTCCCGCACTTCATCTCGTGGGTGATCCTGGCGGGCATCCTGACCGAGGTGCTCTCTCCGCAGCGCGGTATCATCGCCCACTTCTACACGCTGCTGGGGATGGAGCCCGTGCACTGGCTGACCAACAAGGCCACCTTCCGCGGCCTGTTGGTGGTGACCGGCATCTGGCAGGGAATCGGCTGGAGCAGCATCGTCTATCTGGCGGCGCTGTCGTCGATCGACCCCGGGCTCTACGAGAGCGCGTCGATCGACGGAGCGAACCGCTGGCAGAAGACGCTCAGCATTACGCTCCCTTCCCTGATCCCCGTGATGACGATTCTGTTCCTGATCCAGATCGGCAACATCCTGGACGAGTCGTTCGCGCAGATATTCAACCTCTACAACCCGCTGGTGTATTCCGTGGCTGACGTGTTCGATACCTACATTTACCGCTCGGGGATCGAGGAGGCGCGGTTCGACTACTCGGCCGCCGTGGGGCTGTTCAAGAACGCGGCGGGGGTGATCATCCTGGTGGCCGCGAACAGCATCATCAAACGCTTCAGCGAATATCATATCTGGTAGCGTAGAGTAGATGGCTTCTCCCACGGTCCAGCGCTCGATTGCCGGCCGCATGTTCGACGCCGGCAACGCGATCGTACTGTTCCTGATCAGCGTCACCATCCTGTATCCGTTCTGGTACCTGTTCCTGAGCTCGTTCTCCCCTTTCGATGAGGTCTCGTCGCTGGGGCTGCACATCTGGATCGACCGCTGGACTGCCAACTCGTGGCGCTACGTGTTCATCGACAACGATCTGTTCGTGGCCTACGCCAACACCTTGCACCGAACCCTGTTCGGCACGTCCCTGACGCTGCTGGTGACTTTCACGGCGGCGTACGCGCTCGCCAAGCGAGATCTTCCCGGACGCGGTTTCCTTACCGTGTGTTACGTCCTGACGATGTTCTTCTCGGGCGGACTGATCCCCACCTACCTGTTGATCCGGTCGCTGGGGCTGATGGACACGCGTTGGGTGCTGATCCTCCCGATCGCGCTGAACGCCTACTACATCATCGTGGCGCGCAACTTCCTGATGGCGATCGATCCGGCGATGGAGGATTCCGCGATCATCGACGGAGCCGGATACTGGACCATCATCGTCCGCGTCATCGTACCGCTCTCAAAACCCGTGCTCATGACCGTCGGACTGTGGGCCGCCGTGGAGCATTGGAACGCGTGGTTCGACGCCATGATCTACATCGACGACAGGAACAAGCAGGTGTTGCAGCTCCTCATCCGCGACATGCTCAAGGTGCTGGACTTCGCCGAGCTGGACGAAGCGGGAGACGTGCTGGGGCTCAGCGAGCCGGTGCCGGTGCAGTCGGTGCAGTCGGTTACCATCCTGCTCACGATCGGACCGATCGTGGTGGTCTATCCGTTCATCCAGAAGTACTTCGTCAAGGGCGTCATGCTCGGCGCCATCAAGGGCTGACCGGCGCGCTCAGCCCTCTACCGAAACACTCGGGGCGCGGCTCTGGCGCTCACGGCACGGCGACGCGCACCGAGTGCGCGATACCGGACAGCCAGTCGTGATGGAACAGGTAGAGGCCGCCGGACTCGCCGCCGATCATCAGGTCGAGGGTACCGTCGCCGTTCCAGTCGAACGCGGTGACGTGGCTCTCGTGCTGCGAAAGCTTGAACGCCGCGCCGTCGGGAGAGCGGATCGGCCGCGGTCGCTCGAAGCAGGGCGTGCCCCCGGTTCCGGCGTTCTCCAGGTAGAACGTATACCAGTTGGAGGAGACGAACAGGTCGAACACCCCGCGCCGCCGCCAGTCGCACGCGGCCAGGGTGATGCTGGGCTCGCGCCACAGAGAGGGCAGCCCGCCGGGAAACGAGACCCCGTCGGTGTCGGCCAGCGCCCGTCCGATGTCGGAGTTCAGGAGCGTCCCGCCGTCGCGATAGGTGAGCGGCACTGGCGGTTCCAGCACCAGCTTCCCGTCGGCGCCACGGCCCTGACGGAAGACGCTGATTCGCCCGAGGCTGTCCACCGCCAGCAACTCCACGCGCCCGTCGCCGTCAATGTCGACCGCCGCAGGACCCTTGCGAAAGCCGAACGGATCCGCCATGCCACGCACCGCCAGCTCCCGCCGGCCGGCGATCCGGTTGCTGCCCGGATCGTAGCCCTCGAGCCAGAGGATGCGGTTGGTGTTGTTGCCGACGATGATGTCCAGCCTGCCGTCTCCGTCCCAGTCGCAGACGTACGGTTTGAGCTGTCCGCAGTTACGCTCGGAGTTGTTGTCGCGCAGAATGCTCTCGCGGTAGATGCGGACCCGCTCGCCGGCGGCGTCGCGGATCGGCTCCGGCGGCGCGAAGGCGGGCGCCGCGGCCGTGCCGGTATTGCGCACCAGCGTGACGTATCCCGCGAGGTCGCCGCAGACCAGATCGAAGGCACCGGTGCCGCGGGTGTCGATCGGGTCCGCCTTGACCATGCCCTCGTGCCTGACCTTGCTGGCTTCGCCGAGCAGGGCGCCGGTATCGCGGAAGCTGTCCGCGGCGAACAGGTCGGACCCGACCTGCTCGAAGTAGTGGAACCCAAAGCCATCGTACCAGGTCGCCCGGAGGCACCCCTGGAACGCCGCGTCATGCACGAAGTGGAAGCCGAACGCCATGTCGGCGCGGCTCCATGCCAACTGTCCCTGGTTCATCATGGCCGGCTCGTCGACCGAGCCGACGTTGCGCCACAGCTCGAGAATCGGGCTGTGCAGGTCCTGCACGTGGCAGCACAGCAGCTCCAGCTTGCCGTCGCCATCGACGTCGAACACGTCAATGCTCAGGGCGCGATGGTTGGAGAAGTTGGAGAACTGCGGGTCGGCGATCCGCACGTCATGCCCGATGCGCGCCCCTGATATCGGCAGCACCGTGGTGGAGAAGGTCCAGTCGCCGGTGGCGGCGTCGCGACCGGTGTTGCGCATGAGCACGATCTGCTCGCGCTGGACGTGCGTGTCGCGGTCGTGGAACACGCTGCCGATGATCAGCGACGGTCGTCCGCTGCCGTCCCAGTCGCGTACCTTGATCTGAAGGTAGCGGCCGACCGACAACTGCGGCGGAAACGGTACCGTGGCCGCCAGCTCGAGAGCGGGCAGACCCGCGGCGTCGCGCTCGCCGGAATTGCGGTACACCTTGATGCCGCCGCGCCGGCTGATGGTGACGAGGTCGGGGTGTCCGCTGCAGAACCAGTCGAACACGTCGCAGCACAGATAGTCCTCACTGATGAACTCCCGCTGTGGCGGGATGTCGTACATGCGGTATTCACGCTGGACCAGATTCACGCCATCGGCGTACAGCCGCATCGGCGGCGCGAAGCGCGGCTGCCGATTGCTGCCGATGTTGCGCCAGAAGAACACGCCGCCCCACGGCATGCCGAGGCCGTTGGCGTGGTGGCTGGCGCAGAGGAGGTCGATCAGGCCGTCGCCGTCCCAGTCCACCGTCAGCGGCATCGCGTGACGTCCCGGCGCGGCGATCGGTTGCCAACGGTCGCCGTTGTAGTGGATCTCATCCCCAACCCCGACCAGCGGCAGGTAGGGAGCCGGTGCCAGGCCGCCATCGGCCGCACGCGGTTCCGCTTCCAGCCGCCAGTCGCCGCCGGCGGACGGCTCGTCGACCAGCCAGGCGACCCAACCCTGCGGCTGGTAGTAGAGCCGCTCGTCGAACTGGACCGGATAGGTCCGCTCGCGCCCGTCGCGATGCCGCCTGGCGACCAGCGTGTGGGGATCGATCAGCCGGCCGAAGTCCAACTCGACCCGCACAGGGCTGGTGGCGCCGGCGCGGCGGTCGAACGCAATTGCCAGGGAGACTTCGTAACCCACAGCTACGCCACGCCCTCACGCGGCTTCCGGGGCGGCTGGATGCCGGTGCCCCAGAGCATTCCAGTGACCAGCCGCGAGCGTCCGCGAGTCAACTCCTTGACGATAGGCCAGATCGACGGATGCATGGCGAGACGCTCCAGCGCGCGGTCGAAGGCGAAGCCAGTCATCATCGCCGATTCTCGCGGTTGCACCGGGGCAACGGTAGACGGTCGCGGACGATTGTGCCAGCCGCCCGGCGGCGGTTCTGGTAGGATCGCGCCGCACAAGGGAGGAACAGTTGTCCGATTCGATCAAGATCGCCGTCATCGGCGGTGACGGCACGGGACCGGAGGTGACCGCCGAGGCGTGCAAGGTGCTGGAGGCGGTGGCCCCGCTGGATCGGATCTCCTACGAGCGGGTCGACTTCGACTACGGCGGGGAGCGCTACCTGGCCACCGGCGAGGTGATCACCGAGCAGCAGATCGACGAGCTGCGCCAGTTCGACGCAGCTCACGCTCGTGCACAAGACCAACGTGCTGACCT
>JAPOQV010000456.1 GCA_026710565.1 Spirochaetaceae bacterium | reverse complement strand
TGGCCGGTATCGCCAGTGTTCTCAGGCACCGCTCCCCGAAGACGACCGCCCACTACGCCAAGATCGACTTCGACCTGCTGGGCGAGATCGCCCAGCCGTGGCCGGAGGCGACGTCATGCTGAGCAGCCACGTAGATCGCTACCTGGCAGTGCGGCGAACCCTGGGCTACAAGCTGCACAACACAGCCCGCAATCTCCAGGCATTCGCAGCCTTCGCCAGCGACAAGGGTGACACCCATATCCGTGCCGCCACCACCGTGCAGTGGGCAGCGCAGGCGCCGTCGCCGCACGCGCGCCATGTTCGACTTCGCGATGTCGTCCTGCTGGCCCGCTTCCTGCACGCCGAGGATACCACCCACGAGATCCCTCCGGCTCGCCACTTCCCTGTCCGCATGGTCCGCCAACCACCCTACATCTACACGCCGTGCGAGATCGGCCAACTGCTGGCGGCCGCGCAGCGTCTGCCGTGCACCTACGCGCTGCGCCGGCCCGTCTATGCGACCCTGATCGGGCTCATCGCGGCCACCGGACTGCGGGTCTCGGAGGCGCTGGACCTGCGCTTCGACGACCTGCTCCCCAACGCGGTGCTGCGCATCCGCCAGACCAAGTTCGCCAAGAGCCGCCTGGTGCCGCTGCATGCGACCACGGTCCAGGCACTGACGGCGTACCTGCAGGAGCGCCAGCGTGTCGCCATCGCCGACGACCATCTGTTCGTGTCGGCGAATCACCGGCGCATCCCGACACCGAGGGCCAGCACCACCTTCCAGCGAGTGGTCCGGCTCGCAGGCATCGCTCCCGGTCGCCAGCGCCGTCCGCGACTGGTGGACCTCCGCCACACCTTTGCCACCAGATCCCTGCAACGCTGTGCGGTCCGCCGCGAATCGGTGGCACGCCACGTGGTCGCGCTCTCCACCTATCTCGGGCACACCAACGTCGTCCACACCTACTGGTATCTGGAGGCCACCCCGGACTTGATGGCTGACATCGCCACGGCGGGCGAGAGATTGGTTGCCGGGAGGCTGGCATGACTCCCATCGCACCGTTGATCTGCGACTTCCTGCGCACCTACCTTCCCGTGGAGCGCGGCTACAGCCCGCATACCTGCGAGAGCTACGCCTATGCGTTCCGCCTGTTGTTCACCTTCGCCGCCGAACGGCTCCGCATCAGACCGTCGGCGCTTCACCTTGAACACCTCGACGCCCCGCTCATCGTGGCTTTTCTGACTCACTTCGAGATGGATCGTGGTGGCAGTCCGGCCAGTCGCAACGTCCGACTGGCGGCGGTGAAAGCCTTCATGCGCTACATCGAGTTCCGTCACCCGGCCGCGCTGGAGCAAGCCCGGCAGATCCTCGCTATCCCCACCAAGCGCCATGATCAGCCGCTCGTCCGCCACCTGACCATGGAGGAGATCAACGCGATTCTGGACGCTCCGGATAACACCACCCGGACAGGCATCCGCGACCGCGCCATGCTCCATCTGTGCTTCGCTGCTGCTTTGCGCGTGTCCGAACTGGTGACGGTGCAGGTGGTAGATCTGTCGCTGCGCGGAACCGCCAGTCTCCGAGTGCAAGGCAAGGGCCGCCGTGAGCGCTGTCTGCCGCTGTGGAAACAAACCGCCGCCGACCTCCGGGCTTGGCTCGCCGTCCGCGGCGAGAACCTTGCGCGGGAGCTGTTCCTGAACGCCACCGACAGGCCCATGAGCCGCGCCGGATTCGAGTACGTCCTGGACAAGCACGTGCGCGCAGCCGCCACCGCCTGCCCCTCGCTGGCCGGGCGTTCGATCTCGCCCCACCAGCTCCGCCATAGCTGCGCGCTCACCATGCTTCAGGCTACCGGAGACATCCGCAAGGTGGCGCTGTGGCTGGGGCACGCCGACGTGCGCACCACCGAGGTCTACCTGCGCGTGGACCCCACCGAGAAGCTGCAAGCAGTCGAGGCCGTGCTGCCGCCGGATCTCCGCCGCGGGCGGTTCAAGCCGCCCGACGCGCTGATCGCCTCGCTTCTGGCGCCGGGATAATGCGCAGCGATCCGGTCCTCAACAGCCATCTCTGAAAGGAATTGACTCCTGTGACTCTGCATTATCCGAGACTCCGCATAAAAGCCTTAATGCGGAGCTTCGCATTAAGGCTCCGCTGCCGAGCCCATCACCGCCATCGGCACGCGCCGGATGGCTCACGGCGCACTCCTGAAGGATGAGCCCCTGCCCCCTGGTCTGCCGCTTTGGAGGCCGGCGATGTCAGTCGTCCAGATCGGCAATGACCGGAGCGCACTCGGAGGGGAGCAGGCCATCGATCGATTTGCGATAGTCCATGTCGACCCGGACGTCGCGAACCCGATCGACGACTCGCCTGGTGCCAAGGATGAGGTCAAGCCTGACGCCGTACCTCAAAGTGTCGCGATTCCAGCGATAGTTCCAGAAGGTGAATCGGTCGTGGCCATCGGGGTGCAGGTGAGCATAGAGGTCCACGAAACCGGCATCCAGCAATGCCGATAATTCGGACCGTTCCTCGTCGGTGAAGTTCAGCGCGTTTGGGTTCCGCGCGCCGGTCGAGGTGTCGCGATCCTCCGGTACGACGTTGAAGTCGCCGCAGAGGACGCGCCGGGCTGACCCCGGGGGCGTCGCGGCGAGGTGCTCCCGCAGGCTCTTGAGCCATGCGAGTTTGCGCGCGCGACCCTCAACGTCGCCGTACGGTGCATAGACCGACGACAACTCAAGGCCGTCTACCGCGACCGTCAGCAGTCGTGCGCCGAGATCGTCCTGGCCCGGGAGACCTTTCCGGACGACCGTCGGCTTCCTACGGCTCAGAATACCGACACCGTATTCGCCCTTGTGGCAGTAGGCGGTCGCGTGATAGCCCGCGGATCCGAATTCCCGAGTCGGAAACTCCCCGTCGGGCACCCTGATCTTCTGCAGGCCGACCAGGTCCGGCTTGCGTGCGGCCAACCAGCGCAGGATATATTGCAGCCTGGCCCGAACCCCGTTGACGTTCCACGTCGCGATTCTCACCGGCGCAGTTTAGCGCGTCGCCTACACGTCGGGGGGCGCGCTCCCGGACGGCTGACGGGATCGATTGACACCCGCAGGGGCGCGCGACAGGCTCGCGGTGCGTGGATCCGAAACGCCCCAACATCCTGCTCATCATGAGCGACCAGCAGCGCTGGGACACGCTCGGAACCTACGGCTGCCGTGCCATCCCCACGCCGGCCCTGGATTCGCTGGCGGCCGGCGGGGTGACGTTCGAGCGCTGCTACGTGAACGCTACCATCTGCACGCCGAGCCGCGCCTGCATGCTGACCGGCAGGCCGCTGCCCGGACACGGCGTGTACCGGCTGTACGACACGCTGCCCGACGACCAGGTGCTGCTGCCGGCGCACGTGGCGCGCCTCGGCTACCCGACCGCGCTGGTGGGCAAGCTGCACGTCTCCGGGCACGCGGTGGAGGAAGCGCGCCGCCACCCGAACGACGGCTTCGAGCGCTACGAGTGGTGCAACGATCCGCGGCTCCATCTCGGCTCCCCGTTCAACGCCTACGCCGCGTGGCTGCGCGAGCACCATCCGGAGTTTCTGCACCGCCTCGACTCAGGGCCGCAGGACCACCATCCGGCGGAGGCGCACTTCAGCACCTGGGCCGCCGAGCGCGCCCTGGCCTTCCTCGCCGAGCGCGATCCGGCGCGCCCCTTCTTTCTCAACGTGAGCCTCTTCGACCCGCACTCCCCCTACTTCGACCATCCTCCCGAGGCGGGCGACCTGGTGGACCGCTCCGCCATTGATGCGGTGCGCCCGCTGACCACGGCGCAGGAGCCGGTGCCGAGCGCGGTGGAGCGGGAGCGGGAGGTGATCCGACGCCACGGCAGGCACTCGGGCGGTCGCGATCTGGCCGACGTGCGGCACGGCTACTTCGCATCGATCGCCTTCCTCGACCGGCAGGTGGGGCGCATCCTCGCCGAACTGGAGCGGCGCGCTCTCTCGGGCAACACCCTGGTGCTGTTCGTGTCCGACCACGGCGACATGATCGGGGACTACGAGCTCATGACCAAGGGCGCCTACTTCTACGACCCGTGCACGCGGGTGCCGATGATCCTGCGCCTGCCGGAGGGGGAGCGGGCCGGCGCGCGGGTGAGCGAGCTGGTGCAGCCGCACGACCTGGCCGCCACCGTGCTGCACGCCGCCGGGCTGCCGGCTGCCGAGACCGCCGCACTGATGCCCGAATCGCAGGACCTGGCGACGCTGGCACGCGGCGAGGTGGCGGCGCCCCGCGACCATGCGCTCACGATGTACCGCAACTCCGGCTACGGCAACCGCGGCTACTGGGACCCGCCGATCTACGGCACCATGTTCCACGACGGCCGCTACAAGCTGGCGCTGTTCCACGATCCCGTGGCGCGCCGCGCGCCGGAGGGCGAGCTGTACGACATGGCAGCCGATCCGACCGAGACCACCAACCTCTGGAACGACCGGGGCCACGCCACGCGCCGCGACAGCCTGATCGCGCGGCTGCACGCGACCCTGGTGGCCAGCGAGATGCGGCACGTGGCCGGCCGCGGCGGCACGAGCTGGCCGGCAGGGAGGAACCTGGCCGGCTGACCGGCTTGCCTTCCGCGGGGCAGGTCAGCCCGTGCGCACCGGCGCCGGCGGCGGCTCGTCGACGGCCAGGTGGGCGCCGCGACGCTCGACCTCACGCCGTACCTCCAGGGGATCGAGGTCGGCGGCGCCGGCGCCGCGCGAGGCGGCCATCGCCGCGGCGATGCCGGCCGCCTGGCCCATCATCGAGCAAGTGGTGGTGACGCGCGCCGAGGACAGGGCGAGCTGGTCCGCCGACATGCAGCGGCCGGCCATCAGCAGGTTGCGGCCGTCGCGCGGGACCAGGCAGCGGAACGGGATCTGGTAGGGCGGCACGTACAGCTCGTCCTTGGGGAGGGTGTAGGTGCGCTTGTCGTCGTCCGGCTTGTGGCCGTCCAGGTAGAACACGCCGCGCGCCACCGCGTCGTCGAACTCGCGCCCCGCGCGCAGATCGTCCACGCGCAACTGGTAGCGGCCGACGATCCGGTACCCCTCGCGGATGCCGATGATCGGCGAGCAGTGGTCGAAGCGCCAGTCCTTGCGCTCGACCCCCTGGAAGTAGGACAGCACCTCCAGCATCCGCCGGCGCGCCGCGATCTCGGCGGCGGTCATGCTCTCGGTGTCCGTGGAGTCGAACATCGGCACCTTGACCTTGATCGCCCGGCCGCGCGGACCGTTGGGCCAGTTGGGGCTGGTCATCGGCAGGTCGTCGCGCTCCCGGATCGGCTCGAACCAGCCGTCGGGGAGCTGGTCGGCGACCGGCTCGCCCATCTCGCGCACGAAGAACATCAGGCTCATCGGGAGCTGGAGATGGTCCTCGGCGCGCCCCTTCTCGACCGCGTAACCGGCGGCCTTGGCCACCAGCCCGTCGCCGGTACAGTCGATGAAGTGGTTGGCGCGCAGCGCCTCCGGTCCCGAGGGGCCGGCGACGATCGCTTCCGCCAGCCGCCCGTCGCGCTCGATCACGTCGACGAAGCGGGTGTGCAGCAGCAGCTTGACCCCGCGTTCCAGCAGCACCTCCTGCAGGATCACGGCAAGGATCTCGTGATCCAGGACCCGCGACTGGCATCCCCCGTAGGCGAACGGCTCGTAGGGCACGATGGCGTCGAAGCGCTCCAGGTGGCGCAGGATCTCGTCGAACACCTCGCCCTGACCGGCGGTCTCGCCACAGAAGTTGGCCACGCCGCCGACCGTCATGTTGCCGCCGGTCACGCCGAAGCGTTCGACCAGCACCACCGACGCGCCGCTGCGTGCGGCGGCCGCGGCGGCGCTCACCCCCGCGATGCCGCCGCCGATCACGGCTACGTCCGCCTGGTAGCGCACCGGAACGCTGCGGCTCCAGCTCACCCGTTCGCTGCTCACCGTCATATGGCTGTCACTATGTGAGCGCCAAATAGGATGCGGATGGATCCGCATCGAATTCAGACAGGTCGATCGAGTACCGGCGGAGTATCGACTCGATTTCGTCAGTGGAGCAGTTCCCGCGCCGAATCCATACCACCTTTGGCGGATGCCCGTGCAGGAAACTCAACTGATGGAAGTCCGAGTCCTTGGAGACTATGGCGAACCCATTGTCGCGGGCATACGTCCACACGACGAAGTCGTCAGCGCTTTGCAAGTCGACGTCCCGGACATGGATGGATCCCGGAAAAAAGCTTGTCAGGTTCCGGACTAATCTCGGCGACAGATTGTGGTCGAAGAACAACTTCAATCCGCTGGCACCGAAACGAACCGGCGCTCCCGATCAGCCGCGAACGAAAGACAGGCCCTGATATCGTCCGATCGGAGGTCTGGGAAGTCGGACAATATCTGATCCTCGGACATGCCTGATGCGAGGTATTCGAGTACATCGTAGACGGTGATGCGAAGCCCGCGGATGCAGGGCTTGCCCCCGCGCTTGCCCGGCTCGATGGTGAGGACCTCTCGATAGCCCATGGCGTCAGCGTAGCAGCCCAAGGCCGAGCGCGATAGCCCGTCGGCTCACCAGCAGCGGTTGGCGCGGAGGGCGAGGGAACGGAGCCGGGCGAGGAACGAGGGAGCCGCATACGGCACGAGGTTGATGGTTTCCTCGGGGTCGGTGCCGTGGTCGTAGAGCTCCTCGGCCTGCACGTGGCCGGACGCGTCGAGAACGCGGGTGTAGCGGTGGTCGGCGGTGCGCGTGGAGTAGGCCGTCAGCGGGCCGCGGCGCGCCTGTGAGAACACCGCCGGCTTGCCCGGCGCCGATGGGTCGTCCAACAGCGGCAGCAGGCTGCTTCCTTCGGCCCAGTCGGGGACCGGGACGGCGGCAAGCTGCAGCAGGGTGGGCATCAGGTCGACGTGCTCGGTCAGGCCCGTGACCCGTTGGCCGGCCGTGCTGCCCGGAACGCGCAGCAGCAGCGGGACGCGCAGGTCCGGTTCCCACGTCACTCCCTTGCCCCAGTGGCGGTGCTCGCCGAGGGCGAAGCCGTGGTCGGTGGTGAAGGCGACCACCGTGTTCTGCGCCATCCCGGTCTCTTCGAGGGCGGCCAGGATGCGGCCGATCTGGGCGTCGACGTAACTGACGGCGGCGTAGTGGCCGCGGCGCAGCTCTTCGGCCTGGCCCGTCGTCGGCTGCCAGGCCGCGCGGGCGCCCGGCAGATGGTCGGTCTGCTCGTAGTACTGGAACGGCTCGTTGCCCGCCACCGCCAGCTCGGCCGCGAGCGGCGCGGGCCGCGGCGTGTCGTATCCCGCTTCGGCGCCGAAGTCGGTGCCGTCGTGCAGCCGCCAGTAGCGCTCCGGCGCCAGCCACGGCAGGTGGGTATTGCAGAATCCGACGCCCAGGAACAGGGGCGCGGCCTCCTGATCCGCGGCGTGGGCGCGCAGCACCCGGATCGCTTCGGCGGTGGCCTCGCCCGCGTAGTAGGCGTCGTCGGCCACCAGCGCGCGCTCGACCGGGCCGCCGCGCCAGCGCTTGAACTGGGTGGCGGCATCCGGCTCGGCGGCCAGCAGCGTGCGGAAGCGTTCCTCCATCAGGGCGCGATTCGCAGGCGAGTGGTAGCGCCGCGCCCGTTCGCGGCAGTCGAAGTCGTCCGGACACCACGCCGGGGCCTCGCCGGAGGTTGCATGCCACTGCGGTTCGCTCCAACTCGGCGGATCGGCGTCGTACTCGTGCATGACCTTGTGCAGGCTCACGGTGCGGTAACCGCCGGCGCGCAGCAGCTCCGGGATGGTGCGGATCCAGGGCAGCCGGCGGCGCATGCCGGCGTAGAATTCCGTGCCGTCGTTCTCGTGGCGCTGCACGGTGTCGGGCCGGCAGCCGGTCATGAGACAGGTGCGCGCCGGCGCGCACAGCGGGAACTGGCAGAAGGCGTTCTCGAACAGCGTGCCACCGGCGGCGAGCGCGTCGAGGTGCGGGGTCACGGCGCGCGGGTCGCCGTAGCAGCCGAAGCGCAGCGAGATGTCGTGCGCGATGAGGAACAGGACGTTGGGCCGCGCCGCCCTGGGACGGCCGGTCACGGGACGGTCGCCGGCTGACGCTCCTTGAGGGCGTCGATCAGGTCGGCGCTGTCATGGTGCCATGCGCCGTCCGCGGCCTTGCCATGCTCTCCGCCGATGACGGCATCAAGCGGACGGCGCAGGCAGCGGATGGAGCTTCCGTCGACACAAGCCAACAGCACGCCGTCCGCGGTCGCCGTCAGGGCGCACGGTCCGCTGCCGCCGGCGACCGCCACCACCGGCTGCCGCCACTGCCCGTCGGCGCCGGCCGTGCCCAGCACCACGCCGGCGCCGGTCGTCCAGGCCGCCGCGTACAGGCGAGTGACGCCCAGACCTGTGCGATCGTGGGAGGTCAGGGTCAGCGCGACCACGGGCGCGCCGGACACCGGCGGTTCGGGAAGCGCTTCACCGTTGCGGGCTGCGCCGTTGCTTCCGCCATCCGCCGCATCCCGAGCGTCCCAATCGACACCTCCGTCCGCCGACACCCAGCCGCGTCGGCCCGCGTGGAGCACGACCTCCGGCGGATCGTCGAACTCCGTGACTTCGGCCGCCATCGCGGGCACCTGCTCGCAGCCCTCGCT
>JAPOQV010000455.1 GCA_026710565.1 Spirochaetaceae bacterium | reverse complement strand
GGCTCGCTTCGATGGCCTCACCGCCGCCAACTTCACGCCGGGCAACCTGGCGCGGGCGCTGCTGAACGGTATGGCCCGCGAGCTGCACGACGCCTACCGCCGGGCGTTGGCGCTCGGTGCCGGAGAGCGGACGATCCTGGTCGGCTCCGGGAACGGCCTGCGGCTCAACCCCGTCCTCCGCGGGGAGCTTGCTTGCCTCTTCGGCCGCCCGCCGGTCATCGGCACCTACAGGGAAGAGGCCGCGGTCGGCGCGGCGCTCTGCGCTGCGGTAGCCGCCGGCGAGCACGCCACGGTCCGCGAGGCGAGCGCCGCGCTCCTCGGCAAAGGGTAACATGTGCTTTGGCTGCCGCCATTTACCCGTGCTCTTGCGTCACATCTGGGACGCGTGCCATCGTCGCATGGAGATTGCTAGGGTGGAGAACGAAGTTAGTACGATGGTGGTCGCCGAGCCGTGTCTGACTTCGAGATCTTCGGGGAGATTGCGAACGTGGAAACGATCGCGAGAGGCCGTGGCATACGCGAACTCGCCCGACTCAATCGAACCTACGGCACATCCAACTGGCGAAAGCTAAAGGGCGACGCCACGATTCGTCTCCGAAACGGCGAATTGCGCAGAGCCGAGCTTCACTGGTACGAGGGACATGGGATTGGCAAGATCGAATTCAAACGAAAACGCTATCTGGATCTGATCTCATGACGCACCCAAGAGCTGGACAGCACAGCACATACGTCGTCTGCATCGACAATACCGACTACGCGGCGTCGCTCGAGAAACACAAGATCTATCGGGCGATTCACGACGCTGCAGCAAGCGCTGAAGGAGATATCCGGATCATCGACGAGAGCGGAGAGGATTATCTCTATCCGGCGGAGCGATTCCTGAGCATCGCCGTGTCAGCGGAACTGGAGCAGTCGCTAGCGATTGATTGACAACGTGGTTCGGCATACTACTGCAAGGCCTCGGAGTACTCGCCGGCGGAGACCGTGTCCTGGACGTCGCAGCGGTACACCCAGGTGCCCTCGCTCACGTAGTGGACGGCGAACGCAAGCCGGTCGCGGGTGGCCGACGTGTTGGCGTAGGAGCCGTGGACGGTCATGCCCGTGAAGAAGACCCCCGATCCGCGCGGGACGGTGAGACGCTGGATGTCCAGCGAGTCGACGTCATCGACCTCGAACGAGTACATCTCCTGGTTCCATTCCCTGCCGTCGCGATCGCGCATCTCGTAGTTCTTCCGCCAACTCCGGTGCTCGGGGGATGCAGCCTGGTGGGTGTCGTGGAGCGGGTCGCGGTGCGATCCCGGTACGACGCACAGGCCGCCGTTGCCGGGGTCGGTATCGCTCAAGGCGACCCAGCAGGCCATGAGCGTCTCAGGTTCGGTGGGAAGGTCGGGCACGACCAGGAAGCCGTGCCGGCGGTAGTGCGCAATCTGCTCGCTGGAGAGCTCGATCATCGGTGGACCTCCTCTATCGGGTGGCGGGCTGCCAGATCGGGTTCGCGCGTGCCTCGAAGAACCCCTGGTTGGTCGGTTTCAGCTTCCAGATCTCCACGCTGCGGAACGTCGTCGCGGCCACCTTGTCGCTGCGGCCGAAGACGTAGCCCCGCAACTGGCTGCCGTCGCGGTACCCCGTGAAGACGCTCAACGCGGCCTGGCGGCCGTTCGCGAACACCTCCACCAGGTACTTGTCGGCGAAGATGCGCAGCTCCAGGTCCTCGGCGGCCGGCAGGTCGGCGACGGCGAAGGGCGCCTCGGTGTCGCCGACGCAGAGCGTGCCGGTCTCCGGCCGCAGCAGGATCAGGAGCCCCGCATCGCCGTCGTCGGCGAACAGCCGGACCCCGAACCGCTTCCGTTCCGCCTGCGCCCGGTCGACGGTGATGCGGATCTCGAACGCGTCGCCGTCCAGGTCGGCGATGCGTGTGCTCGCGTGGTCCGGAGCATCCCGGCCCGGCGGGGTAAGGGTGACGTCGCGGATCGTGACCGGGTCACGGCGCAGCGACCGAAGCTCCGTGAGCGGCTCGATGCGCAGGCTGCCGTCGTCATGCAGGCTGAGCTCGCGCGGCAGGGACTGCACGGTCCGCAGGTTGATCGCCGGGTCGGCGGTCGCCAGCCACGCCCACATCACCCGCCTGCCGTCCGGTGTAAGCACGCTCTCCGGCGCGAAGAAGTCGCGGTACACCGGATCGGCCAGCGACTGGCCGGCGCGCCGCCAGTTCATGCGCCCGTGCCGCTCCGGGACGAACTGCTCGGCGCCGGCATCCCAGTCACCCAGGTAGTACCGGCAGCCGAGCTGGTGGCTGATGCACAGGAGTATCCACCGGTCGCCGAGCGGGAACAGGTTGGCGCAGGAGGTGTCCTCGCCCAGGGCGACGTCCGGCAGCTCGCGCTGCATGAGCGGGCCCACGTAGGTCCAGTCGACCAGGTCAGTGGACTTGCACAGCTCCAGGTTGTCGCCGGCCGAGTAGGCGTAGTAGGTGTCGCCGACCTGGAACAGGTCCGGGTCGCCGAGCAGCCGCACGTCCTTGCCGGCGGGGACGCCCCGCGGCACGACGGCGTAGGGCTTCTGCCATGAGCTCAGGTCGTTGTCGTCCGCGACCGCGATGAAGGTGTTGCCCGGCTCGCACACGCCACAGTAGATCGCTGCCGGCTTCCCCTCCCTGGTGATGAACCCCGTGCCGCTGAACATCCCGTGGCCGGTGAAGGAGGGCTGCAGCTTCGTGGTCTGCCAGGTCCAGTGCAGCATGTCCGGGCTGGTGACGTGGATGAACGAGAACGACGCCGCGCCGTGACGCGGGCGCGCCGGCGCGCCGTGCCAAGGATGGCGCAGGATGTAGTGCAGGTGGCAGGTGCCGTCCAGGTGGTAGGCCGGGTTGGGGTCTCCGGGGGCGCTGTCGTCGCCCGGGTGCATGAGGTGGTAATTGAGCGCCAGCTCGTCGGTTACGATGGCCATGTATCACTCCTGATGACGTCAGACGGCATGGATGCCGGTGGCGTTCGCGGCGACCGGTACCGGGTCGGAGACATGCCGGTTCGGGCCGTCACGCACGGTACCGAGCAGATACCAGCCGCCCTGCCAGCGTACCAGACGGCTGGCGTACGGCCTGCCGCTCTCTCTTGCCGGCAGAATCTCGCCGGTGCCGTGCAGGGTGAACGGTCCGGTCGGAGACGCGCCCACCATCGCGTAGTCGGCGTCGCGGAAGCGGTGACCGGGGAACCGGCGCTTGAACGATGGCAGCAGCCAGGCGGCGGGCGAGCAGCAGACCAGGTAGTAGCGGCCGCCGATCCGGTAGACCTGCGGGACCTCGATCTCGGTGGCGATCGGCGCCACCTGCAACGGCGGCTGCACCCGCCACGTCAGCATGTCGTCGCTGACCGCCAAGCCGACCGTGCCGCGGCGGCTCCGGTCTTCGGCCTTGCTGCGAGCACAGACGTACTGGTAGATGCGATCGCCCTCGACGAAGAGATACGGGTCGCGCCACTGGCCGAAGGCGGATCGTGCCGGGCCCAGCCGCTCGTAGTAGCGCGGGTCGCGCTGGTTGACCGGCCCGGCGCCGCACGTGCGCCAGCGGAACAGGTCGTCGGAGACGGCGATGCCGACGCGGTGCACCTTCCGTGTCGGCGGGTTCTCGCCCCGGCGGATGGCACTGTAGGCCATCCAGAAACGGCCCACGTGTTTCACCACGCAGCCGGTGGACAGCGTCTGACTGTCCCAGGCGCCGGAGCGGCCTCGACGCAGGGCCAGGCCGACGTAGCGCCAGCTCCGCAGGTCCTCGCTGACCGCGTGGCCGATGTCCCAGTTCCAGCTTGGATCGGGCCTCGGCGACGTGCAGAAAAAGCAGTGGGCCGCCCCCTCGTGGACCACGAACCAGCAGTCGCCGATGGTGTGTCCGGGCAGTGAGAACATGGTTCGAAACGGGCGTCATGGTACCATCTATCCGCACCATGGGACGGGAATTGTGACGGTGCCGGTGCTCGCCCCCGACGTCATCCCGCTCGTTCACGCCTCGGGAATGGAGGTCGACCTCGTGCTCGCCGGATCCGGCCTGGAAGCGCTGGCCCTCGCACGCGCGACGCACGAAACGATCGACGCAGGACGCTCAGCAGGTCGGGCTTGCGGAGCCGGGCGAGCTGCCGCTCGGCGGTGGCCGAGAACTCCAGGACGGCGGGGTCAGGAGAGCGGGGCGGTCGTCTCGGAACCTGCGGAGAGGCTGAGCTCGTGCCAGCGGCCGGTCCCGGTCTGGCGCCAGCGGCAGGCGAGGGAGTCCGCGTTGCCGTTGTAGAAGAGCACCCGGTCGTCGGACACCAGGGAGAGCAGGCCGGCCGGCGCATCGTCGAGCTCGATCCGGGGCGTCAGGGCGCCCATCCGGTCGCAGGTTCCCAGCAGCAGCGGGCCATAGCAGCAGGTCACCGCGCCGGCGCCCCAGTTGCGGCCGTGGCCGGCGGCCACCGAGCAGACGGCGCCGCCCATGTCGGCGTGCTCGCGGCCGCCGCGCAGCACCCGGCGGGCCATGGCCAGCTTGCGCGCCGCGGCGTCGAGGGCGCGTGCGGCGTAGCCGGCGTCGCCGGTCATTCGGTAGGCCAGCGTCAGGGCGGCGGTACACGGTTCGTTCGTTGGCCGGGTGGAGCCGTCTTCGCGCCACTCTGCCCAGTGGATCATGTCCCTGCGCCGGCCGACGCCGGGCGCGCGGCGGCCCTGCTCCTCGGGGAAGACCATCGCCAGCGTTCGCTGCGACGGCGGGGCGAAGCGCTCGAACTGCGCGCGAATGGCGTCGTCCAGGGAGCGGTCGCCGAACGTCTGGCGGTAGTGACAGAGCGCGGCGGCTGCGGGGTCGGCGTACGGGTCGGCCAACTCGGCGACCAGCGGCTCCGCCAATCGGCGCGCGGCCGTGCGGTACCGTTCGGCGCCCGTCGCCTGGTAGAGGTCGCCCAGGGCGTACATTGCGCCGGAGGCCAGCAGGTTCTCGACGCCGGACAGCGGATCGCCGGCCGCGTGATGGCCCGCTCCTGCCGCGGACGCGATCGGCCGGCCGGCGACCTCTGCTTCGTGGACGGGCTTGCCGTCCTGGGTCCACAGCAGCGGAAAGCGGTCTTCCACCGCGGCGATGCGGCGCGCCCACACGCTGCCGTAGCGGTCGGCCCACTCCAGGTAGCGGGACTCGCCCGACACGCGGTAGGCGGCGAGGGCGAGGTGCAGGAAGCGGAGGTGCTCGGCGAGCTCGAAGGCGAAGCGGGGATCGTGTCCCACCACCCGCGAACCGATGTGAAAGGAACGGAAGCAGCCGCGCCGGTGGTCGAACCAGGCCGGCACGTCCGCGCACCAGTTGCCGACGTGCTCGGCGGCGTCCAGCAGCAGCCGCACGGCGGTGCGATCCTGCGGGAACAGGGCCAGGTAGCGCGGCAGGAACAGGATGAACGGCTCGGTGCCGTGGTGGGCCTCCGCCTCGGGCTCGTAGCCGTGGAAGCAACTCGTCTCGACCCACGCGGCGAGCGCGGCGAGCAGCTCGCGAAACCGGTCGGCGATCGCCGGCTCGCGGGTGACCAGGTAGTGCCCGAACCACGCCAGGGCGTAGTTGGCCTCGTCCTCCCCGCCGCCGTTGGGGCCGGGACCGTCGCTGCGCACGCTTTGCGTCAGCCAAGCCGACAACTCAGCGCGCAATGCGGAGTACCCAGCATGGCAGGCTCGCAGGTCCGAAGGACGATTCATAGGATCTCCATGCGTAGCATGCCGCGTTGTTGTGCGGGGGGAGAGGCCGTCAGTTCCTCACCAGTCGCCGCAGGAGCAAAGACCGTCGTCGACTATGGCTCGGCCAGGTAGACCTGTGGGAAGCCGCCGGCGTCCGAGGTGTAGCTCACGTACCGTTCGGAGGGACTGAATGCCGGGTGCGGATGCGACCACTGCGGGCCGTAGACCGTGTCCGTGGGGGACTCCATCCAGCTCAGCGGTCCGTCCGAGTTCCTGTGCTCGCCCGCTTCGCTGGCCGCCCGCGCGAAGTCCTCCGCCAGCGCGTAGCGCGAAGTCCGCCACTGCGTGCCGCCGTTGGAGCTGTGCGGGTGGCAGACCACCCGCCACTCGCCGGTGGCCACCTCGATGACGAGCAGCCCGCGGTCGGGGTGGTTGGTGTCGCAGACGATGCGTGTCCCGGCCCGGTTGGGGGCGATGTGCCAGGCGTTGAGTTCCGCGATCGTGTCGACCTTTCCCGAGTCCCAGCACAGCCGGCGCAGCGCCCGCGGCCACTCCACGAACACCAGGTCCTGCGAGCTGCCGAGGAAGGTCTCGTGCACGACGAACACCTCGTTGTCGTGCTCGTACAGGCACTCGAGTCCGGTGCCGTCGCGGCGGACCCGGAACATGCGCGGCGCCGGATCGCCGGCAAACTCGATCCAGTCGGCGTCGGCTGGATGGAACTGCGGATGGATCACCGTGCGGGGGAACTCCAGGGCCACCTGTCCGCCTGCCCCCGAGGTGGCCGCGACCAGGAACCCGTTGCGCCCGTCGCGTTTCATCGCCGTGACCACCCAGGCGCCGTCGGCGGACACGCTGCATTCGGCGAGCTGCGCGCCCGGCAGCCGGTGGATGACGCGGCGCGAGAGGTCGCGGCGGTTCACCGCCTCGATGACGCCGGCCGGCTCGGCGCCGCCTTCGCTGCGGGTGTAGAGCACCTCGTTCCCATCCGCGGCGATGACCGCGGAGTAGGGGTGCAGGCCTTCGACGCCGGTGAGCCGGCGGATCGGTCCGTCGAGCAACTCCACCTCGTAGAGCTGCGGCGCGCCTCCGCGATAGGACGTGAACAGCACGTGCCGCTCGTCCGGCGTGAACGCGCTGGTCAGGAAGAACGGCGCGTGGTTGATGCAGGCCGCTTCGGTGAGCTGGTGGATGGTGGTGCCGGTCACCGGATCGGTGGCCCTCCGGTACTCGCTGGGCAGCGCCGCTCCGAGCGCGGGTGTCACGGCCCGAGGGTAGCGGAGGCCCGATTCTGTGTCGATGAAGCCTCGGCCCGCTTTGCGTGCCGGACGAGGCGGCGCTACCCTGTCGGCGGACGGCTTGATGGCGACGAGAGACGAGGTGCGGAAGGTGCTCCGCTGCGAACCGGCTCCGGCCGGAGGACGGCGGCCGCTGTTTCTGCCGGCCGTCTACGAGCACAAGGCGTTCTTCCTGGACGACACGCCGTCACGGGTGTCACGGGACGCCGACCTGCTCTCGCGCGCGGTGCTGGCCGAGTACGCCGCCCTGCAACCGGACGCGCTCACCATCGGGCTCGACGTGTACAACCTGGAAGCGGAGGCGGCCGGCTGCCGGGTCACCTTCTACGAGGGCGACGACACCAGCATCCCCGGCATCCGCCCCGGCGACCACGTGGTGGACGCCTCCACGGACTTCGCGAGCCGCCCCGTCCCGAATCCGCTGCGCGACGGGCGGATGCCGGTAAACATCGAGGCCACGCGCCGGGTGGTCGCGGAGCTGGGCGGCGACGTCTGGATTCGCGGCGCCCTGTCCGGGCCGTTCTCGCTGGCGATCAGCCTGATGGGGGCGGAGGAGTTCTTCCTGTGCTGCTGGGACGATCCCGACGCCTCCAAGCGGCTGCTGGAGTACTGCACCGCCATCATCAAGGAGTTCGGCGCCGCCTACATCGATGCCGGAGCCGAGGTGATCCTGTTCGATTCGCAGGCATCGCCGGACCTGCTGTCGCCGAAGATGTACCGGGAGTACGTCCTGCCGTTCACGCGGTCGATCGTCGAGCACTTCGGGCAGCTTGGCGTGAGAGACGTGCCGCTCATCATCGGCGGCAACACGACACGCATCATCGACTCCCTGCTTGCGACCGGCGCCAACAACCTGCTGTGCGACTTCACCGCCGACTGGCCGGCATGGTCCGCGCGCTGCCGCGAGGCGGGACGATCGGTGCGGCGCAACATGTCGCCGCAGTTCGTGGCGTCGGCCACGCCCGACGAGGTGTTCGAGACCGCCACGCAGGTGGTGGCGGAAGGGGCGGACCTGCCGGGCTTCATCGTCGGCACCGCGGTGGTCCCCTACGGCACGCCGACCGAGAACCTGCTGGCGGTCCGGATGGCCTGTACCGCGGACCACGGCGGCTGACTGGCGCTGCGGACGACCGCCCGCGAAACTCCGATCAGGCATTCCGGGGGAGGCTTGGCCGAGACGGTGAGGCCCACGCCGCTCGACGATAACCGTTGCCGGCGCCTACCATCGCCGGACCATGGGTAAGACGACGACGCCGGTCCACCTGACGGACGAGCATCTGGCCCGCTTCGACCGCGACGGCTTCCTGGTCGTGGAGGACCTGATCGACCCGGAGCGGGTCGCGGCGCTCGGCGACCGCGTCCGGGAGTACACGCACGGCGGGCGCGACGCCGGCGCGCTGCGCGTGCAGATCGAGCCGCGGGTGACGCGGGGAGAGGAGCGGGTCGACGACCCCGGCGACGGCATCCGCAAGATCGACGGCCTGGTCGAGCACGACGACCTGTTCCGGGCGCTCGGCACCGATCCTGCGATCGTCGCCGTCATCACGCAGCTCCTGGGACCGGACGTGAAGATGTTCCGCAATGCGCTGCTCATGAAGCCCCCGCACGTGGGCTCCTCCAAGGGCATGCACCAGGACGCGCCCTACTGGCCGATCGAGCCGCAGAGCGAGTGCTCGTGCTGGTTCGCCCTGGATGACGCGACGCCGGAGAACGGCTGCATGGGCGTGCTGCCCGGCGCGCACAGGCGGGGAGCGCAGCCGCACACGCACGTGACGGACGATTACGTCATCGAGCAGGACCGTTACTCAATGGACGACCTGGTGCTGGCGCCGGTCACGGCCGGCGGCGGGTTGTTCTTCCACGCACTGCTGCCGCACTACACGGCGCCGAACTCGTCCGACCACTGGCGCCGCGCGATCGCGCTGTCCTACATGAGCGCGCGCTCGCGCTACACCGGGGACGGTCCGGGGCCGGAGTACCTGAGCATCGCCGGGCGGAGCTTTCCTGGCTGCGTGCGCTGACGCCGGACAAGGCGTACTGCCGATGGAACGGTCGCTGATCGACGGGCGGACGCCGGTTCGCTCCGCGCCGCTGCCGGGCGGCTACCCCGGCGCGACCGCCATCGACGATGAAGAGTTACGCGCCGTCCGCGAGGTGTTGGAGCGGCGCTCGCCGTTCCGGTACTACGGGCCGCAGGTAGCAGGGAACGCCGAGGAGCTTGAGCGGGCGTTCGCAGCCCGCCTCGCGGTGACTCACGCCCTCGGGGTCAGCTCCGGGACGGCCGCCCTCATCGTCGCCCTCCGCGCGACGGGGGTGGGGCCGGGGGACGAGGTGATCCTGCCGCCGGCGACGTTCGTCGGCTGCGCCAACGCGGTGGTGGCCGCGGGCGCCGTTCCGGTGTTCGCCGACGTCGACGATGACCTCCAGATCAGCCCCGCCGGCATCGCAGCCTGCATCACGCCACGTACCAGGGCGATCATGGTCGTGCACTGGCGCGGGCTTGCGGTGCCGTTGCAGCCCATCCTGGACGTCGCGAACGCGCACGGAGTACCGGTAATCGAGGACTGCGCCCAGTCCCTCGGAGCCCGCGACGACGGCTTCCAGGTCGGTGCGCGCGGCCGGATCAACGCCTTCAGCTTCCAGATGAACAAGGTGCTCACCGCCGGCGAGGGCGGGATGGTCGCCACCGACGATCCGGATCTGGCCGCCCGGGCGATCGCGCTGCACGACAATGGCTCCGCCCGCAAGGGGAACGGTGCCATCCCGGAGACCAATGAGTTGTTCGGCGAGAATTACCGCCTGACCGAGGTCGCCGCCGCCATCCTGCGGGTGCAGCTCGGGAAGCTCGACCGGGTGCGGCAGCGGCTGCAGAAAGTATGCGGCATCATCGGCACGGCCGTGGACGACTGCGCCGGAGTACGCCAGCGCCGGCGCGCCGGCAGCGACGCAGATGTTGGCGCCTCCGCCATCCTGATCTTCGACACGGCGGAGCTGGCCGGGGCTGCGAAGGAGGCGCTGGCTGCGGAGGGCGTGCCGCTGTCGACGCCGTATGGCGGCCGGCCGATCTACGTGCGGGACGTGTTTCAGCAGCGGCGGCTGTGGCATGCCGGCGCCGGCCCGTGGGATCCGAGGACCTACGGCGGGGACGTCAGCTACGCCCCGGGCACCTGCCCGATAGCCGAGGATCTCCTGGCCCGGGTGGGGGAGTACACCCTGTCCCTGGACTGGAGCGATCGGGACGCGCACGACGTGGCGGCGGCGGTCACCAGGGTCATGGGACGGCTGGGGTGACGCGACCCAACCTGCTCCTGGTGGTGCCGGACGGCATGCAGGCGCAGACCACGTTTCCCGAGTCGCTCTGCCGCACGCCCAACGTCGACCGGATCGCCGCGCGCGGCCTGCGTTTCCGCCGCGCCTACACCGTCCAGTTCACCTGCTCACCGGCCCGCGCCAGCCTGATGACGGGGGTGCTTCCGCACAACCACGGCGTGCTGCAGGTGGAGCACACCGTGGACGACGACCAGTGCGTGCTGCGGACCGCCTATCCGCACTGGGCGCAGGGGCTGTGCGATGCCGGCTATCGGACCGCCTATTTCGGCAAGTGGCACATTGAGCGCAGCAACGACCTGCGCCGCTTCGGGTGGCAGGAGGGAGGCAGCGACCACGCCGCCGCGCAGCGGGCGCTGGGGGCGGGTGTCACCGCTACCGCCGACCTCCTCGACGGCGCCGCTCCGGTGCGCTACGACGAGGGCCCGGACGGCTATCGTCCCGTCCTGCACTACGCGGCGACGCCGGTGCCGACCGAGCGGCGCGCCTTCGCGGCGACGACCCGCGCCGCGCAGCAGTTCGTGGAGTCCGCGGTGGCAGGCGGCAGCCCCTGGGCCTGCTGCGTCAGCTTCGCCGAGCCCAACGTCCCGCTCATCGCCAACCGCGATGCCTACCTCGGATATGACCTGGACGCCATCGACCTGCCCGCCAGTCTGGGAGACACCTTCGCCCACAGCCCCGCGATCTACCGGCGCCAGCGCGAGGTGTTCGGCGCTATCACCGAGCGCGAGTGGCGCCAGGCGCGGGCGGTGTATTACGCCCTGATCGGCGAGCTCGACGCGCAGGTCGGGGCGCTCCTGGATCAGCTCGAGCGGCTGCAGGTCCTGGACGACACGATCGTGGTGTTCATGAGCGACCACGGCCGCTACGTCGGCGCGCACGGCTTCGACGCCCACAACTTCGGCGCCTTCGAAGAGGCGTACCGGATTCCGCTGGTCATCGCCGGGCCCGGCGTCGCCGGACCCGGGGGCGTAGCCGACTCCGACGTCGATGCGATCGTATCGCTGGTGGACGTGGCGCCGACGCTGCTGGAGCTGACCGGCGCGCCCCCGTTCGAGGCGCCGGACTCCCGGTCCTTCGCGGACCTGCTGCGCGATCCCGTGGGAGCGGCCTCGAACCACGACTGCGCCTACGCGGAGTCCTGCGGCAACCGCTTCCTGATGACCCAGCGCATTCTCTGGCAGGGAGCGTGGAAATTCGTGTTCAACGGCTTCGACTACGACGAGCTCTACAACCTCGCGGCCGATCCTGACGAGTTGACCAATCTCGGCGCCGATCCCCGTCACGCGCAGCGGCGGCGGGACATGATGGCGGAGATCTGGCGGCGCGCGCGCGCAACCGGCGACAGCAGCATCGTCGACACGCACTACGCGCCGATGCGCATCGCCGCGGTCGGTCCGGAGATCTAGCGGAGCTCGCCCATCAGCGGTTCCATCACGCTGCGACAGATGGTCGACACGGACGTGGTGTTCGCGGACCGCCTTCGCGACCTGGCCGGCTGGAACCAGACTCCGCAGGACTGGCGGCGGCTGCTGCGGCACGACCCCGATGGCTGTTTCGTCGCCGAGTGGCAGGGCCGGCCGGCCGGTACCGCGACGACCACGACCTATTCGAGAGACCTGGCGTGGATCGGCATGGTTCTCGTCGATCCGGATCTTCGGCGGCGGGGGATCGGCACGGCGCTGCTCATGCGGTGCATCGAGCATCTGCGCCGGTCCGGAGTGGGCTGCATCAAGCTGGACGCCACGCCGTTGGGCCGGCAGGTCTACGATACGCTCGGGTTTGTCCCTGAATGGAGCCTTGCGCGCTGGGAGAGGCCGGAGCTCCCGGCCTCTCCGGCGAGCATCGAGACAGCAGCCGGTCCGGAGCCTCGGCGGCTGGACACCGGTGGCATCGGCTGCGTCGCGAGTCTCGATTCCGCCGCGTTCGGCGTTGCGCGCGATCGGATGCTGTCGATGTTGGCTGCCCAATCGGACACGCATGTCCGCAAGGACGAGGCCGGGCAGGTCACCGGGTACGGCATGCTGCGGCGCGGCCGGCGCGCGGACTACCTCGGACCCGTCGTTGCCGAGGATGAGTCGAGCGGCACGGCGATCGCCGACAGCCTGCTGGGAGGGATTCCCGGTCGTCCCGTGTACTGGGACATCCGGGAGACCAATCCCTCCGCGATTCGCGGCGCCCGGCGGTACGGCATGAACCGCCAGCGTACGCTTACCCGGATGTATCTGGGCGAGAACGCCCGGCCCGGCAGGCCGGCGGCGCAGTGGGCGATCGCCGCGCCGGAAATCGGCTGACCACGATGAGCGCGACGTACGACGGGATCATCCTCGGGACCGGGCACAACGCCCTGGTGCTGCAGGCCTACCTGTCGCGCTGCGGGCTCAGGACGCTGTCTTTGGAACGATGGGACGTTCCCGGCGGAGGGCTGGCGACGATCGAGAACCCGCGCGTCGCGGGGGTGATGCACAACCCGCACTCGTTCTATCACCGCGCCTTGAACCGGATGCCGTGGTACGACGATCTGGAGCTGGCTGCCCATGGCGTCCGCTATGTCCAGCCGGAGCTGAACGTCGCGCTGCTCACCGGCGAAGGACGCAGCCTGCAGTGGTGGACGGATTTCGAGCGAACCCGGGCGTCATTCCACCAATGGTCGCCCGCGGATGCGGACACACTCGCGCGGTTGGTCGACGAGTTCCGGCCGATCGTCGAGCACATCCTGGTTCCGGAGTCCAGGTCGCCACCCCTGGAGCCGTCGCTGCGGCGGCGTATGCTGAGCCAGTCGCGCATGGGCCGCCGGCTGCTGGAAGTGTCGGCCCTCTCTCCCCTGGAGTTCGTCACTCGCAATTTCTCGCACACCGTGATCCGGGCCGGTCTGCTGTTCTTCAACGGTCTGCGGGAAGTCGATCTGCGCATGAGGGGCTTCGGGCACTCGATTCCGGCGCTGCTGGCGTCCGACGGCAAGGCGCAGATGTGCGTCGGCGGATCGGCTCGACTGGCTCGAGGCCTGGTGGCGGACATCGAAGCTCACGGCGGCGAGGTTCGGTGCGGCGTACACATCCGGCGGCTGCACCTCAGGCATGGTCGGATCGGTGAGGTGGAGCTGGAGGACGGCGAGCGGTTGCAGGCGACGCGGTTCGTGGTCTCGGGCCTCAATCCGCAGCAGACATTTCTGCAACTGCTCGCGGAATCGGATGCCGGTCCCGCGCTCCGCAGAAGCGCCCGGGGCTTCCGCTACAACGTGATCGCGCCGTTGTTCGGGTTGCACCTTGCCCTGTCGGAACCGCCCTCATACGCCGCCGCGGAAGCCGACCCGGAGCTGCGGAACGCGTTCATGGTGATTCTCGGCCTTGATCGGTTCGACCAGTTTCAGGACATCGTGGACGCGCATGAGCGGGGACGGGTACCGCCACCCGTCGCATGGGGGTCGTGCCACACGAGGTTCGATCGCACCCAGGCCGGACCGGGCACCCACGCGGCGTTCCTGTGGGAGAAGGTCCCCTACCACCTGGGCGGGAACGCGTCCAACTGGAACGCGCAGCGTGACGCTCATGGCGAACGGCTGCTGCAATTCTGGCGGCGCTTCGCGCCGAACCTCGATGAGGACGTAATCCTGGACCGGTTTGCGCTCAGCCCCCTGGACACGGTCGACCGGTTGCCGAACATGTCGCAGGGCGACCTGCTGGTCGGCTCGTTCGCCAACGACCAAGTCGGCTACAACCGTCCGTTTCCGGGAGCCGGCTGCTATCGCACGGCGTTGGAGGGTCTGTACCTGTGCGGTGGCTCCACGCACCCAGGAGGAAACGTTACCGGACTCTGCGGCTACAACGCCGCCTCGGTGATCGCCGCGGATCTCGGACTCACGCGGTGGTGGAGTCCGCCGGACATGATCGCAGAGCTGACTGCTTTGCGATCTTAGCCTCGGCGGAATCGCAGGTCTCCAGTTACCGCGTGGCCCCAGCTCCTCAAACGTCGGGCCCTTGCCCACAACCCGTTCAAGAACGTGTGCACCACCACCCCACTCACTCTTTGACAGCACCGTCCCACCAATTTAACCTACCCCACATGCAAGACCCGCGATGCCTCGACCGCATGCTCACCAACCTCGAGAATGACTCTAAGAATTCAACACATAAGAACGCCGCCAGGACCTTTATTGAGCACCTGTCAGGCGACTCCCGGCCCGCCAGCGGAGTCCAGCGTGCGGCCTTCCTGAGAATTGCTGCGCTCGACCCTGCCCTGATCAATACCGCCGGCCGGGACGCAGCGCAGATCAACCGCATAGTTGACGGCATATGCGACCAATTGAGAATCCAAAAATATGCGTTCGAACGGGGGGATCGCAAGGCCAGAACAAGAGTAGACAAAAGACGAAAGCAAACAGTCGACCTACTTATGGAGTTGGCCGGCATAGTGGGCGATGCTCGTGATACGATAGCCGAATGTACTCAGTCTTACCAGGGAATTAATTCGATCTCCACCTTTCAGACGAGACTGGGTCGAGCTCTAAGTAAAGAAAACGTAAAAGCGTCGGTCGTTCCGTTCCTTGGCTTCGAACGAGAAGCGCTCAACGAGTCGATCAACTTGACAAAGGAGTACTTTTCGCGTACTCAACAGGCTGCTGACACCGAGCCGGTGCGTTCCGCTTTCAGTGATGCTCATCAGATGTTGGAGGCGATTCTCGCTGCCTACGATAGCGCGCCCACTGAGTTCGGGTGTAAGATTGCCGCCACCTTTCGGAAGATCAGTACCGATCTTGAGGAGCACTTCCGCGAAAGCCCTTTCGGAAAACCAGCGTCCATCGTATTGCGCGCCCATCATCGTCGGTATCCCCTGCATATGCCGGATCTGGACATATCCATTCCCGTTGAGCTTCATAACGAAGGTGCCGGTGTCGCGACTCATGTTCAAATCGAATTGAATAGGCATGAAGATTCCCCTGGTTCGGTAAGAGTAGGACCGCCAGTGAGATTGTCCGCTGTCACACCAAATCGCAAGTTAACCATAGAACTCCGCGCAAAAACCGACCAGAATCCGGACGAGGCTCACTATGTGCTGACGTGTACGTGGGTGGACGCAGTGAGCACGGGCGACACAGACTCGACCAACACTGTTGCGATCACGTTGGAGCCCCAAGATCCGACCGTGAATTGGGATGAAACACAGTGGCATGATCCCTATAGTCTAGATGCTGTAACGCGAGGGAGTGACCTCATCGGTCGTTCGCAAACTGTCCGAGAGGTAGTGTCTACGCTAAACACTGCGCCGGTAGGGTCCGTGTATATCCATGGGCAGAAGCGGGTAGGTAAAACGTCGATAGCTAACGTCGCCCTTGAGCAGATATCGAGTGACGCGATTTGCGTTTCGATCAGCATCGGAGAAATCAACCATCACGATGCTGACATCGCTGTCGACAATCTAGGTGAGTTGATTATGGATCGAGTGGTGGATGAGATTCCGGAGCTGGCTGCGGAGCGCGAGAAGATCCGGCTCCAAGGTTCAATTAGCCCAGTGACGCGGTTGCTCCGAAAGGCCGCGGACCGAGGGCGTGTGGTAATCATGTTCGACGAGTTCGATCAATTACCGATTGAGCTCCTGGTGCAGGGGGATCGGGGGCGCGCTTTTTTTCTAGCGCTACGGACAATAGCGCAGATTCGAGGCATTGGGGTGTTGCTCGTTGCCGGAGAACGGATGAAGCTCATTCTCAATCAGCATGGGCAACACCTCAATTTGCTGAAGCCGTGTCTCGTGGATTACTTTAATCGCGACCAGTGGACGGATTTTGAGGACTTGGTAGGTAAGCCGACAGAGGACTGCCTTGAATTTGGGGCCGATGCGTATGCGAGGATATACGAGTACACGGAAGGAAATCCGTATTACACCAAGCTGATGTGTGCGGCGATCCTGGCTAGGGCCTGTGAGCGACATGACTCATTTGTCGGGGCGCAAGAGGTCGAATTGGCAGTCGAGACGCTCATTGAGAGAGGCGGAATGGACTCAGCGAGCTTCTCGCATTACTGGGACGATCTGATCTTGGAGGGCGGGATCGAGAGAAATGATGAGATTGTTCTGAATCGTAAGCGCGCCGTGCTCGCATTCGGGCTGAGTAACACCCCGGATCAATGGGCTTCGATGGATTCGGTGGTGCGGGAGGCGCTAGAGATGGGGTTGGATGAGGGGAGGACTAGAGGAGTACTGGCAGAGTTTGATGATCGTAGCTTTTTCGTGATTGAAGGGGATAGGGTTAGGTCGAGAATTGGGCTGTTTGGTCGGTGGATCGCCGGTGCCGGTCAAGGGCAGTTGATGTTGACGGCACACGAGCTTCGGAATGCAGAGAAGGCGATTGACTCGCGTAAGAGGTATCGGGTGTCCTATTCGGAGGCGAAGGAATTGGTGGACGGGTGGAGCATATACAAGACCTCGGCCGTTTCGGTTGAGAGGGTTCTGGAGTATTTGGGCCAGTTCGGGGAGGTGTATAATCAGCGTTTGATCTTTCGTGTGCTTCAAGAGCTGTTTTTTGTGGGTCCCGCGGAAGAGAGGAAGCTTCTAAGAGACGCGTATAGGATTTTTCAGGAGGACATGGTCGGGCGACACGGTAGGTGGAATGAGATGCAGGTTAGGATATCTTATGCTGGTGGGGCTGGACAGAGCGGTGCGCAATTGGCGCGGACGTTTGCAATGGAAGGGGGTTTGTATAGAAAGGGTCTTGTCAAGTCGCCGGGGGAGCTGAGCGGTGAGGGGGAAGGGGTGAGCGACATTGTGTTAGTCGATGACTTCGTGGGTTCCGGAGAGTCGTTGTCGGATGGGTTGAAGGGGTTTCGGGAATTTGTAGCGGAGGGTCAGGTGGTTCACGTATATGTAATGGCGGGGATGGCAGATGGTGTGGCGAGGGTTTCGGATACGGCGGCAGAGATCTTCGGAGGGGAAGGCGCCCGGGTAACCTGTATTCACTCGTTGCGAAGCGGTCCTCCGGAGGGCATTGTTGCGGACGTATTCGAAAGCGATAGTGAGGGAAGGGATGCTTATCATCTAATACTGTCGTATGGCGAGAGGCTGGAGAAGCGTAGTCCGTTGGGATATGGGAAGTGTTGCGCGCTGATAACCTTTTCGGGGACGATCCCGAATAACGCGCCGCCGGTCCTCTGGCGTAGGAGCACGGCAGAGGAGTTTCCGTTTGAGCCATTGTTTCTTAGGGAGTGATTGGGCTGCTTGGCGAAGGGATGTGGTGGTTTGAGGA
Organism: Spirochaetaceae bacterium; assembly: GCA_026710565.1. The sequence continues at coordinate 2,542 of JAPOQV010000455.1, read as the reverse complement.
GAGTTAACGGATGGAGGCATAGAGGGGAGAGTTGGGGAGGTAGACGGTAGGATAGGCAAGAGGGGGCCGGTTTTGGTGCCGGTGAAACGTGCGCACTTCCGGATGGATAGCTGGTTCGGCGTGGTCTTCGCTTGGTGGCGGAAAGAAGGGGTAGGTAGCTGACACTGGGACGTACGGGCTGGTGATGCGTAGAGGGGTTGGGTGACATGCGGAGCTGGTTGTCGTCGATGGCAGGGACCGACTCCCGGTGTGCGATTGAGGGCGGTTAGGTTCTCGTTGCGGTGGAGCGAGACGCGGGGAATCGTCGAACTAGAACGAACCTAGAACAAGAAGTGGACGCTGATGGGAGCGTTGGTCACGCGGGGACCGTCAGGGCAGCTCCCAGAACGTCCCGGTGATGCCGGTGACGCCGCGCCACTGCGCATAGCTGGTGGTGAAGATGCGCGTGTCGTCGAGCTGGATCGACGACGTGTAGCCCTGGTCGGAAAGGGCGGCCTCCGGCGTCTTGCGCACCAGCCAACTGGTGCGGCCCCAACTCCGGCCGCCGTCGTCGCTGATCGAGGCGTAGATCCCGTACGGCGGCAGGCGGCGGCCATAGGTCAAGAGCAGCCGGCCGTCGCGGAGCTTCAGCAGCCGCGGACAGGCGCCCGACTGGATGGCGGTGGGCGCGGGACGGCTCCAGGTGGCGCCGGCGTCGCGGGACTCGTTCTGCCAGAACAGGCTGCGCGCTTCGCGGTCGCCGGTAGTCGTGCGATGCATGCCAAGCAGGTGCCCGGGTTCGAGCTCGATCACCGCCGGCTCGTTGTAGTCGCGGGTGTCGGCGCTGCCGCGCGCCATCACCGTCCCCTCGGACCAGGTGGCGCCGCCGTCGGAAGAGCGGTACAGCACCGACGAGTTGGGGTCCCCGCCGAGCGAGACGTAGGCCGGGATCAGCAGCGTGCCGTCGGCGGTGCGCACTGGCGGCGCGCAGGCCTGCGCCTTGTCGCCGACCAGGATGGCGTGCTCCAGCCGCCAGGTGAGCCCGTAGTTGTCGCTCCAGCACCACAACGCGCCGACGTTGCTGTACGCGAACGGGGCCACGCCGGTGTCCGGGCTGCCGCCGACGTACGGGTATTCCTTGCGGGGCGGGTCGCGGAAGGAGATCCGCTCCGTCTCGTGCCAGTGCACGACCTCGTGTGCGGCCAGCGCGCCGCCTACCTTGCCGCCGCCCAGGTAGACCAGCCCCAGCTCCTGTCCGCCGCCGGCACCCATCTGGGAGGCGGCGTCCGTCTGCCACGTCTCGCCCAGATCGTACGAGCGGATCAGCGTGATGATCGAGCGCGGATGGGTGTGCCTGATGCCCTCCACCCGCGGCGCCTGCCGGAACGCCACCAGGAGCTCGTCCCCCTCCATGCAGATGACGTGGGGGAAGGCCGAGTAGGAAGCGGAATCGTAGAACGGGCGTGTCTGCCGGGCGGCAGGCGCCGGGCGGCGCAGGAACTCCTCGGCCACGTCAGCTTCCTCCGGCCAGCTCGGCGGCCAACTCGGCGGCGATCTCCCGGGCCCGCTCCAGGGTGGTGCTGCGTTCCTCCAGCATGCGCCGCCGCACCGCGTCCCGCAGCTCCTCGTCGGCGTGGGTGGTCACGTACAGCGCGCGGCTGGTGACCACCGCGTCGATCTGCTGGGCCGTGCGCCGCACCTCGGGGCCGCTGGTGTGCGCCAGCCAGTTGGCGTAGGCGCCTTCCGGCTGGTAGCGGAAGTCGCAGGAGAGCCGCAGGCGGCCCGAGGTGTTGGGGTTGCCCTTGTGCAGGGTCATGCTGGCGAAGACGACCAGGTCGCCGGGGCGGTAGGTGGTGGTGACCCACCGCTCATCCGCCGAGGGCAGCTCGAACACCTGGTCCTTGGCGGTCTTCAGGGAGCTGGCCGCCGCCCCGGTCTGTGCGCGCACGCCGCCGCGATGGGAGCCCGGCACCACGGCCAGCCCGCCGAGCCGATCGTCGATCTCGGTGAGCGGGATCCACGCCGTGCAGAAGTCCTGCGTCAGGTAGCCGAGCTGCGGGCTGCCGTCCTGGTGGGCGCCGACGCCGAGCGGCGCCGCGCCCTCCGGGTCGGGCGGGATGATGCGCAGCAGCCGCTGTTTCCACACCTGCACCGGACCGCCGTAGATCGCCTCCATCACGGCGCGCACCTCCGGCGACTCCGCGAGCCGGTTGAACGAGTCGAGCTGCACGGCACGCTCGTAGTAGCCCATGTATTCCTCTTCGGTGGGCGGCGGTCCGCCGCTCCAGAGCGGAGGCGCCGTTGGGCTCTCCAGGATGTGACAGTCGTGCAGGATGGCGATGAGGTCGTCGCGCACGCGCCGCACCAGGTCGGAGTCGAGCGCGCCACGCAGCAACAGGTAGCCGTGCTCGTCCAGCAGCGCCGGCAGGCGGGGGGGGGGGGCGGGCCCCCCGGGGGGGGGGGGGGGCGGGCGCCCCGGAACCGCCCCCCCGGGGGCGGGTTTGCCGGGGAAGCGCCCCCGCGGGGGCCCGGCGCCCCGGCGGGGGGCCGGGAGGGCCGCGCG